>JAEVZY010000003.1 GCA_023392035.1 Pseudomonadota bacterium | reverse complement strand
GCCTGGGTCCCTTGAATGCGGCGCATGCCGCGCCGCTGACGGTGCGCGCCGCCAATCCGCTCAACCGCGAGCCGATCTCCGCGGTGCTGGATACGGGCGTGCGCGCCATCAACAGCCTGCTCACCGTTGGACGCGGCCAGCGCATGGGCCTGTTCGCCGGTTCCGGCGTCGGCAAGAGCGTCTTGCTGGGCATGATGGCGCGCTACACCAGCGCCGATGTGATCGTGGTCGGCCTGATCGGCGAACGGGGGCGCGAGGTGAAGGAATTCATCGAGCAGATCCTGGGACCGGAAGGCCTGGCGCGCTCGGCCGTGGTGGCAGCCCCGGCCGACACCCCGCCGCTGTTGCGCCTGCAGGGCGCGGCCTATGCCACCGCGATTGCCGAGCATTTCCGCGACCAGGGCAAGAACGTGCTCCTGATCATGGATAGCCTGACCCGCTACGCCATGGCGCAGCGGGAAATCGCGCTGGCCATCGGCGAGCCGCCGGCCACCAAGGGCTACCCGCCTTCGGTCTTCGCCAAGCTGCCGGCGCTGGTGGAACGGGCCGGCAACGGCCTGCCCGGCGGCGGCTCGATCACCGCCTTCTACACCGTGCTGACCGAGGGCGACGACCAGCAGGACCCGATTGCCGATTCCGCCCGCGCCATCCTGGACGGGCATATCGTCCTGAATCGCAGCCTGGCCGAGGCCGGGCATTATCCGGCGATCGACATCGAGCAATCGATTTCGCGCGCCATGCACAACATCACCAGTCCCGAGCAGCAGCAACTGGCGCGGCGCCTGAAGCAACTGACTTCGCGCTATCAGCGCAACCGCGACCTGATCGCGGTGGGCGCCTATGCCGCCGGCAGCGATCCGGTGCTGGATGAAGCGATCCGGCTGATGCCGCAGATCGAAGCCTTCCTGCAGCAAGGCATCCATGAAAAAGCCGGCATTCCCGAGAGTTCGGCCCGACTTGCCGCCCTGTTCTCCTGATTGAAGCCGTGCCACTGCTTGCATAATGCGCAGCATGAGCTCATCCGCCCTGGAAACCCTGATCGAACTGGCCAGCGCCGCCTCGGACGAAGCCGCCCAGCGCCTGGGCCGCGCGGTGGCGGCCGCCGCCGATGCCGACCAGAAGCTGGCGCTGCTGCTGCAGTATCGCGACGAGTATGGCGAGCGCTTCAACCAGTCGCTGCGCCAGGGCTTGTCACCGGCGGGTTACCAGAACTTCCGCAATTTCATCGACAAGCTGGATGCCGCCATCGCCGGCCAGCAACAGGCGGTGCAGCAGGCCAAACACTCGGTGGAGCGGGAGCGCGGCCAATGGCAGGCCAGCGAGAAAAAGCGCATGTCCTATGACACCCTGGCCACGCGCGCCCAGAAGCAGGCCGACTTGCGCGAGCAAAAACGCGACCAGAAGCAGATGGACGAACACGCCGCGCGCGCGCCGCTGCACAGGCGCTGATACCGGTTCCGGAGCACAGAACATGAATCCCGTCACCCAATCCCTTCCCGCCGCGCCCGCCAATGCCGGCCGCAATGCCGCAGCCAACGATGGCGGCAAGGGCGCCAATTTCGCCAGCCTGATTTCCAGCCTGTCGACCGCCAACGCGCAGCCGGCTGCCGCGCAAGCGCCGCAGCCGCAGAACAAGCCGGCCCAGGCCAATGGCAAGCCGAACCCGAACCAGGGCGAACAGGCGCTGCCGGATGCGGCGCCCAACAGCAACGCCGCGCAGCCGCAGGCAGCCGGCCATGCGCCCACGCCAACCCAGGCCCGCGAAGAATCGAAGGACGAGGACCAGGACGAGACCCAGGCCGCAGCGCACAAAGCCGGCATCATCGACCCGGCCGCGCAATTGCTGGCCCTGACGCAGGAAGCACAAAGCCTGGCCCAGGGCAGGCAGACTGCCGCCGCTGAAGTGCGCGATGGCGCCAGCGATCCTGCCGGCGCCGCACGCGCGCACGCCGCGCGCGCTGGGCAAAAGGCCGAGTTGCTGGCCGCCGCCGGCCGTGAAGAAGTGCTCGATGCCGGCGCCCCCCGCGATACGGCAGATACGGGTTTTGCCGACCGGATTGCCGGTGCCCTCACCCTGCACGCCGATAAATCCGCGCATGGCGAAGAGGCCCAGACGCTGCTGCAAAGCCGACCGGACACGCCGGCCCCGCAAGCCGCAGCGCAAGCCCTGGCCGGCGCCCAGCTGCGCCAGGCGCAAAGCCTTTCCGCCGGGCGCGCGCCTGGCGAGCAATTGGCGCCGCGCGTGGGCGCTGCCGGCTGGGACCGGGCGCTGGGACAGAAAGTGGTGTGGATGGTGGGCCAGGGCGAGCAAAGCGCATCGCTTAGCTTGAATCCGCCCGAGCTCGGCCCGCTGCAAGTGGTACTGACCGTTTCCCATACCCACGCCAGCGCCGATTTCAGCGCGGCCCAGCCGGAGGTGCGGCAAGCCCTGCAGGATGCCTTGCCGCGCTTGCGCGAAATGCTGGCCGATGCCGGCATCGCGCTCGGCCAGGCCAACGTGCACGCCGGAACCGGCGGCGACGCCCAGCAAGCCGGACAAGGATCGGGCGCGCGCGGCGGCAACGGCGGTGGCGCGCAGGAGTCCGGCCAGGGCTCGGCAGCCGCCATCGAAACCCGGGTCAGCGCGCCGCAGCGCCAGGGCCTGGGCCTGGTCAACACCTTCGCCTGAAGTCATGCGGCCGGGCCGCGCAGGCAGCGCGCCCGCGCCAGCGAAGCGCGCTCGGCCGGGGCAAGCGCCAAACAGGAAAGCATTCCTGCTTCTTTTCCCTGCACAATTGCGGTCACGCTCGGCCATAATCAGGCCTGCACACCTCTGAAGCCCCCTTTATTTTCATGGCCACTGCTCCCAAAAAAGCCGCTCCCAAGCTGGTGCCCGCCGAATCGAGCGACAGCGCGCCGCCGCCGAAATCGAAAAAGAAGCTGATCGTCATCCTGCTGCTGGCGGTGCTGCTGCTGGGCGGCGCCGGCGCCGGCGGCTGGTGGTTCCATGAACAGGAAGCCCCAGGCAAGGCGGCCGCCGCCAAGAAGGCCGAGCCGCCGGTGTTCGTCAACATGGATGCCTTCACCGTCAACCTGCAAAGCGAAGGCGCCGGCGATCAATTCCTGCAGACCACCTTCACCATGCAGGTGGGTTCGCCAGCCGATGTCGAGCAGATCAAGCTGTACCAGCCGCAGGTGCGCAGCCGCATCCTGCTGCTGTTGTCGTCCAAGACCGCGGGCGAGCTGATCACGCTGGAAGGCAAGCGCAAACTGGCGGACGAGATCATCGCCCAGGTCAAAAAGCCGTTCGCGCCGAATGCGCCGGAGGTGAAGGTGATCGATGTGTTCTTCACTTCATTCGTGATCCAGTAACGGGCAAACAGCGGGCAAACCATGGCCGAGAATTTCCTGTCCCAGGACGAAGTCGATGCGCTCTTGCGCGGCGTGACCGGTGACGTCGACGAGCCGCAGCGCGACGCGTCCTCGGAGGGCGTGCGCCCCTACAACCTGGCGACCCAGGAACGCATCGTGCGCGGCCGCATGCCGACGCTGGAAATCATCAACGAACGATTCGGCCGCCTGCTGCGCATTGCCCTGTTCAATTTCCTGCATCGCACGGCGGAAGTGGCCATCGGCCCGGTGCGGGTGCAGAAATACAGCGAATTCGTGCGCAACCTGGTGGTGCCCACCAACCTCAACCTGGTGCACATCAAGCCCCTGCGCGGCACGGCGCTGGTGGTGCTGGACCCGAACCTGGTGTTCCTGATCGTGGACAACCTGTTCGGCGGCGACGGCCGTTTCCACACGCGGGTGGAAGGCCGCGATTTCACCCAGACCGAGCAGCGCATCATCCAGCGCGTGCTGAATATCGTTTTTGAAAGCTACGCCAAGTCCTGGGAGCCGGTGTATCCGCTGCAGCTCGAATACATCCGCTCCGAAATGAATACCCAGTTCGCCAACATCGCCACGCCCAATGAAGTGATCGTGGCCACCACCTTCACGGTGGAACTGGGACCGGTATCGGGCGAAATGCATTTCTGCATGCCCTACTCCATGATCGAGCCGATCCGCGATGTGCTCACCAGCAGCCTGCAAGGCGAGCAACTGGAAGTGGACAAGCGCTGGGTGCGCCTGATGACGCAGCAGATCCAGACCGCCGAAGTGGAACTGGTGGTGGATCTCGGCACGGCGCGCATGACCCTGGGCGATGTCATGCACCTGAAGGAAGGCGACGTCATTCCCTTGAGCGTGGAACCGAAGCTGGAAGCCAAGGTGGATGGCGTGCCGGTGATGGAATGCGCCTACGGAAAGATGAACAACCAATACGCGATCCGCGTCGAGCGGCTCTTGCAAAGCAACAGTGAATTCGGCCTGGGAGATGACAATGGCAGATGAAGACAAAGTCGACGACGACTGGGGCGCGGCCCTGGCCGAGCAACAGGCCGCGGAAGAGCGCACGCCGGCGCCACCGGCGCCCGCCGCGGCCTTCCAGGAATTCTCCAACACGGTCCAGGCCGGCACCCAGAACGACATCGATTTCATCCTGGATATTCCGGTGCAGCTGACGGTGGAACTGGGACGCACCAAGATCGCCATCAAGAACCTGCTGCAACTGGCCCAGGGTTCCGTGGTGGAACTGGACGGCCTGGCCGGCGAACCGATGGATGTGCTGGTCAATGGCTGCCTGATCGCACAAGGCGAAGTGGTGGTGGTGAATGACAAGTTCGGCATCAGGCTGACCGACATCATCACGCCCTCGGAGCGGATCAGGAAGCTCAACAAATAAATCGTCCCCGGATTTCCCCTCTGTTCAAGGCATGCTCGGGCAGCGGCATTCTTTAGAATGCCTGCTGAAGATTCCTCTGCCCGGGAGCACCCGCATGAAAGCCTTGTCGATATTCCTGCGCCGTCCTTTATCTCCTTTACGTCGTCCCGTACGCCATGCCGGTCGCGCACCCGCTTCGTGCCGGCGCGGCCAACGCGCGGCAACGGCGATCTTTGCCGCCCTGGCGCCCGGCCTGGCCCTGGCCGAACCGGCCAGCGGGACCGGCATGGTGATCCAGGCCGTGTTTGGCCTCTTGGTGGTGCTGGCCATCATGCTGGGCGCGCTGTGGGTACTGAAGCGGGTTGGCTTGGCCAAGCCGATGGCCAACCAGCCGCTCAAGGTGGTGGGCGGGGTTTCGGTCGGCAACCGCGAGCGGGTGATGCTGGTGGAAGTGGCCGGCCAATGGCTGGTGGTGGGGGTGGCGCCGGGCAGCGTCAACCTCCTGTCGCAAATGCCGGCGCAGGAATTGCCGGCGTCCTCTTATTCCGGTCCGGTGCCGCCGGCGTTTTCGAACTGGCTCAAGGCGACCATGGACAAACGCAATGGGAAGTGAAGTGAAGAAGTTGTTGCAAGCGGCGGCGTCGCGCAGGCGCCTGCTGCTGCCGGCCCTGGCGCTGCTGGCCGCCCTGCTGCCGGCGCTGGCGCAGGCGCAAGGCATGCCGGCCCTGACCGCCACCCCGGCGCCCGGCGGCGGCCAGAATTACACCCTTTCGATCCAGACCCTGCTGCTGCTGTCGGCCCTGAGCTTCATCCCGGCGGCGCTCTTGATGATGACCAGCTTCACCCGCATCATCATCGTGCTGTCCTTGCTGCGCCAGGCGCTGGGCACGCAGACTTCGCCGCCCAACCAGGTGCTGGTGGGACTGGCGCTGTTCCTCACCCTGTTCGTGATGGGACCGACCTTCGACAAGATCTATGCCGAGGCTTACCAGCCGCTCTCGGAAAACAAGATCAGCATGTCCCAGGCTTTGGACCGCGGCGCGCAACCGCTGAAGTCCTTCATGCTGAAGCAGACCCGCCAGGGCGATCTGGCGCTCTACCTGCGCCTGTCCAATTCGCCCGCGGTGCAAGGTCCGGAAGACGTGCCGCTGCGGGTGCTGGTGCCGGCTTTCATCACCAGTGAATTGAAGACCGCATTCCAGATCAGCTTTGCCATCTTCATTCCCTTCCTGATCATCGACATGGTGGTGGCCTCGGTGCTGATGTCGATGGGCATGATGATGGTGTCGCCGGCGATTGTCTCGCTGCCCTTCAAGCTGATGCTGTTCGTGCTGGTGGATGGCTGGCAGCTGCTGATCGGTTCGCTGGCGCAGAGTTTCTGATTCAAGTTGAAGTTCAAGATCAAGCGAAGGAAAAAGCCGGCATGACTCCGGAAAGCGTAATGAGCATCGGCCGCGGGGCCATGGAAGTGACGATGATGGTGGCCGCGCCCATGCTGCTGGTGGCATTGGTGATCGGCCTGGTGGTGTCGATCTTCCAGGCCGCCACCCAGATCAACGAGACCACGCTCTCGTTCATTCCCAAGCTGGTGGGCATTTTCCTGGCGCTGGTGGTGGCCGGGCCGTGGATGCTGACGGTGATGGTCGATTACATGCGCAAGATGTTGCTCGGCATTCCGGGCATGGTCGGCTGAGTTCGCGCGAGCAAGCAAGGCTTCATGGTCACCGTCAGTTCGGCCCAGTTGCTGGCCTGGATCGCGGCCTTCCTCTGGCCCTTCACCCGCATCATGGGCATGATCGCGGTGGCGCCGCTGTTCGGCAATGTGGCGGTGCCGGCGCCGGTCAAGGTGCTCTTGGGCGTGACGCTGTCCATGCTGGTGGCGCCGGGATTGTCCAATCTTCCCGAGCTGGACCCGATCTCGGGGCCGGCGCTGTTCATCCTGTTCCAGCAGTTCATCATCGGTGCCGCCATGGGCTTCGTGGTGCGCATGGTGTTCGCGGCGGTGGAGATGGCCGGCGAAATCACCGGCATGACCATGGGCCTGGGCTTTGCCACTTTCTTCGATCCGCAATCGCAGGGACGTTCGTCGGCGATCTCGCAATTCCTGGCGCTGGTGGTGCTGATGTTCTACCTCGCCACCAATCTGCACCTGGTCTTGCTTTCCGCCGTGATCGACAGTTTCCAGAGCATCCCGATTGCATTGACGCCCATGAGCGGCGGTTTCTACCGCACCATGGCCGAATGGGGCAGCCATATTTTTTCTGCCGGCGTGCAGTTGTCGCTGCCGATGGTGGCCGTGCTGCTGATCACCAATATCGCGCTGGGCGTCCTGACCCGCGCCGCGCCGCAGTTGAATATCTTCGGTGTCGGATTCCCGATCACCATCAGCGTCGGCCTGGTGATGCTGGCCCTGGTACTGCCTTATCTGGCGGTGCCGATGGAGAAGTTGTTTGGGGAGGCGTTCGGGTTGTTGGCGAGGATGCGTTGATGACGGAGGCGAATCGGCTTACTCGACCCGCACTGCTTGCGAGTTGCCGTCTCTGAAAATCAGGGTACGCATTGAAACACCTCGATGCAGGAGATCAAGGCATGACAATAGCGCACCCGACTCCAAGATGGTCATCTTGGATTTACATCTGCATCAAAACTCCGTCCACTCCTCCGCCTGCGCCGGCGCGCGCGACGGCAAGGCCTTCACCGGCTGCGCGCCTTGCGGTGCGGATGATCCGACCTGACGCAGCGGCTGCGCCGCCGGCTTGACTGGAGCGGGCTGCGCGACTGCCTTGGCCGGGGTGGCGGCAGCCACAAGCGATTTCGCGCCGGCCGGCAACTTGAACACGCTCACCGCCTGCGCCAGGCGCTCGGCCTGCTCGCGCATGGATTCGGATGCGGCGGCCGATTGCTCCACCAGGGCCGCGTTCTGCTGGGTGGCCTGATCCATCTGCGCCACCGCTTCATTGATCTGCTCGATGCCGGCGGTCTGTTCCTGGCTGGCGGCGGAAATCTCGCCCATGATGTCGGTCACGCGACGGATCGCGGTCACCACTTCGGTCATGGTGAGGCCGGCCTTGTCCACCAATTGGCTGCCCTCGCCGACCTTGTCCACCGAATCGGCGATCAGGGTCTTGATTTCCTTGGCGGCGGCCGCGCTGCGCTGTGCCAAGCTGCGCACTTCGGTTGCCACCACCGCAAAGCCGCGGCCCTGCTCGCCGGCGCGCGCGGCTTCCACCGCCGCGTTCAAGGCCAGGATATTGGTCTGGAATGCGATGCCGT
>JAEVZY010000336.1 GCA_023392035.1 Pseudomonadota bacterium | reverse complement strand
CTGGCCAAACTGGCCGACAAACTGGCTGAACGTCCATCGTTCCGGGACACCCAGCCGCGTTGAACGTGGGGCAGGGCAGGCTTAAGCTTCTTCCGGCTCGAACTGCGACTGCAGGTAGTTCTGCACGCCCAGCTTGTCGATCAGGTCGAGCTGGGTTTCCAGCCATTCGATGTGGTCTTCGGTATCGGAAAGGATGTCGACGAAGAGCTCGCGCGACACATAGTCGCCGGCAGTCTCGCAGGCGGTGATGGCGTCCTTGACGGTCTTGTGGGCGGCGTGCTCGAGGTCGAGATCGCACTTGAGCATCTCGGGCGTGTTTTCTCCGATCATCAGCTTGTGCAGGGCTTGCAGATTGGGCAGCCCTTCCAGCATCAGGATGCGGTTGATCAGGCGATCGGCATGCTTCATCTCGCCTATCGATTCTTCGTATTCTTTTTTGCCCAGCTTGGTCAATCCCCAGTGGCGGTACATCCGTGCGTGGAGAAAGTACTGATTGACCGCGGTCAGCTCGTTGGTGAGCTGAGCATTGAGCAGGCGGATGATGTGCGGGTCACCTTTCATTGGAAGCCTCGGCAAGGGGTGTGGCGATTACGGCAAGGGAGTGCCGACATCATACCCCACTGAAGCGATGAGGCATTGCGCGAAGTGGCGCGCAGAAAGGCCGGCTCAGGCAGCCAGCGCGATGGGGAAGAATGAAATCTTCGCCGCGTCCTTTTTCTCGAGGTGATCCCGCAAAACTTGCTTGGCGCAGGCGTGGCATTTGCCGCAGCAAGTGCCAACCAGCAATTCTTCGCGCATCTCGCGCATGGTGCTCATGCCCTGATCCACCGCAGCCTGGATCTTGCGTTCGGACACGTTATGGCAAACACAGACGATCATTCAGGCACCATGCGAAGTGGAAGCAGCCGGCGCCATCGAGCGCGACTTGCGGTCGGCATACCAGGCGTAGACCATCCAGCCCAGGGGCAAGAGTCCCAGGCTGTACGAGAACCATTGGCCATAAACGCCTTCCGGACCCCAGGGTTCGGTCACGATGTGCCAATAAGCATTGTCGAGCGGCAGCAAGCCGGTCTCGGTGAATTCATGGAAGGCGTAGAACACCAGTTGGCAGGCAAACACCACCATGAAGATGGCGGTCAACTGGAAGAAACGGCTGAGATTGACGCGTTGGCCAAAGCGCACCCAGGCCGCGGCCACGGCGCCGGCCAGCACTACCCCGATCAGTCCGCCGATTGCCATTTGAGAGTTTTCTGCCTGCTGCGCCAGCGAGGCGATCATGGTTGCCGTTTCCACCCCTTCGCGGCCGACCATGAAGACCGAAAACAGGAAGACCAGCGCAAAGCCGCGGCGCGGCGAACTGTCGGCGCGGTTCAGGCCGTCGGTGATTTCACGCTTCATGAAGCGACCCATGCGCATCATGTGCACGGTGCAGTAGATGACCGAGACCGCGGCCACCAGCGCCATCGTGCCTTCCCAGGCCGGCGACAGGGCGCCCAGCCGGGCCAGCGCCATGCCGAGGCCGGCCGACAAGGCCAGGGCCATGGCGACGCCGCCGTACACCGCGGGAATCAGCTCGCGCCGCTCGGTCTTGGCAAGGTAAATCAGGGCGATGGCGATGATCAGGAATGCTTCCAGGCCTTCGCGAAAACTGATCAGGAGTACGGGCACCATGGTGTGGGTTCAGGCGGTGAGGATGAGCTTGTTGGAGTGCGTCAGCCGCAAGCGATAAATGCGACCGGCGTGTTCAATCTCGATTTCGCGCAGGGCACCGAGCAGATCGCGACTGGTCATGCGCGGCAGCGGCGCTTGGGCCGGACTGATTCGTCCTGCTTCATCGCTGTGGCGCTGGCCCAGTTCCCGTGTTTCGCTCAGGTCCATTGATCGAGGCAATCTAAATATGCAATCTAAATGCGAACAATTCTTATTTAGATTATTCGGTAAAAAAACGCGCTTGGCAAGGGGCATTTGCACGAAAGTGCGCCTTCCCCGCAACGGGAGAGCGAAATATCAGGGAAAAGAGGAGTGCCGGGACCCAGCGTCCCGGCGGTGGCGCAGGCCTCAGGCCGCGATCAAGGCGCCGGCAGAGGCGATGATGCCGCCGCCCAGGCAGATGTCACCGTCGTACAGCACGGCCGATTGGCCGGGCGTGACCGCCCATTGCGCCTGTTCGAATTCCAGCGTGAAGCGGTCTTCTTGCGTCGTGCGCAGATGGCAGGCGACGTCGGCCTGGCGATAGCGGGTCTTGGCGTGGTAGGCGCCGGGCTGCGGCGCGCTGCCGGCAATCCAGCTCATCTGGTCGGCGGCCAGGTTTTCCGCCAACAGCCAGGGATGGTCATGGCCTTGCACGACGTACAGCGTATTGTTGGCAACATCCTTCCTGGCCACATACCAGGGCGCGGCATCGCCCTCGGCATTGCGATAGGCCTTCATGCCGCCCAGGCCAATGCCCTTGCGCTGGCCCAGCGTGTAGAAAGACAGGCCGACATGCTCGCCCACCACCTTGCCATCGGCGGTCTTCATGGGGCCGGGCTTGAAAGCCAGATAGCGGTTCAGGAATTCCCGGAAAGGGCGTTCGCCAATGAAGCAGATGCCGGTGGAATCCTTTTTCTTCGCATTGGGCAGGCCCAGCCGTTCGGCGATTTCCCGGACCTGGGTCTTGCGAATTTCGCCCAGCGGAAACAGCGTGCGCGACAACTGGTCCTGGTTCAGGCGATGCAGGAAGTAGCTTTGGTCCTTGCTGCCGTCCAGCGCCTTGAGCAATTGATATTTGCCATTGTCGGCCTGGCGCACGCGCGCGTAATGGCCGGTGGCGATCAGGTCGGCACCCAGGGATACGGCGTGATCGAGGAAGGCCTTGAACTTGATTTCGGCATTGCACAGCACATCGGGGTTCGGCGTGCGGCCGGCCTCGTATTCGCGCAGGAATTCGGCAAACACGCGGTCCTTGTATTCGCTGGCGAAATTGACGGCCTCGATATCCACGCCCACCACGTCCGCCACGCTGGCCGCGTCGATCCAGTCTTCGCGGGTGGAGCAGTACTCGGAATCGTCGTCGTCTTCCCAGTTCTTCATGAACAGGCCGATCACTTCATAGCCTTGTTCCTTGAGCAGCCAGGCGGCGACCGAGGAATCGACCCCGCCGGACATGCCCAGCACGACGCGCTTGCCGGCCATCAAAATGCTCCCAATACGCTGGGATCGGTATGCAGCAATTCCAGCGGCGCGCGCTGGCCGCGCAGATAATCTTCCACGCATTGCAGCACCAGCGGGCTGCGATGCTGCTCGCGCGTGGCCAGCAATTCAGCATGGCTCAGCCACAGGGTGCGCAGGATGCCATGGTCCAGCGGCTGGTCGTACTGCGCGCCGGCGCTGCCGGCAAAGGCGAAGCGCAAGTAGGTGACATCCTGCCCGGTACGCGAAGAAAGATAGCGCGACATGTACACCCCCACCAGATGGCTGGGGGTGAATTCATGCGCCGTTTCTTCCATGGCTTCACGCACCACGGCCTGTTGCAGCGACTCGCCGGGATCGAGATGGCCGGCGGGCTGGTTCAGCCGGATACCGTCGCTGGTTTCTTCTTCAACCAGCAAAAAGCGGCCCTGGCGTTCGATGATGGCGGCAACAGTGACGGATGGTTTCCAGATCTCGGACATGGCTTCCCTTCGAAGAGGCGACATTCTACAGTGAGCGCCGCCCCCATGCTTTTGCGCCGTCGCCACTCGGCCGCAATTGCGCGCCGAGTGGTCCCGCCCGGCCCGAAGATGGCCGAAAGCGCATGCAAAAGACCATCAAATTTAATTATCGTATGCATCAGCGCGCCCGCCGCGCGCGAGCTTTTCCCTCTGGCGCCGGGTTTTGGGGCGCAATCAGGCCGCCTGTGCGGATGAGAGCGCAATGAGGCTGAAGCAAGAGTATTTCCGTGTAATATCTTGCCCAATCTTTCATCCTTACTATTCGGAGAAGCTTTATGAAGATCGGCATTCCCGCCGAGTCGCGGCCGGGAGAAACCCGTGTCGCCGCTACGCCGGAAACCGTGAAGAAGATGGTCGCGGCCAAGCACACGGTGCTGGTGCAGTCTGGAGCGGGTGTTACCGCTTCCGTCACCGACGAAGCCTATGTCGCCGCCGGCGCCTCCATCGTCTCTGCTGCCGAGGCCTTCGGCGCCGAGATGGTGCTCAAGGTGCGCGCACCGTCTACGGAAGAACGCGGCATGATGAAATCGGGCAGCGTGCTGGTCGGCATGTTGAACCCCTTCGATGCCGACAACACCGCCGCCATGGCCGCTGCCGGTTTCACCGCCTTTGCCCTGGAAGCGGCGCCGCGCATCACCCGCGCGCAATCGCTGGACGTGCTGTCTTCGCAAGCCAATATCGCCGGCTACAAGGCCGTCATGCTGGCCGCCAACACCTACCAGCGCTTCATGCCGATGCTGATGACCGCGGCCGGCACCGTCAAGGCGGCGCGCGTGCTGATCATGGGCGTGGGCGTGGCCGGCTTGCAGGCAATCGCCACCGCCAAGCGCCTGGGCGCCGTGATCGAAGCTTCCGACGTGCGTCCGCCCGTGAAAGAGCAGGTCGAGTCGCTGGGTGCGAAATTCATCGACGTGCCGTTTGAAACCGACGAAGAGCGCGAGATCGCGCAAGGCAGCGGCGGCTATGCGCGCGCCATGCCGCAAGCCTGGATGGAGCGCCAGGCCGCCCTGGTGCATGAGCGCGCCAAGCAGGCCGACATCATCATCACCACCGCCCTCATCCCCGGCCGCAAGGCGCCGGTGCTGATCTCGGAAGAGACAGTCAAGGCCATGAAGCCGGGCTCGGTGATCGTCGACATGGCGGTCGAGCAGGGCGGCAACTGCCCGCTGTCGGAACTGGGCAAGACCGTCATCAAGCATGGCGTGCACATTGTCGGCGAAGCCAATCTGCCGGCGCTGGTGGCAGCCGATGCCTCGGCCCTGTACGCTCGCAACCTGCTTGACTTCATGAAGCTGGTGTTCGACAAGGATGGCAATTTCATCATCAACCGCGAAGATGAAATCATCACTGCCACCATGATCGCCCACGGCGGCGAAGTGCTGCGCAAGTAGGCCGCCATGCAAAGAATCATGCTCCGCTCGAAGATCCACCGCGTGGCCGTCACGCAGTGCGACCTGAACTACGAGGGCTCGTGCGGAATCGATGAAGACCTGCTGGATGCCGCCGATATCCGCGAGTTCGAAAAAATCGAGCTCTACGACATCAACAACGGCGAACGCTTCTCGACCTACGCCATTCGCGGCAAGCGCGGCAGCGGCGAGATTTCGCTCAATGGCGCGGCGGCCCGCAAGGCCCACGTCGGCGACCTGCTCATCATCTGCACCTACGCGCCGATGACCGAGGCCGAGATCGAGGGCTACCGCCCGAAGATCGTGTTCGTCGACGAGCGCAACGGCATCAGCAGCGTCAAGAAATAAACACAATCACAAGGACCAGACACGACCGGCCTGCCGGTCCATCTCCCAAGGAAAACGCATCATGGAAGCAGTCAGTCATACACTGATCAACCTCATCATCTTCGTGCTGGCGATCTACGTCGGCTACCACGTCGTGTGGACCGTCACGCCGGCCCTGCACACGCCGCTGATGGCGGTCACCAACGCCATTTCGGCCATCGTCATTGTCGGCGCCATGCTGGCCGCCGGCCTGACCGAAGGCACGCTCGGCCGCGTGATGGGCACGCTGGCCGTTGCCCTGGCTGCCGTCAACGTCTTCGGCGGCTTCCTGGTCACCCAGCGCATGCTTGAGATGTTCAAGAAAAAAGAGCCCAAGGCGAATGCCGCTGACAAGGGGGCCAAATAATGAATCTCGCTTTCGTAACGATGAACCTGGTGACGCTCTTGTATTTGATCGCGTCCGTGTGTTTCATCCAGGCCTTGAAGGGCTTGTCACATCCCGCCAGCGCCCGTCGCGGCAATGCCTTCGGTATGAGCGGCATGGCGATTGCCGTGGTCACCACGGTGCTCCTGATCCTGAAGCTGCAGGACCAGATGCAGGCCGGCGGCATGGGCCTGGGCCTGGTGGTGCTGGGCGTGGCGGTTGGTGGAACCATCGGCGCCATCCTCGCCAAGAAGGTCGAAATGACCAAGATGCCGGAGCTGGTTGCGGCCATGCACTCGCTGATCGGTCTGGCTGCGGTTTGCATCGCGGTGGCGGCCGTGGCCGAGCCCTATGCCTTCTCCATCGTCGCCAAGGGCGAGGCGATCCCTGTCGGTAACCGCATCGAACTGTTCATCGGTACCTTCGTCGGCGCCATTACTTTCTCGGGTTCCGTGATTGCCTTCGGCAAGCTGGCCGGCAAGTACAAGTTCCGCCTGTTCCAGGGCGCGCCGGTGGTGTTCAAGGGCCAGCACTTCGTGAACCTCGTGCTGGCGGTGACCATGGTCGGTTTCGGCATTATCTTCGTGCTCACGCAGGAGTGGCTCCCATTCATTCTGATGACCATCCTGGCCTTCATCCTC
>JAEVZY010000321.1 GCA_023392035.1 Pseudomonadota bacterium | reverse complement strand
CCCCTCTCACAATGCCGCGGGCGGGGCGCCCCCCCCCCGGCCATGGCCGCGGTGGCGATGGCGGCCCTGGCCTTCGTGGTCACGCCTCCGGTCTTGAAGAGCATGCAAAGCCAGCCTGAAAGCAGCGCGTCGACCATGGCTTCTGCCAGCCAGCCCGGCATGTCGCATTCGGCAGTGATCGCTGCCGCCTCTCCGACCGACAGCGCCGTGGGCGGCGTCCTGCGCGATGTCGATACCTATGTGCTGGCCCATCAGAAGGTGTCGCCTTCTGTCGAGAGCTCGGAGCACAGCGCCCGGGAAGCCGCCGTCGGCGGCGCGGCGAAATAATCGCGATGCGTAGACTGGCACAAGGGGCGCTGATCCTCGCCTGCCTGGCCTTGGCCGCGGGCGTGGCCAGGGCCCAGCCCAGCGGGCGGGCGGCCAGCGCTTCCAGCGCCCCGGCCGGCAGCGAGCGCGAGGCCGAGGCCTTGCTGAAAAAGGCGCAGGGCGCGGCGCAGCGCCTGGCTTACTCCGGCACTTTCGTCTACCAGCAAGGCAGCCAGGTGCGCACTTCGCGCATCACCCATGTCATGGACGGCCGCAACGAGCTGGAAAAGCTCGAAGTGCTGGATGGCCGTCCGCGCGAGTACATCCGCGTCAACGATGAAATCACCTGCTACGTGCCGGAGTCGAAAACCCTGCTGCTGGAGAAGCGGGTCACGCAAGACGTGTTCCCCGCCATTCTGGGTGGACGCACCGAAGACCTGGCCGCGCATTACATCGTGCGCCGTGGCGGCAATGGCCGCATCGCCGGCTATGAAGCCGAGGCCGTGCAACTGGCGCCGCGCGACCAGCTGCGCTATGGCTACACGCTGTGGCTGGAGCGCGGCAGCGGATTGCTGTTGCGGGTGCAGACCCTGGCCGACAACGAGGTCATCGAACAGATCACTTTCACCCAGCTCGAACTGGGCCGCATAGACAAGAGCCGCACCCGTCCCAGCGTCACCGATACGCACGGCTGGCGCTCCGAAAATGCGGTGATGCAGGCCGCCGATCTTTCCAGCTGGAGCGTGCGCGATTTGCCGCCGGGCTTTCGAAAACTGCGCGAGATCCGGCGCGTGGTGAGCGACAGCGGATTGTCGGAAGGGCAGGGTCGCAGTTCGCCCCGGCGCGAGCTTTCGCAACTGGTGTATTCGGATGGCCTGGCGGCGATCTCGGTCTTCATCGAGCCGGCTTCGCAAAGCCGCACGGAAGGTTCGGTGCGTCAGGGCGCGCTCAACATCGTCGGCAAGCGACAAGGCGATTTTTGGCTTACCATTGTTGGCGAAGTGCCAGCTTCAGCCATACGGCAAATCGCCAATTCCATCGAATTCAATCCCAAATAAATCCCCATGAAAAGTCGAAACCTGCGCACGCTGTTTGCCAACAGCCTTGCCGCTATGGGTTTATCCATGGCGGCAATTTTTGTGTCGCCGTTCGCCGGTGTCGTGACGCCGGCCCATGCGGCCAGCCCTGCCAATCTTCCCGATTTTGCCGACCTGGTCGACAAGGTCGGCCCAGCCGTGGTGAACATCCGAACTTCGGAGCGCCAGAAGATGGGCGCCAACGGCAGCGGCATGCCGGGCGCCGATGACGAGGAAATGCAGGAATTCTTCCGTCGCTTCTTCGGCATTCCGGTGCCGCCGCGGCAGCAGCAGCCTGCCCCCAACAACCGCAATCGTCGCGGACAGCCGCAGCCGGAAACCGAAGAACTGGTGCCGCGCGGAGTCGGCTCCGGATTCATCATTTCTCCGGACGGCTATGTGCTGACCAATGCCCACGTGGTGCAGGGCGCCGACGAAGTCTGGGTCACCCTGACCGACAAGCGTGAATTCAAGGCCCGCATCGTCGGCGTGGACATGCGCAGCGACGTCGGCGTGGTCAAGATCGAAGGCAGCAATCTGCCGCGCCTGACCATCGGCGACTCCAACAAGGTGCGCGCGGGCGAATGGGTGATTGCCATCGGCTCGCCTTTCGGGCTGGAAAATACGGTGACCTCGGGCATCGTTTCGGCCAAGGCGCGCGACACCGGCGACTACCTGCCGCTGATCCAGACCGACGTCGCGGTCAACCCCGGCAACTCGGGTGGCCCCCTGATCAACATGCGCGGCGAAGTCATCGGCATCAACTCGCAGATCTACAGCCGTTCCGGCGGCTACATGGGCATTTCGTTTGCCGTGCCCATCGATGAAGCCATGCGCGTGGCCGAGCAGCTGCGCACCACCGGCAAGGTCACGCGCGGCCGTATCGGCGTGGCCATTGGCGAAGTGACCAAGGATGTGGCCGAGTCGCTCGGCCTGCAACGGGCCCAGGGCGCGCTGGTGCAGCGGGTCGAGCCGGGCGCTCCGGCCGAGAAGGCAGGCATAGAAGCCGGCGACATCATCTTGCGCTACAACGGCACCACCATCGACAAATCGAGCGATCTGCCGCGCCTGGTGGGCAATACCAAGCCTGGCGCCAAGGCCACGCTTTCCATCTGGCGCAAAGGCCAGGCGCGCGACGTCCCGATCACCGTGGCCGAGATGGAACCCGACAAGTCCGCCAAGAAGGAAGAAAAGAAAGCCGCGCCCCCTGCACCCAGTAATGCCCTGGG
>JAEVZY010000298.1 GCA_023392035.1 Pseudomonadota bacterium | reverse complement strand
CGCATCACCAAGCGCATCACCAAGCGCATCACCAAGCGCATCACCAACGGCAGCGCCAACCGCAGCACCAACCGCAGCACCAACCGCAGCGCCAACCGCAGCCACAACCGCAGCCACAACCGCAGCGACGCCACCCACCTCGCGCGCGGGCGCCGCGGCGCTCGCGAGCCCGGCCCTGGCCTGCCTTGAAATCGGCAATCTGAGTCTGCCCGAAGCCAAGCGCATGGAAAGCGCGCTGGCCGCGCTCAAGCTGCCGCAGGCGCCGGTCCGGCGCGAAATCCGCGAGCAAAGCAGCCACATGGTCTGGATCGCGCCCCTGCCCAGCGGCAAGGACGGCGCCGAGCGCAAGATGGCGGAGCTGAAGCGCCTGGGCCTGAATGATTTTCACATGCTGCCCGACAACGGAGCGCCGGCGCAGCGCTACGGCATTTCATTGGGCGTGTTCAAGACCGAGGATGCGGCCAAGGCCAGGCTGGCCGCCCTGGCGGAAAAAGGGGTGAAAAGCGCGCGCATCGTGGAATACCGCATGCCCTTGACCCGGGTCGCCTTCCAGTTGCGCGCGCTGGACGCAGCCGGCAAACAGGCCGTGGTAAAGCTGCGCGCCGATTTCCCGCGCAGCGAGGAAAAATCCTGCGACAGCGCAACGCCGGCATGACGCTGCTGCACCGCGGCCCGGTTTCTGCACCGGGGCAGGCCGCAGCGGGCTGGCCGGCCGCGGCCTACAAGGCGTCCGGCTGGTCGCGCCCCTGCTGAACCTGCAGCAAGCGCTCCTGCAGGCAGTTCGGGCACAGGCAACTGCCTTCCAGCGGCACGCCCAGGAGCGGCGGCAATTCGGTGCACCAGCATGGCGCGTAATCGCCCGCATCGTCCTTGTCGACCATCCCGCAACTGAATTGCGCTCCGCATTGCGCGCACTGGCTCATCGTCTTCCTCGCTGGTTTGATCTTTACTGTCGGGCTTTCGCTGTAAAATCACGCGAAACTTCCTTTGCGCCACTGCAGCCATGTCCGATCTTACCGACCTCTCCGCCGTCTCGTCCAAAATCAAGGCGGAGATCCTGGCAGAAGCCCTGCCCTATATCCGCAAGTTCCACGGCAAGACCATCGTCATCAAATATGGCGGAAATGCCATGACCGAAGAGCGCCTGAAGCATGGCTTCGCGCGCGACGTCATCCTCCTGAAGCTGGTGGGCATGAATCCGGTGGTGGTGCATGGCGGCGGTCCGCAGATCGACAATGCGCTGAAAAAGATCGGCAAGCAGGGCAGCTTCGTGCAAGGCATGCGCATCACCGACGAAGAAACCATGGAAGTGGTGGAGTGGGTGCTGGGCGGCGAAGTGCAGCAGGACATCGTCATGCTGATCAATCACTACGGCGGCCAGGCGGTCGGCCTGACCGGCAAGGACGGCGGCCTGATCCGCGCGCGCAAGATGCAGCTGGAAGACCGCGAGCATCCGGGCCAGTACATCGACATCGGCTTCGTCGGTGAAATCGACGCCATCAACCCGGCGGTGGTGAAGGCGCTGCAGGACGATGCCTTCATTCCCATCATTTCGCCGATCGGCTTCGGCGACGATGGCCAGGCCTACAACATCAATGCCGATCTCGTGGCCGGCAAGATCGCCGAAATCCTCAAGGCTGAAAAGCTGATCATGATGACCAACACGCCCGGCGTGCTGGACAAGCAGGGCAATCTGCTCACCGATCTGTCGGCGCGCGAGATCGATGAAATGTTCGCCGACGGCACCATCTCCGGCGGCATGCTGCCCAAGATTTCTTCGGCGCTGGATGCCGCCAAGTCGGGCGTCAACACCGTGCACATCGTCGATGGCCGCATCGAGCATTCGCTGTTGCTGGAAGTGCTGACCGAGCAGGCTTTCGGCACCATGATCCGCTCGCATTGAGCGCATCATGAAATCCGGGCGCCGCAACAGCCTGACCTGGCTGTTCGACCTGGACAACACGCTGCACGACGCCTCGCACGCGATTTTCCCGGCCTTCAATGCCAACATGAACGCCTACATGGCGCGCGTGCTGGGCACCGATGGCGAGCCGGCCAGCCCCGAGCTGGTGAACGCCAAGCGCATCGACTACTGGAAGCGTTACGGCGCCACGCTGTTGGGCATGGTGCAGCACCACAACGTGAAGGCGGAAGAATTCCTGCACCATGCGCATCGCTTCGATGACCTGGCGGCCATGATCCGCGGCGAGCGCGGCTTGTCGGCCACGCTCGATCGTCTGCCCGGACGCAAGATCCTGCTCACCAATGCGCCGCGCCTGTATGCGCGCGATGTGGTGCGCCACTTGGGCCTGCAGCAGCATTTCGCCAGCCACTTGCCGATCGAGGCGATGAGCGTGCATGGCCGGCTGCGCCCCAAGCCTTCGCGCGCTTTGCTCAGGAAATTGATGCGGCGCGAGAAGCTCATCCCTTCGCGCACGGTGCTGGTGGAAGACACCCCGGTCAACCTGAAATCGGCCCACCAGCTGGGCTTGCGCACGGTCTGGCTGACCCGATATGTGGCGTCCAACCCACACCAGCAAAGCCCCGCGCTCTGGTTCAGGGGCGCGGCAAGCCACAAGCGGCCCGGTTACGTGGATGTCAAAGTAAAATCGCTGGCGTCCTTGCCGCGCCAGCTGCGCCGGCTTTTGTCTGTCCAACGATAACGATTCCAATGGCGACTACCAAACCGGGCGAGCGCAAACTTCAAATCCTCCAGGCGCTGGCCACCATGCTGGAACAGCCCAAGGGCGAAAAGATCACCACCGCCGCGCTGGCCGCGCGCCTGGATGTTTCGGAAGCCGCGCTGTATCGCCACTTCGCCAGCAAGGCGCAGATGTTCGAAGGCCTGATCGAGTTCATCGAATCCACCGTCTTCGGCCTGATCAACCAGATCACGCAAGAGCAGGAAAACGGCCTGGCCCAGGTGCAGGCCATCTGCGCCATGCTGTTCAGTTTTGCCGAGCGCAATCCCGGCATGACGCGGGTGATCATCGGCGACGCGTTGGTGAATGAAGACGAACGCCTGCAGGCGCGCATGAACCAGTTCATCGAACGGGTGGAGCTTGCCTTGCGCCAGTCGCTGAAACTGGCCGCCAGCCAGGGCCAGGGCAGTGAAGCCGATGCGCTGGTTCGCGCCGGCATGATCGCCAGCCTGGTGCTGGGACGCTGGCATCGTTTTGCCAAGACCGGTTTCAAGCAAAAGCCGACCGAGGGCGGACAATCGCAGGTGGCGCTGTTGCTGGCCTAGCGCCACGCGGCCCGCAAGCCATCGTATCGCGCGCGCCGGTTCATCGATCACATGCAAATCGCCGCTCGCACCAGCGCTGCAATCAGTGCTTGCCGCAAACGGCGCAGCTGTCGTTCTTGCTGACGCGAATATCGGTCCACTCCATATTGCGGGCATCCAGCAACAGCAAACGCCCCGCCAGCGATTCTCCCATTTGCGCCAGCAGCTTCAAGGCTTCCCCCGCCTGCATGGTGCCGATGATGCCCACCAGCGGCGCGAACACGCCCATGGTGGAGCACTGCACTTCCTCGAATTCCTGGTCGGGCGGGAACAGGCAGGCGTAGCAGGGATGTTCGCCGCTGCGCGCATCGAAGACCGATATCTGGCCATCCATGCGCACCGCTGCGCCTGACACCAGCGGCACTTTGGCCTTCACGCAGGCCGCGTTCACCGCATGGCGGGTGGCGAAGTTGTCGCTGCAGTCGAGCACCACGTCGGCCTGTTGCACCAACTCCAGCAGGCGCTCGCCTTCCACCCTTTCCTGCAGCGCGACCACTTCCACTTCCGGATTGATGGCCTGCATGGTCACTTTGCCCGATTCAGCCTTGGGCTGACCGACGCGCTCGGTGGTATGCAGGATCTGCCGCTGCAAATTGGTGAGATCCACCGTGTCGTTGTCCACCAGCGTGATTTTGCCCACGCCCGCTGAAGCGAGATAGAAAGCCACCGGCGATCCCAGGCCGCCGGCACCGATCACCAGGGCGCGCGCAGCCAATATCCGCTCCTGGCCTTCGATGCCGATTTCGTCGAGCAGGATGTGGCGCGAATAGCGCAGCAGCTGATTGTCGTTCATGGCGAATATGAAAAAGGCCGCCCGGGAAGTGCCCCGGGCGGCCTCAAGTTTATCTTCTCGGACTTATTTCCTGTCGGCCGGCTTCTTGTCTTCCGGTTTCTTGTCGTCCTTGTTGTTGATGGTCGGCTCTTTCTTGCTTTCCACCACGCGGTTCTTGGACAACTGTACCGGCTGGCCCTTGAGGTAGTTCATCGCCTGCGCCAACTGGAAATCGTCCTTGCTGCCGTATTCCAGGGGCTTGCGCTTTTTCTCCAGCGCGGCCAGGCGTTGTTCTTCTTCCAGCTCATCGACGCGGCCGCGCGATTCTTCCTTGTCCTTGTCGTTGGACAGATGCTTTTGCAGATCGGCTTCGCGCAGGCGCAGCGAATTCAGGCCGTCGCCGTCCGGGGTTTCATCCACCATCATGTCGGGCACGATGCCGCGGGCCTGGATGGCGCGGCCGTTGGGCGTGTAGTAGCGCGCCGTGGTCAGCTTGACCGCCGTGTCCGGCGACAGCTGGCGAATGGTCTGCACCGAGCCCTTGCCGAAGGTTTGCGTGCCCATGATGGTGGCGCGCTTGTAATCCTGCAGCGCGCCGGCCACGATTTCCGAGGCCGAAGCCGAACCGGAATTGACCAGCACCACCATCTTCACCTTCTTGAAGGCTTCCGGCAGCTTGGTCAGCGAATCGCCATTGCTGCTGCGGGTGGAATAGTATTCGCGCCGCGCATAGAAGGTGGCCATGGAATCGGGCAGCTGGCCATTGGTGGAAACCACCGGCACGTCCTTGGGCAGGAAGGCGGCGGAAACGCCGATCGCGCCCGGCAGCACGCCGCCCGGGTCATTGCGCAGATCCAGCACCAGGCCTTTCATGGCCGGGTCCTGCGCGTACAGGGCGGACAGCTTCTTCACCAGGTCGTCGACCGTGGGTTCCTGGAATTGCGACACCCGCACCCAGGCGTAACCCGGTTCGATGTACTTGGACTTGACGCTCTGCACCCGGATTTCCTGGCGCACGATGGTGATCAGCAGCGGCTTGTCTTCATCCTTCCGGGCGACGGTGAGCGTGATCTTGGTATTGGGTTCGCCGCGCATGCGCTTGACGGCTTCGTCCAGCGTCATGCCCTTGACCGGCGTGTTGTCCAGGCGGGTGATGAGGTCGCCGGCTTTCAGGCCGGCCTTGTGCGCGGGCGAGTCTTCGATCGGCGAAATCACCTTGACGTAGCCGTCTTCCATGCCGACTTCGATGCCCAGGCCGACAAACTTGCCCTGGGTGCCTTCGCGCAATTCCTTGAACGCTTTCTTGTCGAGGTAGGCCGAGTGCGGATCGAGCGAGGCCACCATGCCGGAGATGGCTTCGGTCAGCAGCTTCTTGTCTTCCACCGGCTCGACATAGTCGGACTTGATCAGTCCGAAGACATCGGCCAGTTGCCGCAGCTCGTCCACCGGCAATGGGGCGCCGGCATTCTTCTGTGCCAGGGCATCGAATTGCATCGACCCGGCCACACCCGCCAGGACGCCCAGGGTGATCAAGCCGACGTTCTTCAGTTTGCTGCTCATTGTCCACCTGCTTCGGTATCTGCTTGCCAATTGGCTGCCCCCCACGTCAAGCCGGACCTGCCGGCCGCTATAGATCAGCGCAAAAGCCGGACGGTACGCTCAGCACATTTGCCGAATGGAACGGGAGAGGCGGGAATGCATTATCGGCCGGCCATCCATTGCATCGGATCGATGGCCCGACCCTGATAACGCAGCTCAAAGTATAAACCCGAAAATTCGTTGCCGCCGCTATTGCCGGCACTGGCAATCACCTCTCCGGCCCGAACGTTGTCACCCGGTCTTTTCAATATGGCCTCATTGTTGCCGTAAATGCTCATGTACTGGTTGCCGTGGTCCACGATCACCAGGTTGCCGAAGCCGCGCAACCAATCGGCAAACACCACTTTGCCGGCAGCCAGGCTGCTGACCGGGGCGCCCTGGGCGGCGCGAATGAACACGCCTTTCCAACTGGAGCCCTCGCCGCGCTTGCTGCCATAGCGCGCCACCAACTCGCCCTTGACCGGCAATTTCAAACTTCCACGCAACGCACCCATATCGACCGCGGGCGGGGCCGGCTTGCTGGCCACCGGCGGCGGATCGTCGTCGATCGGCTCCGGCTTGAAGCTTTCGCGCGGCTCGCCTTTGCCTCGGCCTTTGGCGGCCAGGCGTTCAGCCTGGCGGCGCCGTTCGGCTTCACGTTTTTCAGCCAGCTTGCGCCGCTTTTCAGCTTCTTTCGCCAGGCGCGCCGCTTCGGCCCGCTTTTGTTCTTCGATCAATCGCGCCAGTCGATCCACCAGCGAGGCCAGGCGCTTTTCATCGCCCGCCAGCTTGCCGGCTTCCTTGCGCTGCGCTTCAAGTTTGCCGGAAAGCTGGGCCAGGATTGTTGCGCGTTTCGACTTTTCCTTTTCAAGCAAGGTTTTTTGCGCGTGTTGCTTGCGGGCCAGCTGCTGCAACTCGTCTTGCGCGGCTTGTTCTTCACGGGCGGTCTCGGCCACCTGCGCCAGGTCGGCATTCAGGCGCGCGATCAGCTGCGCCTGGGCGCGCGAGACATAGTCAAGGTATTGCAGGTCGCGTCCCAGCTGGCCGGGGTTTTCGCCCGAGAGGAACAGCCGGGTGCGATCCGCACCGCCGCTTTGATATTGGTCGCGCGCCAATTGCGCCAACTGCGCGCGACGCTCGGCGATATCGCGTTCCAGCTTCTGTTTTTGCCGGATCAGTTCAGCCAGGCGGCCGGAGGTTTCCTGTTGCTCCTGCCCCAGTTCGGCCAGGGCGCGGTTGGCTTCGGAAATGGCGCGCTCGGAGCCGGCCAGGGCGTCGGCGGCGCCGCTCTTGGCGCTCTCGGTGCGTTCGATCTCGCGCTTCAGGCCGCTCAGCTTTTCGCGCAGGGCGGCATGCTCTTTTTCGGCGGCCTGTTTTTCCGCGGTCCTCTCGCGTACTTTGTCCGTAGGCGCCGCCGACCCTGCCGGCAGGACGCAAAGCCCAAGGCCGAGCATCAGCATGGAGGCCAGAACCGATGTGCCGCGGGCCGGCCAGGCGCGCCGGCGCGGCCGGCTGGCGGCGAAAGACTGCAGGATTTTTATTTCGCTTTCCCCTGGCTGGCCACGGCGCGGGCGGCGGCTTCGATGGCGGCGGGGTCGCCCAGGTAGTAGTGGCGAATCGGCTTGAGGTTGGCATCCAGCTCATACACCAGCGGTTGGCCGTTGGGGATGTTGAGGCCGACGATTTCCTTGTCGCTCATCTGGTCCAGCATCTTGATCAGGGCGCGCAGGCTGTTGCCGTGCGCGGAAATCAGGATCTTGCGGCCGGCGCGGATGGCGGGTGCGATCGATTCGTCCCAGATCGGCTGCACCCGTGCCACCGTGTCTTTCAGGCATTCGGTAAGCGGGATCTCTGCGCGCGAGAGCTCGGCATAACGCGGATCGGCGTAGGAAGTGCGCGGGTCGGCGGCGTCCAGCGGGTTGGGCGGCACGTCATAGCTGCGGCGCCAGACCATGACTTGTTCGTCGCCGAATTTGGCGGCGGTTTCGGCCTTGTTCAAGCCCTGCAGGGCGCCATAGTGG
>JAEVZY010000278.1 GCA_023392035.1 Pseudomonadota bacterium | reverse complement strand
GGATGGAGGCGCCGGCCGACGACAGGATGTTGAGCACCTGGAACTCGGGGGCGTAGGTGTGATAGCGCCGGGGCATCCCCTCGTAGCCGAGGATGTATTGCGGGAAGAAGGTCAGGTTGAACCCGAAGAAGACGATGATCGCCGCGATGCGCGCCCACATCTCGGGGTACATCCGCCCGGTGATCTTGGGCCACCAGTAATGCAGGGCGCCGAAGTAGGCCATCACCGAGCCGCCCACCATGATGTAGTGGAAGTGGGCCACCACGAAATAGGTGTCGGTCAGATGCACATCGATGGCCAGCGCCGCCAGGAACAGGCCGGTCAGGCCGCCCACCGTGAACAGGCCGACAAAGCCCAGCAGGTAGAGCATGGGCGCATCGAAATGGATCGAGCCCTTGTACAGGGTGGCGGTCCAGTTGAAGACCTTGATCGCCGAAGGAATCGCAACAAGGAAGCTGAGCAGCGAAAACACCATGCCGGCATACACCGACTGGCCGCTGACGAACATGTGATGGCCCCACACCAGAAAGCCGATGAAGGCGATGCCGAGGATGGCATAGGCCATGAAGCGGTAGCCGAAGATGCGCTTTCTGGCGAAGCAGGGCAAGACTTCGCTGGCCACGCCCATGGCCGGCAAGACCATGATGTAGACCGCCGGGTGCGAATAAAACCAGAACAGGTGCTGGAACAGGATCGGATCGCCGCCCAGTGCCGGATCGAAGATGCCCACCTGCAGCAGCCGCTCCAGCGCCAGCAGCAAGAGCGTCATGGCCAGCACGGGCGTGGCCAGCACCAGGATGATGGAGGTGGCGTAATTGGCCCACACGAACAGCGGCATGCGGAACCAGCCCATGCCCGGTGCGCGCAGCGTGTGCACCGTGACGATGAAATTGATGCCGGTCATGATGGAAGAAACGCCGACGATGAACACACCCACCAGCACCAGCACCACATGCGAATTGGAGAACATGGTGGAGAAGGGGGTGTAGAAGGTCCAGCCGGTATCGACCCCGCCTTTGGCCAGCGCCGCCAGCGTGAACAGCCCGCCCACCACATACACATACCAGCTCGCCAGGTTCAGGCGCGGAAAGGCGAGGTCGCGCGCCCCTATCATCAAGGGCATCAGGAAATTGCCGAGCACGGAAGGAATCGAGGGAATCAGGAACATCCACACCATGATCACGCCATGCGCGGTGAAGAGCTTGTTGTAGGTATCGGCGCCGACCAGATTGCCTTCGGGCGCGGCCAGTTGCAGCCGCATCAGGGTGGCGGCCGCGCCGCCGATGAAAAAGAAGGCGGTGATGGCCACCATGTAGAGAATTGCCACCCGCTTGTGGTCGGTGCTGGTGAGCCAGGACTTGAGCGTATGGCCGGCGCTCAGGTAGCTGGCGGGCAGCGCGGCGGATTCGGGGACGGCTGCCTCAGGGGCGGCGATTGTTGTCATGACCGGTGCTCCGGATGTATTCGATGAGAGCCAGCAAATCGCTTTCGTTCAACTGCCCCGCGAAGGAGGGCATGATCGGCTTGAAGCCGGCCACGATGTCTTTCCTGGGCAGCAGGATGGAATCGCGGAGGTAGTTCTCGTCGGCGACCAGACTGCTGCCGTCCTGCAGGTGCACGGTACGGCCGAGCAGGCCGTTGAGCGAGGGCGCATGGACCGAAGAGCCGGCCGCATGGCAGCCGCTGCAGCCGTGGCGGCGGAACAATTCGAAGCCGCGCTCGGCCATGCCGGGCTGGGCCGTGCCCTGCTGCAGCCAGCGCGCGAAATCGGCCGGGTTCATCACCACGATGGTGCCGCGCATTGTGGCGTGCTGGGTGCCGCAGTATTCGGCGCAGAACAGGTGGTATTCGCCGGCCACGGTGGGCGTGAACCAGAGCGAGGTATAGCGTCCCGGCACCACATCCTGCTTGATGCGAAAGGCCGGCACGAAAAAGCTGTGGATCACATCCTGCGAAGTCATGACCAGGCGCACCGGCTGCCCCAGCGGCACATGCAGTTCGCCGATTTCACGGCGGCCGTTGGCATGCTCCAGGGTCCACATCCACTGCTTGGCCACCACGAACACCGGCATCGCATCCGGCGGCGCGCGGTACAGGGCGGCATAGTCCCAGGCGCCCCAGCCGTAGAGGCCGAAGAACAGCAGCAGCGGCGTCACGGTCCAGGTGATTTCGACGGCGCGCGAGCGGCTGGGCGCGTGGGCCCGGCTGGCGCGCGAGCCGGCGCGATAGCGGATGCAGAACAGCAGCACCAGGAAGGCCAGCACCAGGGCCATCGCGCCGCACAGGATCAAGAGCGCCAGCAACAGCGCATCGGAACGCGCGGCGGAACTGGAGGCCGCCACCGGCAGCCAATGGAACAGCGGGTTCATGCCGCGCCTCCGCGGCGGCGCAAGCGCCACAGCCAGTAGAGGCCTGCCAGCAAGACCGCGAGCGTGCCCAGGCGCACCGCCAGCAGCGCGTTTGCGCTGTGGCGGCCGGTGAGGAAACCTTCGTGTCCGCACAGCAGCCAGAATTTTTGCGCGAGGCTGCCGCTCTGGCCTGCGCTGTCGCCTGCGCTGTGGCCGGTGCCTTGACCGGCTTGTGCAGCCTGCAAGGCTTGCCGCAATTCGCGCGGATCGAAACGCAGGCCGGCGAAGTAGCGGGCGATGCGGCCGTCCGCGCCGACGACCATCAAGCCGGCCGGGTGCAGGTATTGCTTGCTGTCGGGGTCGTAGCGGGCGTGCCAGCCGGCGGCGCCCAGCAGGCGCTCGATGGATTGCGGCCGGCCGGAGAGGAAATGCGCCTCGACTCCGCTGCCCAGCACGGGCAGCCAGGCGGCTTTCTTGCTGGCGGCGCTTTGCGCATCGTCGGCCGGATCGATGCTCACTGCCAGCAGCCGGTATTGGTCGGAGGGGAGGCGGCTTGCCACCAGCGCTTCCAGCGCGCCCTGGAACAGCGAACTGCAAACATTCGGGCAGCGGTAGTAGCCCGGAACCAGCAGTACCGGCTTGCCATTCAGCAGTTGCGCCAGTTGGCGCACCTGGCCGTCGTCATCCATGAAGCTTTCCTGCAGCGGCAGTTGGGCGCCGATGCGCTCTTCGATCTGCGGCAGAGCGGCCGGCGCCGCTTGGGCAATGCACGGCAGCAGCGCGGCCAGGGCCCCGCACAGGAACAGTCGGCGCAGACGCGGCGGCATCATCGCTGCTCCGCACTGGATGCGGCCGCTTGTTTCTGCGCCAGGATGCGCATGGCTTGCTGCACCGGAATGCGGGCGATGCCGCGTTCGCGGTCCAACCATTGATACTGCGTGATCAGCGCATTCTTTTCGGCGAAGTAGGCGGCGCGCTCGTCTTGCGGCGCGCTTTGCAGGCGCGCGCCGCGGATATCGAAGTCGTAGCGGCCGTCGGGGCCGGTGGCGCTGCCGGCCGGCAGCAGGCCGCGCCAGAGCAG
>JAEVZY010000240.1 GCA_023392035.1 Pseudomonadota bacterium | reverse complement strand
GCATGGCCGTGATAGCAGCCTTCAAATTTGATGATCAGATCGCGGCCGGTGGCGCCGCGCGCCAGGCGCAGGGCGCTCATGGCCGCTTCCGTGCCGGAAGACACCAGGCGCACTTGCTCCACCGAAGGTACCAGGCGGCAGATCTCTTCGGCCATTTCGATCTCGCCTTCGGTCGGCGCGCCGAAAGACAGGCCGCGCGCGGCCGCCGCCTGCACTGCCTGCACCACTTGCGGATGGGCGTGGCCGACGATGGCCGGCCCCCAGGAACCGATGTAATCGATGTAGCGCTTGCCATCGGCATCGAAGAAATACGCGCCTTCGGCATGGGTGATGAAGCGCGGCGTGCCGCCGACCGAGCGGAAAGCGCGCACCGGGGAATTGACGCCGCCAGGGGTGCTCTGCTGGGCGCGCGAAAAGAGTTCTTCGTTACGGGACATTTCGATGGGAATCAGTGCGTGATGAAGGTTCAGGGATTGTCGTCCGATTCGCGGGCCCAGAAATGGCGGTCGGGAATCAGCCGACCCATGCCCAGGCGCTGGGCGTGGGCGATCGAGGCGACGTTGAATTCTTGCGCTTCGGCCACCGCTTCCGGCACGCCCACGCCATTGGCCAGGAGCGCGGCGATGGTGGCCGACAAGGTGCTGCCGGCGCCGGCAAAGGAGCCGGGTTGGCGCTCCCAGCGGTCATGGCGCAACTGGCCTTCTTCGCCATACAGCGTGTTGGCCACTTCCTGCACATCGCCGGTGTGGGTGACGAAGACATGGGCGCAACCCATCTTCACCAGCTCGGCGGCATCGTCGGCAATGCTGCGCGCGGGCAGGGGATCGCGCCAGGTTTCGGCAAAGCGCGCCAGCTCGACCGCCGACAACAGCAGCAGCGTGGACTGCGGCACCAGCAGTTCGCGCATGGCCACCAGCAATTCCTCGCCTTCTTCGGCGGGCTCGGGCATCGAGCTCTGGAAAGGGTCGAGCACCAGCGGAATCTCGGGATAGTCGGACATGATCTCGGCAATCGCCGCGATGCTTTCCAGGCTGCCCGGATAGCCGACCTTGAAGGCGGCCACCGGCATGTCTTCCAGCAGCACGCGCGCCTGGTCGGCCACCCAGTCGACGTCCATGTCCTGCACGTCTTCAATGCCGGTGGTGTCGCCGATCAGGATCGCAGTGGTCACGGACAGGCCATGGCAACCCATGGCGGCGAAGGAAGCCAGGTCGGCTTGCAGGCCTACCGCACCCACCGGGTCCGAGGCGTTGAAGCTCAGCACGAGCGGTGAAGTTTGGTTTTGCACGGGGGCTGCATTAAGATAGGGGACTTTGCATTTTAACCTTGAAGGACAACTGGTCGTGAGCACTACGGATAAGGCAAGCGCGTCAACCGAATACAAAACCTGGATGTGCCTCATCTGCGGCTGGATCTATGACGAGGCGCAGGGCTTGCCGGACGAAGGCATTGCCCCCGGTACGCGCTGGGACGATGTGCCCATGAACTGGACTTGCCCCGAATGCGGCGCAAGGAAAGAAGACTTCGAGATGGTGGTGGTCTGATGTGCCCGGCCGGCGCTCGCCGCCGGCCTTGCGGCCTGAACCGCCACTCCACCCGCAATCCCAATCCGCTGCTGTCGGCTGCACCAGGACGCTTGCCTCCACAAGCGCTCTGGGCTGTCATCGCTCGGAAGGTTTGATAAGCATCAAGCTTTCCGATAGTCATTCTTCAAGGCTTTCTCCAAAAAACTACGAACCCGATTGCCGAGGCCAAGCCTTGTCCGGAGCGATCTTGCTTTTTGTCACAAACGGACCGTATATTGGGCGACGAGGTTCAACGGATGACGTCATGACAACAGCAACCGAGGCCAGCCGCTTGAAGGTCATGGTGATCGACGACAGCAGCACCATCCGCCGCTCGGCCGAAATTTTCTTGGGCCAGGCCGGCTATGAAGTCGTTCTCGCGGAAGACGGCTTTGACGCGCTGTCAAAAATGAATGATTACCGACCAGCGCTGATTTTTTGCGACATACTCATGCCCCGCCTGGATGGCTACCAGACTTGCGCGCTGATCAAGAAGAGCGCGCGTTTCCATGAGACGCCGGTGATCATGCTTTCCTCCAAGGACGGCCTGTTCGACCGCGCGCGTGGCGCCATGGTCGGCTCCAATGCCTACCTCACCAAACCCTTTACCAAGGACAGCTTGCTCAAGACCGTGCGCGAATACGCCGGCGTCGAGCTGTCGCGCTAGAAATCAAGCTCACACCCATGGCTATCCAGAAAATTCTCGTCGTCGACGATTCGCCCACCGAACGCTACTTCCTGTCCGACATCCTGATCAAGAGCGGCTTCTCGGTGTCCACCGCCGAAAACGGCGAAGAGGCCCTGCAAAAGATCAAGGCCGACAAACCGCAGCTGATCCTGATGGACATCGTCATGCCCGGTCAGAACGGCTTCCAGATCACGCGCGCCATCTCGCGCGACCCGGATACGCAGGACGTGCCGGTCATCATCTGCACCAGCAAGGGCCAGGAGACCGACCGCATCTGGGGCTTGCGCCAGGGTGCGCGCGACTACATCGTCAAGCCGGTCAATCCGCAGGAATTGCTGACCAAGATCGCAGCCCTCGGCTGAGCCTTCCACCACCACTTCCATGGCCGATTTACTGGAACCGCAGACCTCGCCCGCAGCCGACAGCACCAGCGGCAAGCTCGAGCGTCGGCGCACGCAACTGCGTGAATTCCAGGCGCAACTGGTGCAGCGCATGCATGCCGCGAAAAGCGGCGCGGATGCGCACGTCAACCAGCTCGGCATCCAGATCGGATCGCTGCGCGCGCTGATCAGCCTGGCGCAAGCCGGCGAGATCGTGCCGCTCAGTGCCATCACACCGGTACCGCTGACCCAGGACTGGTACCTGGGCGTGGCCAATATCCGCGGCAACCTGGTCTCGGTGGCCGACCTGGCGCGCTTCAATGGCGGCCCGGTGACGGCCATCGACAAGGACAGCCGCATCCTCGCCTTCGGTCCGAGCCTGAACTTCAATGCCGGACTGCTGGTTTCGCGCGTGCTGGGCTTGCGCAGCATGGCGCAACTGAGCCCGGCCGGGAGTGCGAGTGCAGAGCCGGGCGCGGCCTGGTGCAGCGCGACGCTGGTCGACAACGAAGGCCAGCATTGGCAGCAACTCGATCTGGAACAGGCGGTGCGCGATCCGCGCTTTCTGCAAATAGGAATTTGACCCGGGGCGCGATGCGCCCCGCAATCAATCAGGGATTCAGGAGACCCTTACATGGCTTTCAAGCTCAGTTTCTTGTCGAAGAAAAATACCGAAGCACCGATGACGGTGGCAGAACTCGACTTGATGCCCCCGCTGGCCGGCGCCGAAGACGAGGCGCTGCAAGCGGCCGACTCCACGGGCGATGACACCGCGCCGCAAAGGGCCGCCGGCTCGGACAAGGGCTTGCGCCTGCCGGTCATCGGCGCGCTGCCGGTGCAAAAGCAGATTCGTATCCTGCTCGGAACCCTGGGCGGATCGCTGCTGCTGGGCGCGCTGTTCGTGGCCCTGTCCACCGTGGAATCGACCCGCACTTCGACCCAGACCCAGGTCGCGGGCGATGCGCTGATGCACTCGCAGCGTATCGGCAAGGCGACCCCGAACGCGATTCAGGGCAACGTGGAAGCCTTCAAGCAGCTGGAAGACAGCCGCAAGGAACTCAATGCCGACCTCGAGGCATTGGCCAAGGGCGGCACCGCGCTCGGACGCGATGTCTCCGCGCTGAGCTCCGACCTCGCCCTCTTGAACGAATCGCGCAAGCTGTGGACCAACTCCGACAAGGCGGCTGCCACCATCCTCAAGATGCGGCCGCAGCTGACCGGCTTTGGCGCCACGCTGAAAAAGCTGAATGAAATCTCCCCCACGCTGTCGGAGCTGACCGAGCAGATCGTGGCCCTGAAGATCCAGGGCGGCGCCACCCCGCGCGAAATTTCGGCCGCCGGCCAACTGGTGATGCTGACCCAGCGCCTGGGCCGCAGCGCCAATGAATTCCTCACCACCGAAGGCGTGAACCCGGAAACCGCCTTCCTGCTGGGCAAGGACACCAACACCTTCCGCGACATTACCGACGGCTTCCTGAACGGCAGCGACAGCCTGCGCCTGTCCGCCACCAAGGACCAGGACACGCGCAACAAGCTGACCGAGCTGCAAAACGTCTTCGCCGAATTCCAGAACTCGGTGGCCGGCATCCTGGGCAACCTGCAGAACTTCATCGCCGCCAAACAGGCCGAGCACCTGATCTTCGCCGAGAACGAAGCCATCAAGGATCGCCTGTCGCGCCTGCAGAGCAATCTGCGTGAACAGGAAAGCAGCTTCTCCTGGACTTTCTACGCCATGTTGCTGGCGGCAATCGCGGCGCTGACTTCGGCAGCGGCGGTGGCGGTGGTGATGCTGCAGGACAGCCGGGTGCGCGCCCACGAAGCCGAGTCGCGCCGGGTGGAAGCCGAACAGCAGCGTCTGGAAGCGGTGGCCCATGAAGAAGAAGCCAAACGCACCAACGACCAGAACCAGGCCGCAATTTTGCGCCTGATGAACGAATTGCAGGAAGTGGCCGACGGCGACCTCACCATCCAGGCCACGGTGTCGGAAGACATCACCGGCGCCATCGCCGACTCGGTGAACTACACGGTGGAAGAGCTGCGCGGGCTGGTCGGCCGCGTCACGCGCGTGGCGCAGCAGGTGACTTCCGCGTCCGATCAGGCGCAGAACATTTCGGTGAGCCTGCTGGACGCTTCGCAAAAGCAGTCGCGCGAGATCCAGGAAACCGGCCAGGCGGTACTGTCCATGGCGACCCAGATTACCGACGTCTCGCGTTCAGCCAATGAATCGGCGGAAGTGGCGCGGCAATCGGTGTCGGCCGCCGAGCAGGGCACGCGCGCGGTGGAAAACGCCATCAAGGGCATGAACGAAATCCGCGAGCAGATCCAGGAAACCTCCAAGCGCATCAAGCGCCTGGGCGAATCCTCGCAAGAGATTGGCGAAATCACCGAGCTGATTTCCGACATTACCGAGCAGACCAACGTGCTGGCCCTGAACGCCGCCATCCAGGCCGCATCCGCCGGTGAAGCCGGGCGCGGCTTCTCGGTGGTGGCCGAAGAGGTGCAGCGGCTGGCCGAACGCTCGGCCGAAGCGACCAAGCAGATCGGCGCCCTGGTGCGCACCATTCAGACCGACACCCACGACGCCGTGGCCGCCATGGAAAAATCGACCCAGGGTGTGGTGGAAGGTGCGCGTCTGTCGGACGCCGCCGGCGCCGCCCTGCACGAAATCCGTCGCGTGTCGAACCAGCTGGCCGACCTGATCCAGGGCATTTCCGCCGCCACCGAGGCGCAGGCCACGTCCGCTTCCGGCGTGGCGCAGAACATCCAGAACATTCTGTCCGTCACCGAGCAGACCCAGCAGGGCACGCAACTGACGGCGCGCTCGATTCACGAACTGTCGCGCCTGGCCGAAGAACTCAAGAATTCGGTGTCGCGCTTCAAGGTCGCTGCCTGATGCATCGGCATCGCCCAGCCTGTTTTTGGCTGCCGCCCAGCGCGGCAGCGCCTGATTGATCGAGGCAGCAATGACGCCGCTTTCCACTGTGCAGCCCGAGTCCAGCGACTTCGACACCGGCCCGCTTTCCTGGGTCATGAAAGAAATCCGCGAAGCGCTGCAGCGCTCGCGTGACTTGCTCGACGAAGCCCTGAAGCAGGCGCCCGAAGCCCAGGCCACCGCCTTGCGCCAGGCGCGCGCCTTCCTGCATCAGGCGCACGGCGCGCTGCAAATCGTCGATATCGACGGCGTCGGCCTCTTGACCGAAGCGCTGGAGCGCATGCTCGACCAGGCCCTGGAGGGCAAGTCCGAATTCACGCAGGCGCAGGCCGCCATCTATGGCGAGGCGGCGCTGGCGATCGTCGAATACCTAGAAGAATTGCTGTCGGGCGCTTCGCATCAACCAGTGCGCCTGTTCCCCTACTACAAGGCGGTGCAGGCGGCTTGCGGCCAGGACAAGTCGCATCCTTCCGACCTGTTCTTCCCCAATCTGGCGATCCGGCCGCAGCTGGCTGGAGAACAGCAGGGCGCGCCGCTCGATTTCGGCGCCCTGCGCCAGCGCTTCGAGCGCGCGCTTTTGCCCTTCCTGCGCGGCAGCGACGAAGCGGCCTGCAAACATGCCGCGGCCGAGATGGCCGCGCTGGTGGCGCAGGTGGAACGTTCACAAGGCAATCCCGATGCCCGTCGCTTCTGGTGGGTCTTGCGCGGCTTCGCCGAAGGTGTGGCGCTGGGCGAAATCGCCATCGAGCTGCATGTGCGCCAGCTGTTCGGCCGCATCAATCTGCAGTTGCGCAAGCTGGCCCAGGGTGAATCGGCGCCAGTCGAGCGGCTGTTGCGCGATGCCCTGTTTTTCATTGCCGCCGCCAGCGCGCCCAGCGGCCGCACCGCGCAAGTACAAAGCGCCTATCAACTGGCCGGCCAGGTCAGTCCGGACTATGAACGCAAGCGCTATGGCCAGCTCGACCAGTCGGCCTTGGCCGAGGCGCGCGAGCGCCTGAACCAGGCCAAGACCCTGTGGATGCGCCTGGCCAATGGCGACGCCAGCGTCGCCGCCGAGTTCGAAAAGCAGATGCAGGCGCTGGCCGCGGCCGGCGCCCGCCTGCGCGCGCCTTCGCTGGAAAAGCTGCTGCGCGAATTGAATGGCATTGCGCGCGCCGCCCACAGCCAGCCGGGCGAGGCGCTGGCCCTGGAAATGGCCAGCAGCCTGTTGTTCGTGGAAAGCGCCTTGCAGCACGCCAGCCGCCTTTCCGAAAGCTTTGCCCAGCGCGCCGAAGCCTTGAGCGCGCGCCTGCTGGCGGTGGTGGCGGGCGAACAGCCGGATGGCAGCACCCAATGGCTGGACGACATGTCGCGCGACGCCCAGCAAAAAGAAACCGTGGCCGTGCTGGCCGGCGAAATGCGCACCAGCCTGAACCAGGTGGAAAAAGGACTGGAAGAATTCTTTGGCGACGGCAGCCGGCGCGCCAGCCTGGCCGGCGTCGACCAGACCCTACACCAGATCGGCGGCGCGCTGGCCATCCTTGAACAGGACGAAGCCGCGCAAGCCATTGCCGACACCCGCGCCGCGGTGGCGCAGTTGCGTGAGTTGCCCGAGGGGGAAAGCGCCAGCCCGGCCGAGGCGCAGCGCGTGGCCCGCAATCTGGGTGCCTTGAGCTTCTTCCTTGAAACCCTGCAGATGCAGCCGAGCGCGGCGCGCGAACGCTTTGCCTTCGATGCGCACAGCAGAAGTTTTGCCGCGCGCATGATCGATCCCGCCAGCCGCAGCGCGCTGGAAGTGGTGGTCGATCCGCTGCCGGACAGCCTGCCGAACCCGTCGGCACAGGATGCAAGCCCAAGCCCGGCACAAGCCGAGGCGTCGGCATTGGACCGGCTCGAGTCCGCCGGCATGCCGGCCGTGCATGCCGG
>JAEVZY010000163.1 GCA_023392035.1 Pseudomonadota bacterium | reverse complement strand
GGTCTTGCCAGGAGCCGAGGCTCCCGATTACTCCTCGAGCAGGCTCCTCAGCATCCAGGCATTCTTCTCATGGATTTGCATGCGCTGGGTCAGCAGGTCGCAAGTGGCTTCGTCGTTCACGGCTTCGGCCACGGGGAACAGGCTGCGCGCGGTACGGACCACGGCTTCCTGGCCTTCCACCAGTTCGCGAATCATGTCCTTTGCCTTGGGATCGGCGGGCGCGGGCTTGATGCTGGTGAGCTTGGCAAACGCCTCATACGAGCCGGGCGCCTTTTCACCCAGGGAGCGGATGCGCTCGGCGACCAGGTCCACCGCGGCCCATTGTTCGGTATAGAGATCCATGAACATCAGGTGCAGGGTCTGGAACATCGGCCCGGTCACGTTCCAGTGGAAATTGTGGGTTTTCAGGTAGAGGGTGTAGGTGTCCGCCAGCAGCTTGGACAAACCTTCCACGATTTTGCGGCGGTCTTCGGCGGCGATGCCGAAGTTGATCGGAGGTACGGCGCTCATGTGCATTCCTGTTGGTCGGGTTTGATGAGGAGGCTGGACCGCCTGTGCAAGCGAGGTCGTCGATGCCGGTTGCCAGTATGCCAGCCCACCCGTTTCGGCGCTTGTGCGTTGCCCGCGCAGTTTGGTGAGCCGGGGAAAAGGCTCCACGGGGCGCCATGCGCTCAAAGGTATAATCGGCGCCATGCTCAAACAACGTACTATCAGGCAGGTCATCAAGACCACCGGCATCGGTTTGCATTCCGGCATGCGGGTCGAATTGACCTTGCGCCCGGCGCCGGTGAATGCCGGCATCACCTTCGTGCGCAGCGACCTGACGCCGCCGGTTGCCATGCCCGCTTCGGCCATGAACGTGGGCGATACGCGCATGGCTTCGGTCCTGCAGAACGGCGATGCGCGGGTGTCAACGGTTGAGCACCTGATGTCAGCCTGCGCCGGCTTGGGCATAGACAATCTGACTATCGATGTCACGGCCGAAGAAATTCCCATCATGGATGGTTCGGCCTCATCCTTTGTGTTCCTGCTGCAGCAGGCCGGCTTGCAGGAGCAGGAAGCGCCCAAGAAATTCATCCGCGTCAAAAAGCCGGTGGAAGTGCGCGAAGGGCAGGGCGCCAATGAAAAGTGGGCGCGGCTCGATCCTTACCAGGGCTTTCGCCTGAAGTTCTTCATCGAGTTCAATCATCCCGCGGTGGACGCCACCGGCCAGTATGCGGAAGTCGATTTCGAGATGGATTCCTATGTGAAGGAAATCTCGCGCGCCCGCACTTTCGGTTTCATGCAGGACGTGGAAACCCTGCGCGGCCTGGGCTTGGCGCGCGGCGGCTCGCTGGAAAACGCGATCGTGATGGACGAGTACCGCATCTTGAATCCGGACGGCCTGCGCTACGAAAATGAATTCGTGCGCCACAAGATACTGGATGCGATTGGCGACCTGTATCTGGCGGGCCATCCGCTGGTGGCTTCCTACACCGCACACAAGTCTGGTCATGCCATGAATAACCAGTTGCTGCGCGCCTTGCTGGCGCAGCCGGACGCCTATGAAATCCTCACCTATGAAGAGGAGCCGGCGCCGGTGGCTTACGCCCAGCAGGTGGGGCAGGAGTGGGCGCTCAACTAGGCGCCTGAACCTGCGTCCGCACAGGTAGTCGCGGCAGCAGGCAAGCAATCCCGGATCCCCTGGTGAATGCTTGACAGCTTGAGTCGTGCGAATCGCACCCACATGCTCCCTCAACGCAAATTGCGGAGTGCGATATATGGCCAGTGCAGATCGGGAAGAATGGGCGCCGGCTACGTTCGCCCTTTTGACGCTGTTTGATGCCGTTGAACCAGGGCGCGCAAGGCGTCCCGCAAGGCATCGTTATGCGGCTTTTTTTCCAGCGCGTTTTCCAATTCCGAAAAGGCATTCAAAGCCGTTGACGACATGGCAATTTGCTTCTGACGAACCGTGTTTCGGCTGCCTTGGCGAACTTGCACTTTCAATTTGATTGAGCTAACCTGCCAGCCTCGTTTTGCCAGCCCATCCATCAGGCGCGGCAAAGTCTGTTTCAAGCGTGCGGCGAGCGCCGCGCCCGGGACTGAAAGCACCAGCTTTTCAGACTCGAACTGCAATACCTCACAAGACGAAAACATCTCGGGAAGGGTCTCTGCGCAGTCTTTCTGAAGCGCGGCGATTCGCATGGCGGTGGGCAAGAGGCTTGCCATCCTGTCATGCGCGTGGAGGAAGTCCACCGCACCCAGGGCATTGCGCGCAGTCTTGCGTGCGGCCGGGGCGGAGGAACGGTAAGGAGGCGGCTTGCGTAGCATGCGAGCGAACTTACCATCGCGCATGAACCGAGACAAGAACCGGGAGCGGGAGAAGACATGCAGATCATCCTGGTCCATCCGGGCCTGGCGCAAGCTCGATCCATCACGCTCAAGTCGCGCCATGTCCTGCTGCTGGCACTGATGTTCGTGGTGCTGGTGGCGCTGTCCAGCGCCAGCGTTTTCTACTTCGGCCTGCCCTGGCTGAAGCGCGCCGGCCTGCCTTTCGTTTCCGAAGCCACTGCCGCCCCCGGCGATGAAAAATCGCTACAGGATCGACGCGAGCGCGAAATGCTGGCCGCGATGGCGGTCAAGGTTGGCGAGATGCAGGCGCAGATGATGCGCCTGGATGCCTTGGGCGAGCGGGTGCAGGGTTTGGCCGGCATCAAACCCGAAACCTTCAATTTCCGTGACAAGCCGGGCCGCGGCGGCGTCGAAGTGCCGGTCACGCCGGGCCAGCCGCTGGGCAAGGCCGAGCTGTCGCAAATGCTGGACGACATGGCGCGCCAGATGGAGCAGCGCAGCGACTATCTGAACGTGGTGGAATCGGCGCTCATGCGCGACAAGGTGCAATTCAAAATGCTGCCCACGGTGCAGCCGGTGAATGCGGCCTACAACGCCTCCGGCTTTGGTGTGCGCATCGATCCTTTCTCCGGGCGCAGCGCTTTCCATGCGGGGATCGATTTCACCGGACCGATCGGCACGCCGATCGTGGCGGCGGCCGGCGGCGTGGTGGTGGCGGCCGAATACCATCCGCAATTCGGCAACATGCTGGAGATCGATCACGGCAATGACATCGTCACCCGCTATGCGCATGCCTCGCGCCTGCACGTGAAACTGGGCGACATCGTCAAGCGCGGCCAGCGTATTGCCGACATCGGTTCCACCGGCCGCTCCACCGGCGCCCATCTGCATTTCGAAGTGCTGGTGCGCAACGTGCCCCAGGACCCGCACAAATTCCTCTCCGCCGGCGCCGCCGCCCAGGCCAAATTGCTGGCCGCGACCGGCGCGAAGTGAGGCGCTGCCGACACGCAATGCCTCAATCCGACCCCAGCATGCCGCATGATAAAATCCGCGGTTTGCTGACCATGGCCGTATTGCGCCCGCACTACAGCCTGGAGTCTCAACTTTCCGGGTCCTCCCAAGCATGTCATTACTGACCAAGATCTTCGGCAGCCGCAACCAGCGACTGCTCAAGCAGTACCAGAATACGGTTCGCCAGATCAACGCCCTCGAACCGGCGATGGAAAAGCTGTCGGATGCCGAGCTGCAGGCCAAGACGCCGGCCTTCCGCGAGCGCCTGGCCCAGGGCGAAACGCTGGACGCCATCCTGCCCGAAGCCTTCGCCGTCTGCCGCGAAGCCAGCCGCCGCGTCCTGAAGATGCGCCATTTCGATGTGCAGCTGATCGGCTCCATGGTTCTGCACAACGGCAAGATCGCCGAGATGGCCACCGGCGAAGGCAAGACCCTGATGGCAACCCTGGCCGCCTACCTGAATGCGCTGGCCGGCAAGGGTGTGCACATCGTCACCGTCAACGATTACCTGGCCCAGCGCGACGCCGAGTGGATGGGACGCCTGTACGGTTGGCTGGGCCTGTCCACGGGCGTCAACCTGGCGCAGCTGGACCATGACGCCAAGCAGCAAGCCTATGGCTCGGACATCACCTACGGCACCAACAACGAATTCGGCTTCGACTACCTGCGCGACAACATGGTGTACGAAGCCGGCGACCGCGTGCAGCGCGGCCTGCCCTTTGCCATCGTCGACGAGGTCGACTCGATCCTGATCGACGAAGCGCGTACCCCGCTCATCATCTCCGGCCAGGCCGAAGACCATACCGAGCTGTACGGCAAGATCAATTCCATCCCGCCCATGCTGGTCGAGCAGATCGGCGAAGAAACGCCGGATGGCCGCGGCAAGGTGGAACGCCCGGGCGACTACCTCAAGGATGAAAAGGCGCACCAGGTCTTGCTGACCGAAGCCGGCCACGAGAAGGCCGAGCAGATCCTGACCAGGATGGGCCTGCTGCCGGAAGGCGCCTCGCTGTACGACGCCGCCAACATCACCCTGATCCACCACCTGTATGCCGCCCTGCGCGCGCATGCGCTGTACCACCGCGACCAGCACTACGTGGTGCAGGACAATGAAATCATCATCGTCGATGAATTCACCGGCCGCCTGATGACCGGCCGCCGCTGGTCCGACGGCCTGCACCAGGCGGTGGAAGCCAAGGAAGGCGTGAAGATCCAGAACGAGAACCAGACCCTGGCCTCGATCACCTTCCAGAATTACTTCCGCATGTACGGCAAGCTGTCCGGCATGACCGGCACGGCCGATACCGAAGCCTACGAATTCCAGGAAATCTATGGCCTGGAAACGGTGGTGATTCCGCCCAACCGCCCGAGCCAGCGCAAGGACTTGCAGGACCAGGTCTACAAGTCGGCGCAGGAGCGCTACGCGGCGGTGGTGAAAGACATCCGCGACTGCAACGAGCGTGGCCAGCCGGTGCTGGTGGGCACCACCTCGATTGAAAATTCCGAGCTGATCTCCGCCATCCTGCAAAAGGAAAAGCTGGCCCACAACGTGCTGAACGCCAAGCAGCATGCGCGCGAAGCGGAAATCGTGGCCCAGGCCGGCCGACCGAAGATGATCACCATCGCCACCAACATGGCGGGCCGCGGCACCGACATCGTGTTGGGCGGCAATGTGGAAAAGCAGATCCAGTTGATCGAAGCCGACGAGTCTTTGTCGGAAGCCGACAAGGCCAGCCGCGCGCAAACCCTGCGCGACGAATGGCAGTCGCTGCACGAGTTGGTGGTGAAGGCCGGCGGCCTGCACATCATCGGCACCGAGCGCCACGAATCGCGGCGGGTGGACAACCAGTTGCGCGGTCGCGCCGGCCGCCAGGGCGATCCGGGTTCCTCGCGCTTCTACCTGTCGCTGGACGATCCCTTGCTGCGCATCTTTGCCGGCGACCGCGTACGCGCCATCATGGAAAGGCTGAAGATGCCCGAGGGCGAGCCGATCGAAGCCGGCATCGTCACCCGCTCCATCGAATCGGCACAGCGCAAGGTGGAAGCGCGCAACTTCGACATCCGCAAACAGTTGCTGGAATACGATGACGTCGCCAACGACCAGCGCAAGGTGATCTTCCAGCAGCGCAACGAATTGCTGGAAACCGGCGATGTCGGCGAGATGGTCGCCAATCTGCGCGAAGGCGTGTTCACCGACTTGTTCCGCGAACACGTGCCGGCCGATTCGGTGGAAGAGCAATGGGACATCGCTGGTCTTGAAGGCGTGCTGGCCAACGAGTGGCAGTTGCGCCTGCCGCTGGCGCAAACCCTGCAGGACAAGCCGGAGACCACCGACGACGAACTGCTGGAGCTGGTCTTGCAGGCCGCGCGCGAACTGTATGAAGGCAAATCGGCCCAGGTCGGCCGCGAAGCCTTCGCCGGCTTCGAGCGCAGCATCATGCTGCAAAGCATAGACAGCCACTGGCGCGAACACCTGGCGGCGCTGGACCATCTGCGCCAGGGCATCCATCTGCGCGGCTATGCGCAAAAGAATCCGAAGCAGGAATACAAGCGCGAAGCCTTCGAGCTGTTCGGCCAGATGCTGGACATGATCAAGAACGAAGTGGTGCGTATCGTCATGACGGTGCGGATTGAATCGCGCGAGCAGATCGACCAGGCCGAAGAGCAGTTGCAGCCGCACCTGGCCAATGTGCATTACCAGCACGCGGACTTCCAGCCGGGCGCGGATGCCGAGCAATTGCTGGCACCGACGGCGGCGGAGGAAGGCGGCGTGCGCACTGTCGTCAACGACATGCCCAAGGTCGGCCGCAACGACCCCTGCCCCTGCGGCAGCGGCAAGAAATACAAGCACTGCCACGGCCAGTTGAACTGAGTCGCGGCTGCAAGCGGTGAAAAGAAGGGGCGCGTAGACGCCCCTCTTGCCGCCGCATCATGAAACAACATCTGGACGCTACAGGGACATCATGGCCGTCAATCTTCCTCTTCCCTCCAATCTGCTGCCGGTGCCCGGCGTCGAGCTCGGCTATGCCGAGGCCGGCATCCGCAAGGCCAATCGCAAGGATGTGCTGGTGATGCGCCTGGCCGCAGGCGCCAGCGTGGCGGGCGTGTTTACGCTGAACCGCTTTTGCGCCGCGCCTGTGCAATTGTGCAAGGCGCACCTGGGCACGGCCGGCAATGCGATCCGCGCGCTGGTGGTCAATACCGGCAACGCCAATGCCGGCACCGGGGAACCTGGCCTGGTGGCCGCCAGGGAAACCTGCGCCGCCCTGGCCGCGCTCCTGAACTGCAAGCCGGAACAGATCCTGCCGTTCTCCACCGGCGTGATTCTTGAACCGCTGCCGGTGGATCGCCTGAAAGCCGGCTTGCCGGCCGCGATTGCCAATCTCAAAGCCGACAATTGGGCAGCGGCGGCGGAAGCGATCATGACCACCGACACCCAGCCCAAGGCGGCTTCGCGCCAGGTGCAGATCGGCGGCAAGACCATCACCCTGACCGGCATCAGCAAGGGCGCCGGCATGATCAAGCCGAACATGGCAACCATGCTCGGTTACGTGGCCACCGACGCCGGACTGTCGCCGGAGCTGGCACAGCGCCTGGTGAAGGAAGCCGCCGATGTCTCCTTCAACTGCATCACCATCGACGGCGACACCTCGACCAACGACAGCTTCATGCTGATTGCCAGCGGCGCCTCCGGCCTGCAGATCGACTCGGCGCAATCGCCCGAATACCAGGCGCTGGCGCGCGAAGTGATCGCGCTGTCGCAGCAACTGGCGCAGATGATCGTGCGTGATGGCGAAGGCGCCACCAAGTTCATCACCATCACCGTGGAAGGCGGCAAGTCGGCCGAAGAATGCCGCAAGATTGCCTATTCCATCGGCCATTCGCCGCTGGTGAAAACCGCTTTCTTCGCCTCCGACCCCAACCTCGGGCGCATCCTGGCCGCCATCGGCTATGCCGGCGTCGACGACCTGGATGTGGGCAAGCTTGACCTCTATCTGGACGAGGTGCTGGTGGCGCGTGCCGGCGGGCGCAATCCGGAATACCGCGAAGAAGACGGCCAGCGCGTGATGAAGCAAAGCGAAATTACGATTCGCGTCAAGCTGGGGCGCGGCGCCGCCGCGGCGACCGTCTGGACCTGTGATTTCTCGCACGAATACGTGAGCATTAACGCCGACTACCGTTCCTGACATGTCTCAACTCGAACAGTTTCTCGAGCGCGCTGAAATGCTGCTGGTGCGCCTGGAGT
>JAEVZY010000159.1 GCA_023392035.1 Pseudomonadota bacterium | reverse complement strand
GGTCATCAGCAAAGCGGCCAGCGTCAGCGCCGCGGCAATTGCCAGATAGAAGCCGACATGGCTCAGCCCGTAGTGGCTGGCCAGCCAGGTGGCCGCATAGGGTGCGAGCGAAGCGCCGAGGATGCCGCCCAGGTTGAAGGCGAGCGAGGCGCCGGTGTAGCGCACCTGGGCCGGGAACAATTCCGACAGCAGGGTGCCGAGCGGGCCATAGGTCAGTCCCATCAAACCCAGGCCGAGCGACATGAACAGCCCCACGCCGAGCAGACCCTGGGCCGAGAACAGCGGCGCAAACAGCAGGCCGAACACCAGGATGGCCGCGGTGACCCACAGCATCACGCGCCGATGCCCGTAGCGGTCGGCTGCCACGGCGGAGAAGGGAATGGTCAGGCCGAAAAACACCACTGCCACCAGCTGCACCAGCAGAAAGTCATGGCGCGAAAAGCCCAGGGCCGTGGTGCCCCAGGACAGCGCGAACACCGTCATCAGGTAGAACAGCACAAAGGTGGCCAGGGAAATCACGGTGCCCAGCGCCAGGGTGACGGGATACTGGCCCAACACGGCGGCGGCCGGCACTTTCACCCGCTCCTGTTTGTCCAGCACCTTCTGGAACACCGGGGTCTCGCTGATGTTGAGCCGCACATACAGGCCAACCATCACCAGGAGCGCGCTGGCCAGGAAAGGAATGCGCCAGCCGAAGTTGAAGAACTGCGCTTCGGACAAAGTCTCATTGAGCAACAGGAAGGTGCCGCCGGAAAGGAAAAATCCGATCGGTGCACCCAGTTGCGGAAACATGCCGTACCAGGCGCGCTTGCCGGGCGGCGCGTTCTCGGTGGCCAGCAGCACCGCGCCACCCCATTCGCCGCCCAGGCCCAGACCCTGGCCGAAGCGGCACAAGGCCAGCAGCAGCGGCGCCCAGGTGCCGATCTGGGCATAGGTCGGCAACAGGCCGATCACCACCGTCGATACGCCCATGGTCAGCAGTGCTGCCACCAGGGTTGCCTTGCGGCCGATGCGGTCGCCATAGTGGCCGAAGATCGCAGAGCCGATCGGCCGCGCAAAAAAGGCAATGGCGAAAGTGGCCAGCGATTGCAGGGTGGCCGCCATCGGATCGCTGCCGGCAAAAAACAAGCGCGGAAACACCAGCGCCGCGGCGGTGGCGTAGATGTAGAAGTCGAAGAACTCGATGGTGGTGCCGATCAGGCTGGCAAACAGCACGCTGCCGGCTGAATTCTTGCGTTGAGTACTGCTGGTGCTGGAGAGTGTGGTGGAAGACATGGTTTGGGCAAATTGGTGGCGCAAGGCAGCGCATGCCGGCCGATGGGCAATCGTGCTCTGGCGCCTTGCTTGCGCCTAGTGCTCGCCGATTGCGCCGTGCAGACTTTGCAGCACCGCCAGGCAGGTTTCGACCTCGGCCGGCTTGATGTCGCGGAACAGTTCGCGGCGCAGCTTGGTGAGCGATTTTTCAAGTTGGTTCGCGCGTTTGCGGCCTTCGGGCGTCAAATGCAGGGTGCGCGCGCGACGGTCGTTGGCGTCTTCGTTGCGCTCGACCAGGCCGGCATCAATCAGTTGGTCTATCAAACGCACAACTGATGAGGCTTCCAGCCCGAGTGCATCGGCCAGCATGCCTGGCCGTACGCCGTTTCCCAGCCTCCCGATCATGATGACTGGCAGGGCTGTAGCTTGTGACAGTTGAAAGTCGCCAGCCATCTTGTCGGCGCAAGCCTTGTAGGTGCGCGCGACTTGCGTCAGGGCCATGGTCAGGGCCATCAGCGTTTGGTCATCGTGGGGCATGCAATCCGGGAAATATAGTTTGCATGCGTAATATTAGCATGCGAAAAGTCGGGCCCGCCGGCCCGCTCCAACTGTGGATATCCACAAGGACTCAAGTCTAGCGGATGCTTTGCTGGATGCGCGAAATCGCTTCGCTGGCTTCGGTCAGCGGCGGCAGCATCGCCTGCAGCGCTTCCTGCGGGCTGCGGCTGCCGAGGATCATGCTGACATTGATGCCGGCAATCACCCGGCCGTTGGCATCGACGATCGGGCGCGAGATGCCGGCAATGCCATCCATCAGCTCGCCATTGGCGAACGACCAGCCTTGCTTGCGGATCAGTTCGATTTCGGCGCGCAGCTTCTTGCGGTCGGTGATGGTGAAGCGGGTGAAGCTTTGCGGCTTCAAATGTTCGAGATAGGCATCGAGCTTGTCGTCATCCAGCGCCGCCAGCAGCAGGCGGCCCATGGAATGCGCATAGGCCGGCAGGCGGCTGCCCACGGTCAGGTCCAGGCGCATGGTCTTCTTGGCTTCGGCGCGATGCAGGAAGACGATGTCTTCGCCATCCAGCACGCCCAGGGCGCAGGTTTCGCCGGTGCGCGCCGTCACCATTTCCAGATAGGGCAGGGCGGCGCCGCGCAAGCCGAGCGCGCTGAAGTATTTGAAGCCCAGTTCCAGCACCTTGGGCGTGAGGATGAATTCGCGCTCCACCTGCTGCAGATAGCCGAGCCGGTTCAGGGTCAGCAGGATGCGGCGCGCGGCCGGCCGGGTGATGTCCAGTTCGGTCGCCGCATCCTGAATGGTCATGGCCGAACGTTCGGCATCAAACAGGGTCAGGCAGCGCAAGCCCTTGGCCAGCGATTCGAGATGGGCTTCGCGGTCGGCGCCGGCACCGCCTTCCGCATCGTCGGCAGCGGATTGCGGGTCGAGCGCGCGCGAGCGCCGGGCCGGCGCCGTTGGTTTGGGATGGTCTTGCTTGCTGCGCTGATTAGCCATGTCTGTCCATTGAGCTTGTCGACAAGCGGGCTTGCCAAAGTGATCTTCCAAAAAGCGATCTTGCGAACATATGTTCGCGGATGTACACTTCTTGCGAACATGTGTTCGCGAAAACAGGCATTTTAACGGAGACTCCATGAGAACCCGCATTTTTCGCCGCCTTTTGCTGGCGGCTCTCGCCTCCGGTGGCTTGGTCGCCAGCCTCGGCGCTCACGCCCAGCCGGCTTGGCCGGATCGTCCCATCACCATCGTCGTGCCGGCCGCGGCCGCCGGTCCGACCGATGCGGTCAGCCGCATGCTGGCCGAGCAACTGCGCAAGAGCCTCAACGTGCCGGTGCTGGTGGACAACCGGCCGGGCGCCGGCGGCAATGTCGGCGCGCAGGTCGTCGCCCGCTCGGCGCCGGATGGCTACACCCTGTTGATGGCCACCATCGGCACTCATGCGGTGAATCGCACGCTGTACAAGACCCTGCCCTTCGATCCGGAAAAGGATTTCGAGCCGGTCAGCCAGGTGGTGTCCTACCCGCTGGTGGTGGCGGTGCGCAATGATCTGCCGGTGCACAACGCGGCCGAGCTGGTGGCCTATGCCAAGGCCAATCCCGGAAAACTGAATCGCGGCTCCGGCGGCAGCGGCACCTCCATGCATTTGTCGGGCGAGTACTTCAACAGCATGGCTGGCATCAAGATGACCCATGTGCCGTACAAGGGCAGCGCCCCGGCCTTGACCGATCTGCTGAGCGGCCAGATCGACCTGGTGTTCGACACCATCCTCACCGTGGCGCCGCAAATGAAGACCGGCAAGATCCGCGTGATCGGCATCACCAGCGATACCCGCTCGCCCATCATTCCGGAAGCGGCGCCGCTGTCGGAAACCGTGCCCGGCTATTCGATGGCGTCCTGGATCGGCATCGTGGCGCCCAAGGGCACGCCGGCCCCGATCGTGGCGCGCCTGAACCAGGAAATTGTGCGGGCTCTGCAGCAGCCCGAGGTGAAAGAAAAGCTGGCGGCGCAGGGTGCGCAGCCGGTGGGCAGCTCGCCCGAAAAATTCCGTGAATTCATGAAGCAGGAAACCGCGCGCTGGGCCAAGGTGGTCCGCGAATCGGGCGCGCGCGCAGATTAAGGAGCCAAGATGCAAGCTATCGATTTCAAAGAACGTGCGCGCCTGCTGGCCGCCAGCCTCAAGGCCGCCGGCGTGGCCGCCTACATCGGCACCCGCCAGGCTTCGCTGCATTACCTGAATGGAGCCTTCATGCCCTGGCGCGGCGCGGTGATCGTCACCGCCGACGGCGCCTGTGAATTCGTCTACTGGGCCATGGACGCTTCACGCGTGAAGGAAGAGGGCGCCGGTTTTCCGATGCATACCTTCACCTTCTCGGACTTCCCCAACCAAGTGGCGCGGCGCCTGCAGGAGCATGGCTGCGAGCGCGGTACGCTGGCGCTGGACCTGATGCATCCCGGCGCGGCCCAGATCGCCCCCGGCATGCTGACCGCGCACGAGTACTTCCAATTGCAGGAAGCGCTGCCCGGCGCCAAGCTGGTGAACGGCGTCAAGTACATCGACGATCTCATGCTGATCAAGTCGCCGGCTGAACTGGAACGCCTGCGCTGGGCCGCGGAAGTTTCCGACATCGGCTTTCGCGCCGGCTACGACGCGGTGCAGGAAGGCGTCACCGAAAACCATGTGGCGGGCGCGATCGAAGCGGCGCTGCGCGACCACGGCAGTGTCTGGCACTGGGCCATTACCGGCGGCACCGAAGTCGGATCGGGCCTGCGCACCGGCTATCACCTTGGCGTGACGCAACAGGCCAGCGACAAGAAGATCGGCCGCGACGAGTTCGTGATTCTCGATCTGCATCCCATGCTGGACCTGTACCTGGCCGACACCTCGATCCCGGTCTTCTACGGCAAGCCGAGCACGGAACAGCAAAAGCTGATCGACTGCTGGGAAGAAGTGGTCGACACCATGCTGGAGAGCCTGAAGCCCGGCGTGCGGATCGCCGACTGCGCCAAGCAAGGCATCGCGGTGTTCGAGAAGCGCGGCTATGCGGAGTATGGCCTGCCGCTGTTCGGCCATGGCCTGGGCACTTGCGCGCGCACCCGGCCTTTCCTGAACCTGCGCAGTGAAGACGTAGTGCAGGAAAACATGGTGATTGCGCTCGGCACCCACCTCTACCACCCGCAACTGGGCGGCATGCGCCTGGAGT
>JAEVZY010000144.1 GCA_023392035.1 Pseudomonadota bacterium | reverse complement strand
CGGCCGAGCGCAGCGCGCTGGCGAAGCTGTTCAATTCAGCGGCAGGAATATCGGAGACGGCCCAGTAGTCCAGCCCGCCCGCTTGCCAATGCAGGAGTTGATAGCCCCGGCGTTCGAGGCCCTTCGCCGCCTGCCTGCTGGCGCGCCCCTCATGCGCCGCTGCAATGAACAGGTTGATGGGATGTTGGCGGCGCATATACACCAGGGCGGCAACGCGCTGCCCGCCAAGGTAATCCAGCCGCCCGCCCGCCAGCGCATATCCCTGGCCGGCCAAGTCCACCACGGGCGGCGCGAAATCCAGCTTGCCGTGGAACCATGGCTTGACCGTGTGCTGGTCGGATGAAGCGATGTCGTACAAATGATCTGCCTCCAGGGCGCGCACATGGCCCGCCACCACTTCGTTCGCCAATGCGTCCGGGCGCTGCCAGGACTGCAGGCCGAAGTTGAGGCCCACGGCCAGCACCAGCAGCATGGCGGCCAGGCTGGCTGCACGCGGCCAGTTCCCACTCCAATTCCAGTTCCAATTCCAGCGCCCCGGCTTGGACGCGGGTAATTCCTGGCCGATGCGCGCCACACTCGCGGCGAGTCGTTCCGGGGCCGGGAAGCGCGGCGCTTCCTGCCTCATCCGGGCGCTGATGGCAGTTTGCGTCTGCACTTCCATGCGGCACTCGGCGCAGCTGTCCAGGTGCCGTTCCACCGCCAGCATGCCGGCCACGTCGAGTTCCTGGTCGACATAGGCGGGCAGGATCTGCAATACGTCCTGGTGCTCCATCACGCCTCCCCGTCCAGCGATTTGGCCAGCAACTTCCGGCCGCGCGCCAGGCGCGACATGACCGTGCCGATCGGAATGCCGACGATCACGGCAATCTGCTTGTAGGACAAGTCTTCCAGTTCGCGCATGACCATCACCTCGCGAAATTCCAGCGGCAGCTTGTGCAGGGCCTGCTGCAGCAGGCGCTGACTGTCCTTTTGCCGCAGCAGCGTTTCGGGATCGTTGTCGGCTTCTTCCATGGTGGCCGAGCCGCCGGCATCGAGGCTGGCAAGGTCTTCAGCCAGCGCCACCTCATGCCGCGCGGCACGGTCCTGGTACCAGGTGAGGAAAGTATTGCGCACGATTGCCAGCAGCCAGGAACGAGCGTCTGCCCCATGAAAGCCATCGAAAAATTTGTAGGCGCGCAGGCAGGCCTCCTGCACCACGTCCTGTGCGTCGTCGCGGTTGCGGGTGAGCCAGCAGGCCAGGTTGTATGCCGAATCCAGGTGCGGCAACACCAGTGCCTGGAATCGCTGCGTTCTTGTGGAGCAAGTCATGCGCGCCTTTCCCCAACCCCTGAGCGTGCAGCCATCGATTTGCTTGACCGGCTGAGATCGCATCTTATTCCCGCCACTGGCGGCCGGCTTGGGAATAAACACGGGCCGGCACCGGTATGGAGTTGACGATCGCGTGATCGACTCAAGGAATTCACTCAACTCAAGGAGGCTGTCGTGAGCATGCAAGTGAACAGGCGCAGTTTTCTTCGGCTGGCCGGACTTGGCGGTGTGGTCTTCATGTCCGGACTGGAGCGATGGGCAGGCGCTGCCACGCCCGGCAAGTTCGAAGACTTCTATTTCGTGCAGTTATCCGATTCCCACTGGGGCTTTCAAGGGCCGCCCAATCCGGACGCGCGCGGCACCCTGCCCAAAGCCGTTGCCGCCGTGAACCGGCTGAGCCCGCCGCCGGACTTCATCGTCTTCACCGGCGACCTGACCCACACCACCGACGATCCGGCCGAGCGCCGCAAGCGGCTGGCCGAGTTCAAGGAAATCATCGGCAGGCTGCGGGTGCCGACCATCCACTTCATGCCGGGCGAACATGATGCGTCGCTGGACCAGGGCGCGGCCTTCAAGGAATTTTTCGGCGACACCCACTACACCTTCGATCACAAGGGCGTGCACTTCATCGTGCTGGACAATGTCTCGGACCCGCGCGGCATGCTGGGCGATGCGCAACTGGCCTGGCTGGCCAAGGATTTGCAGCAGCAGCCGAAAGAGGCCCGGATCGTTGTCTTCACCCACCGCCCGCTGTTCGACCTCTACCCGCAATGGGATTGGGCCACGCGCGACGGCGCCAAGGCGGTCGATATCCTGATGCCGCATCCGGACGTGACTGTCTTCTATGGCCACATCCACCAGGAGAACCACCACATGACGGGCCATATTGCGCATCACTCGGCAAAGTCGCTGATGTTCCCCTTGCCGGCGCCGGGCTCCCAGCCCAAGCGCGAGCCCGTGCCCTGGGACCCGGAGCATCCCTATCGCGGCCTGGGCTTCCGCGAAGTGGCGACGGCGCCGCAGGCGCAATACCGCATCACTGAACTGCCCATACCGCCGACGCAAAAGGTGACGTCATGAGTCTTGCGCACGAACATCCCTCGAACAGCCGCCGCCAGTTCCTGATGAGCCTGGCGCTGGCCGCATTGGGCATCGGCGCGGCGGGCGAGGCGGCGCGCGCCGATGAGCAGGTGGTGAAAGTGGTGGCCCGGCGCTTCACCTTCAATCCCGCCGAAATCCATTTGAAGAAGGGCGTGCCGGCGGTGCTGGAATTGACCAGCCTCGATGTCATGATGGGCATCGATGTGCCCGATATTGGCGTGCGCAGCGATATCCTGCCGGGCGCCGTGTCGCGCCTGCGCTTCACCCCGCAGAAGGCCGGCGACTTCCCCTTCCACTGCGACATCTTTTGCGGTTCGGGGCATGAAAGCATGGCCGGGGTCATCAAGGTCAGCTGAAGCGCGCTGCTTGCACCCCAGTTGCACGCCAGCCAACGGCGGGCAATACTAGCGCCACTTCCAGCGATCTGGATGCGAGCTTCACCCCACGGGGCCGCCGGGCCTCGTCCCACAAAAACAGGAGATATGAGATGAGAAAAGCGCTGTTCGGTTTGATCGCTGGTCTGGGTGCGGTCGCCCTCTCCGCGGGGGCCCTGGCGGCGGAGCCGCTGAAGATCGGCCTGGTGCTGCCGATGTCCGGCCCATTCGCCTCCTATGGCAAGCAGATCGAGCACGGCGTGCGGCTCTACCTGCAGCAGCACGGCGACACCGTGGCCGGCCGCAAGGTGGAATTGATCATCAAGGATGACACCGGCGTGGCGCCGGAAGTCAGCAAGCGCGCATCGCAGGAGCTGGCGGTCAAGGACAAGGTGGATATCCTCGCCGGCTATGGCCTGACGCCTTCGGCCATGGCCTCGGCCTCGGTTGCGACCGAAGCCAAGAAGCCGATGATCGTGATGAATGCCGCGACCTCCGCCATCACCACCAAGTCCAACAATATCCTGCGCGTGTCGCATACCCTGCCGCAGGTGACGGCGCCCATCGCCAGCTGGGCCGCCAAGAACGGCATCAAGAAAGTCTTCACCCTGGCGGCTGACTACGGCCCCGGCATCGATGCCGAAACCCAATTCAAGAAGACCTTCACCGCGGCCGGCGGCGAAATCGTCGGCGATGTGCGGGTGCCGGTGAAGAACCCCGACTTCGCGCCCTTCCTGCAGCGCATCAAGGATGCCAAGCCGCAGGCCCTGTTCCTGTTCGTGCCGCCCGGCGAGCAAACCATTGCCTTCCTCAAGGGCTTCAAGGAGCGCGGCCTGGACAAGGCCGGCATTCGCATCATTGCCACGGGCGACCTGACCGACGAAGACATCATGGATGCACTGGGCGACAATTCGCTGGGCATCGTCACCGCCATGCACTACTCGGAAGTCCACAACTCGCCGGAAAACAAGGCTTACGTGCAGGCCTACTACAAGGCCTATCCGAAAGACCGCCCCGGCTTCATGTCGGTGGCCGGCTATGACGGCATGCAGTTGATCGCCAAGACCCTGGAAAAAACCGGCGGTGACGCCAGCGTCGACAAATTCGTGGCAGCCGCCAAGGGCATGAGCTGGACCAGCCCGCGCGGCCAGATCAGCATCGATCCGGAAACCCGCGACATCGTGCAAACGGTCTACATCCGCAAGGTCGAGAAGGTCAACGGCAAGGTGCAGAACGTGGAGTTCGACAAGGTCCCCAACGTCAAGGACCCGGGCAAGCAATAAGCCCAAGCCCAGCGGGGCGGGCCGCGCGCCTGCCCCATCGCGACTGCAGGGAGACCACCACATGCTTGACCCCACCCGCGCCGGCCTGCTACGCCGGAGGCTGCCGCCATGCTAGCCAATCTGCTTGGCGTACTGTTTGACGGCGTGGCCTACGGCAGCCTGCTGTTTCTGATCAGCCTCGGCCTGTCGGTCACCATGGGCCTGATGAATTTCGTCAATCTGGCGCATGGCGCCTTCGCCATGCTGGGCGGCTATGCCTGCGTGGTGGCGATGGGCAGCCTCGGCGTGCCCTTCCTGCTGTCGCTGCCGCTGGCTTTCCTGATCAGCGCCGCCGCCGGCTTTGTGCTGGAACGCACGCTCTACCGTCGCCTGTACAAGGCCAGTCATCTCGACCAGGTGCTGTTCTCCATCGGCCTGGTGTTCGTCGCCATTGCCGGCGCCACCTATGTCTGGGGGCCCTCGCAACAGCCGGTGCAGGTGCCGCAGTTCCTGCGCGGCCAGGTGTCGGTGCTGGGACTGGACCTTGGCGTCTACCGCCTGTTCCTGATCGGCGTGGTGATCGCCATTACGCTGGCCATCGGCGCCCTGCTCACCCGCACCCGACTGGGCGCCCAGATCCGCGCCTCGGTCGACAACCAGCAAGCCTCGGCCGGCCTCGGTATCAATGTCGATCGCGTGTTCAGCCTGACCTTCGCGCTTGGCTCCGGGCTGGCAGGTTTGGGCGGCGGCCTCGGCATCGATGTGCTGGGCCTCGATCCCTCCTTCCCCATCAAATTCATGGTGTATTTCCTGCTGGTGGTTGCAGTGGGCGGCGCCGGCACCATCAAGGGACCGCTGCTGGCGGCGCTGATCCTGGGCGTGTTCGACGTGGCCGGAAAATATTACGTGCCGGACGCCGGCGCCTTCGTGATCTATGCCCTGATGGTGGTGCTCTTGCTGCTGTTCCCCTCCGGCCTGCTGGGAAGGCGCGCATGAACACTTCCGCTTCTTCCGCCGGCGCCGGCACGCCGGTCGCAACAGCAGGACTGCGCCTGCCGAACGATCGCTGGAGCGCGCTGGAAATCGTGTTCTGGCTGCTGCCGGTGGCGTCCTATTTCCTGTTTCCGGATAACCTGGTGCTGATCAGCCAGGTCATGATCGTCGGCCTGTTCGCGCTTTCGCTCGACCTGATACTCGGTTACGCCGGCATCGTCTCGCTTGGCCATGCCGCCTTCTTCGGCCTGGGCGCCTATACCGCCGGCCTGCTGTCGGTGCATGGCTGGGGCGAGCCGATCTCGGGCTTGCTGGCCGGCTCCCTGGTGGCTGGTGTATTCGGCCTGCTGGCCAGCTTCCTCGTGGTGCGCGGGCAGGACCTGACCCGGCTGATGGTAACCATGGGCCTGGGCCTGATGCTGTTCGAAGCGGCCAACAAGGCCAACTCGATTACCGGCGGCGTCGATGGACTTTCGGGCATGGCCATGGGCAAGCTGCTCGGCGTGTTCGAATTCGACCTGTATGGCAAGACCGCCTTCTGGTACAGCTTCGCCGTGCTGTTCCTGCTGTTTGTGCTGCTGCGGCGGCTGGTGCATTCTCCCTTCGGCCTGTCGCTGGCCGGCATCCGCGAAAGCAATGTGCGCATGCGCGCCATCGGCGCCAATGTCGACCTGCGGCTGGCGGCGGCCTTCACCATCGGCGCCACAGTGGCCGGTGTGGCCGGGGCCTTGCTGGCGCAGACCACCCAGTTCGTCAGCATCGACAGCCTGGGCTTCGGGCGCTCGGCCGAACTGCTGATCATGCTGGTGCTGGGCGGCAGCGGCCGCCTGTACGGCGCGCTGGTCGGGGCGACCCTGTTCATGCTTGCGCAAAATTACATCGCCGACCTCAACCCGGTCTACTGGCAATTCTGGATCGGCCTGCTGCTGATCCTCACCGTGCTGTTCGCGCGCGGCGGCGTCCTCGGCGGCCTGGCAAAACTGCGCGAACGCTTTCGGAGGCAGGCATGAGCGGGCAAGCCACGCCGGTCCTGCGCACCGAAGGCCTGTGCAAAAGCTGGGGCAGTTTCGTCGCCAACAGCGACATCGCGCTGTCGCTGCAAAGCGGCGCGCGCTACGCGCTGATTGGCCCCAACGGCGCCGGCAAGACTACCTTCATCAACCTCCTGACCGGCAACCTGACGCCCACTTCCGGGCGCGTGTTCCTGCATGGCGAGGACATCTCCAAGCTGGCGCAACACGCGCGCGTGAAACGCGGCATGACGCGCACCTTCCAGATCAACACCCTGTTCAACGGACTGACCGTGCTGGAGTCGGTGCTCCTGGCCATTTGCGAGCGCAAGGGCTTGCAGCGGGTCTGGACCCGCACGGTTGCCAGACAGCAGGCCGAGATCGAAGAAGCGATGGCCCTGCTCGGCACCTTGCGGCTCGAGCGCGATGCCAACACCGTGACCCGCAACCTGCCCTATGGCAAGCAGCGGCTGGTCGAGATCGCCCTGGCGTTGGCCACCCGGCCCCAGGTCTTGCTGCTGGATGAGCCGGCGGCCGGTATTCCTTCGGCAGAAAGCGCCGAACTGTTCGAGGTGATCGCCGGTTTGCCGCGCGAGGTCACGATCCTTTTCATCGAGCACGACATGGGGCTGGTATTCCGCTTTGCCGAACGGATCACGGTACTGGTCGGCGGCCGCGTGCTGACCGAAGGCACGCCGCAGCAGATCGCGGCCGACCCGCGGGTGAAGGAAGTCTATCTGGGGGAAGCCGAGCATGCCTGAGTCAAACGCCCTGCTTGCGCTGGACAATGTCAGCGCCGGTTATGGCAACGCCGTGGTGCTGGAAGGCATTTCGCTGGCGCTGCAGGAAGGCGACAGCCTGGCGCTATTGGGCCGCAACGGCGTCGGCAAGACCACGCTGCTGACGACGCTGATGGGGCTGACGCGCCTGCACTCGGGCAGCCTGTGCTGGAAGGGACGGGACATTGCGCGCCTGCCGACCCATGTGCGGGCACAGCTGGGCCTGGGCTGGGTACCGCAGGAGCGTTTCATCTTCCCCTCGCTGTCGGTCGAGGAGCATTTGACCGTGGTGGCGCGGCCGGGGCCGTGGGATGTGCAGAAGGTCTTTCAGATCTTTCCGCGCCTGCAGGAGCGGCGCAAGAACATGGGCAACCAACTGTCCGGTGGCGAACAGCAGATGCTGGCCATCGCGCGCGCCTTGATGGTCAACCCGACACTGTTGCTGCTGGACGAACCGATGGAAGGACTGGCGCCCCTGATCGTGCAGGAATTGGCGCGCGTGATCCGGCACCTGGTGAAGGAGACCGGCCTGGCGGTGATCGTGGTTGAACAGCATGCGCGGCTGGCGCTGTCGCTGACCCAGCGCGCCATCGTGCTCGACCGCGGCCGCATCGTGCACGCCTCGGACAGCGAAAGCCTGATGCGCGATGGCGAAACCCTGCACCGGCTGGTGGCGGTGGCGACCTGAGCAAGGCCGGGCTGAGGCCAAGCCGAAGGCCGCGCCAACTGCGCACCGGGATCGGCCAGATTCCCGGCCCGCTTGCCGGGGCGCCGCAATCGAGCCCTTCCCTACTGCCGCAGCAACTTCCCGAACTCATTGGCGGCCGCCTGCAGCATGGGCAGCACTTGCGCCACGCGCTTTTCCGTCATGCGTGACATGGTGGCGGCCACGGTGATGGCCGCAATCGCCGTGCCGGCCACGCTGCGTACCGGTACGCCCACTGCGCTCACGCCCGGCACCGCCCGGTTGGCAATCCAGGCGTAGCCCCTGGATTGCGCGCTCGCCCATAGCTTGCGCAGCTCGTCGGCGTCGAGATTGCCATACACGCTCAGGCGCGGGCCGACCTCTTCCAGCACGCGGTTCATTTCGGCCTCGCTCAGGCAGCTCAACAAGGCCAGGCCGCCGGCGCTCACGCCCAGCGGTTGGCGGCTGCCGACCGGCACTGCCGGCGTCTGGATCGGCCAGGTGCCCTGCACCCGGCTCAAACACACGGCGTCGTTGCCGCTGCGAACGAAGAGAAAGGCGGTGTCGCCCGTGCTGTGGGCCAGGTCATCCAGGATGGGATCGCAAATCTCGCGCAGGTTGAACTGGTGGGCCGAGGCCAGTCCCAGTTCGAACACCAGCGGGCCAAGTACATAGCGCCTGGCCTCGGGGCTGCGCACCAGCATGCCCTCATTCATCAAGGCCTTGAGCAGGCGGTGCGCAGTGGGACGCTCCAGTTGCAGCTGCTCGGCAATGTCCATCAGCCGCAAGCCATGCGGCGCGTGCTGGGCGATCAGTTTCAGGGCGCGGATGGCGCGGGTGATGGTTTGCGCGCCCGCAGTCGATGCGCTTTGAGTCATACGGAAAATCCAAATAGTGGAACTTGATGCAATCTGATTGACGCTGCTCTCAGCCGAAAAATAACATGATCCGCATCGTGTAACCGCCATCGGGACCAAGGCTGCACCCGCTGCCCGGGCAAGCCAGGCAGTTCCACATAGTGGACGCCGCCAGCGAAGGCGAGGCGCAAGCAGGCAGTCCCCGGCCATCCAACCTCAAGGATCGAATCAGCATGAGCGACACCACAAACAAGGCCGGCGACCAGGGCCCGAGCGCACGCGAACGCGTGCCTTACCAACCGATCACGCAACGATCCTTCACCCTGCCCAAGCAGGCGCGGGTTGCGGTGTGGACCATCGTCAATGTCGAGAACTGGCTGCCCGAAAACGCCATGCCGCGCACGGTGTTGCCGCCGCCCATGGGCCAGCCTCTGCTGCCCGACGTGCCCAACTGGTGCTGGCATGAATACGGCATGCGCGTCGGATTCTGGCGCTTCCTGGAAGCGATCAAGTCGCGCGGGCTGCGCGCCACGCTGGCCCTGAACGGCACGACCATCAAGGAATACGCGCCGGCCTGCCAGGCAGCCCTTGAGGCCGGCTGGGAATTCATGGGCCATGGCTACGTGCAAAAGCCGATGCACAAGGTGGAAGACCAGGCCGCTGCAATTGCCGACACCGTTGCCGCCATTCGCGAGTTCACCGGCAAGCCGCCGCGCGGCTGGGAAAGCCCGGGCCTGACCGAAACCGCGCAAACCGTCGACCTGCTGGCCGAGGCCGGCATTGAATACGTGGCCGACTGGGTACTGGACGACCAGCCGGTGGGCATCAAGACCCGTAGCGGCCAGATGGTGTCGGTGCCGTACACGGTCGAGATCAATGACGTCGTCATGTCCGCCATCCAGCAGCAGCCTTCGGATGAAATCCTGCGCCGTGGGCGCGACCAGTTCGATCAGCTGTACAAGGAAGGCGCCACCATCCCGCGCGTGATGGCGATCTCGATCCATCCCTACCTGACCGGCGCCCCGCACCGCATCCGTTACCTGGAAGCGCTGTATGACTACATCCTCGGTCACGAAGGCGTGCTGATGTGCACCGGCGAAGAGATCCTCGACATCTACAAGGCGCAGCACCCGGCTGCCCAAGGCCGTTGATGGATTCCGCTTCGGATACGAACGCCGCCCTGCCGCGCGTGCTGCTGGTGGCCACCGGCGGCACCATCACCATGACCAGCGGCAGCAGCGGTGGCGCCGGCGGCATTGCGCCGACCTTGACCGGCGAGGACCTGGTGCGCGCGGTCCCCATGCTGGCGACCATGGCGGAGCTCGAGGTGCTCACCTTTTCCACCAAGCCGGGCGCCTCGCTGACGCTGGATGATCTGGTGCACATCGCCGAGCTGATCGACCAGCGCATGCATGAAGGCTTTGCCGGCGCGATCGTGGTGCAGGGCACCGACACCATCGAAGAAACCGCTTTCGTGCTCGACACCCTGGTCGCCAGCGAGCAACCGGTGGTGGTCACCGGCGCCATGCGCGGCGCGGCGGCGCCGGGCGCGGACGGACCGGCCAACCTGCTGGGCGCGGTCACGGTTGCGATCTCGTCCGCCGCGCGCGGGCAAGGCACAACCGTGGTCTTGAACGATGAAGTGCACGCGGCGCGCCATGTGCAGAAATCGCATACCTCCCTGCCCTCTGCCTTCACTTCCCCCGGCTTTGCGCCCGTCGGCCGCATCATCGAAGGCAGGTTCCACCAGTATTTCCGGCTGGCGCGGCTGCCCGCCTTGCGGCGTCCGAGCCAGGTCCACAATGCGCCGGTCGCGCTGCTGACGATTCCCCTGGACGATGACGGCCGCCTGTTGGACGCGCTGCCGGGCCTGGGCTATCGCGGCGCCGTGATCCAGGCCATGGGCGCCGGCCATCTTCCCGCGCCCTTGGCCGAGAAGATCTCGCAGCTGGCCGCCGCCATGCCGGTGGTGCTGGCAAGCCGGGTGGCATCCGGGCCGGTGTTCCAGAAAACCTATGGCTTCCCCGGATCGGAAATGGACTTGATCCGGCGCGGCGCCATCCCGTCTTCCTATCTCTCCGGCAGCAAGGCCTGTCTGCTGCTGCGCCTGATGATCGCCAATGGCCTGAGCGGCAGGTCGCTGGCGGCGAATTTCGTCGCGCGCAGCAAGGCGGCGCTGGCAGCAGCGGAGTAAGGAAATGGCAGCGTTTGAATCAGGGTTTCAGGCAGCACGAAAGCAGGCAGTCAGCAGGCAAGCACGAGCGCATCGCAAAGCGCCCGCCGCAAAAAAATCAGAACGAGAATGCCGGGCAGCGGTATTCATCACTACAACTGGAAGGATCAAGAATGGATAAGCGCAAAGCCGCACTATGGATGTTCGTCATCCTGCTGTTGTCATACGTGATCAATGCCATGGACCGGCAATTGTTTTCGGTGCTGGCGCCGGACGTGCGCAAGGCGCTCGGGCTGTCGCTGCCGCAAGTCGGCCTGGCCTCCACCGTCTTCACGCTGGGCATGGGCGTGGCCGGCATCCCCACCGGCTACCTGTTGAGCATGATGTCGCGCCGCAGTGTGGCGATTCTCGGCCTGGTGATTTTTTCCGCGGCGACTTACCTCACCGCCTATGCCCAGGGCATGCCTGACCTGCTGCTCTACCGCTTCGTCTCCGGCCTGGGCGAAGCGATGCAACTGACGGCGCTGCTGGCGATCGGCACCACTTACTTCCTCGACCATCGCGCGGTCGCGGCCAGCTCGCTGAACTTCACCTTCGGCATCGGCGCCGTGATCGGGCCCAACCTGGGCGCCGCCATTCTCGGCGCCACGCACTGGCAGATGCCCTTCATCGTGTTCGGTCTGTCGGGCGCGGCGGCACTGGTGTTGATCGTGCTGTTCGTGAAGCCGTGGTTCACCGAGATCCAGGCCAAGGACCAGCAGGCGGCCGTCACGCAAGAGGAAGGACTGGCCGACAGCATCTGGGCCAAGACCCCGATGACGCTGGCGATCGCCACCGCCTTCGCCGGCCTTTCCATCTATGGTTACCTGGGCCTGTACCCGACTTACCTGCGCGAAGCGCTCGGCTTCACGCCGAAAGAAGCCGGTTTCGCGGTCAGCTTCTATGGCTTTGGCGCGCTGCTGTCGCTGCTGGGCGGCTGGCTGGGCGACAAATACGACTACCGCAAGCTGCTCTCGATTTCGCTGGTGATCGCCGCCATCGCCGGCGGCATCCTGTTCGCCGGGCTGGACAAGTCGCTCGCCATGCATGTGCTGTTCTCCTTCGCTTTCGGCGCTGCCATCAGCGGCATGGCTTATGCGAACCTGTCGGCCGGCATCATCAAGTCGGTCAAGCGCGAGAAAGCGTCCTACGCCTCCGGCCTGTTCGTTGCCAGCCTCTACATTCCGGCTGCGTTTGCCGGTTACCTGCTGGGTGTGTTGAAGGAGAACTTCAGCTGGTCCACGGCTGGCATCGTGCAGGTGGCAGGTTGCGCGCTGGTCGCGGCCGTCCTGACCCAGGTGGCCGCGATGGGCCAGAAGCAAGCTGCCTCCTACGCCCAGGCCTAAGAG
>JAEVZY010000042.1 GCA_023392035.1 Pseudomonadota bacterium | reverse complement strand
GCTCAGGGCATTGCCGCCTTCGACACTGGAAACCTGGACGCCGGCAACCGTGGCCACGACGGAAGAATTGCCCGCCGAAGGGGCGGCGGCCGAACTCTCGGAAGGCGCGCCAAGGGCACCCGAACGCGCCACCATATTCGGTGCCGGCATCACGATCGTCACCGAAGGGGCAATCACGCTGGGCGCCAGCACGGTCGCGTTGGCGCTGCCCCGGGCGGACGCAGCGTCCACTTGCGTCGGCCCAATCAGCAAGCTGGCCGATAGCGCCGCCATGCTCACTGCCCCGAAGGATTTTTTCCGGTTGACGCCCATACGTTCGAATGACAGTTCAAGCCGCGTCAATTGTATTCCACGGTCATGGTGTAGGTGCCGGTATAGGCCCCTGCCGCCTGGTTGGCCGCCACGGTGGCCGTACCGCCAACATTGACGGTTGCCGAACCGCTGGCCAGAGTTCCAGTGGCCGCACCATTCACCAATACCGACATGGTCTGGGCGCCATTGCTGATGGTGAAGGCACCCGGATAGGTGATGGCGAAGGTGGCATTTCCGGTACCGGCGACATTGAAGGTGCCGGCACGGTAGGTGCTGTTGGCCAGCACCACACTGCCGGTCGAAGTGCGGGCGCTGGCGGTATCGACCGCGACGGTGCCGGCGCCGTTGGCGGCGAAGGCGCCGAATTCAAGCGTCTGACCCGCCGTGATGGCGATCGGCGTCAGGACCGAGGCATTCGCCGTGCCGTTGGCAGTGGCAGCGCTCGCGCCCTGCCCCCAGGCCGCGCAAACCAATGCGGCGCTCACAGCCCACAGTTTGAAGGACGGATTTTTTTTCATGTTCGGACTCCCCTCGCGACGCGCAGGTCAGCTTCAGTTGTACTCAACGGTCATGGTGTAGGTGCCGGTATAGTTGCCGGCCGCCTGGTTGGCGCTGACAGTGACGGTGCCGCCAACATTGATGGTGGCGCTGCCGCCGGAGAGGGTGCCCGTGGCCGGACCGCTGACCGTGACCGACATGTTGTTGGCGCCGCTGGTGATGTTGAACGCCGACGGATAGGTGATGGCGAAAGTCGAGCTGCCCGAACCGGTCACGCTGAAGGTGCCTTGACGCACGGTGCCGTTGGTCGGCGCCAGTACCACGCTGCCGGTTGAGGAACGGGCGCCGGCGGTGGAAACCGTCACGGTACCGGCGGCACCGGTGAATGCCCCGAACTCGAGGGTTTGACCGGCGGTGATGGCGATCGGGGTCAGAACGGTGGCATTCGCAGTGCCGGTCGCCGTGGCCGCCAAAGTCTGGTTGGAAACAAGCGACAACGAGGCAAAAAACGTCGCCAGCGCTGCATTTTTGAAGGTATTGCGCAACATCGCACCACTCCCTGATTGAACGATCCGGTTCGGAAAATGATTTCTTTTTTTCAAGACTCGGATCGAAATGTATCGGGAGTTACCTTCTGCAAAAATGTCAGAGAAACAACAAAACGCTAATTTCTTCGAACAAATGAACGAAAAACGACGTTCCGTTACTGTTGGGAAATTTAATTGTTTTCGCGCGGAAACCTTGACGCTTATTTCACGCGGCGACCATGACGGCGCGCTGGCGCCCTTCAATGCTAGCGGCCGTCTCCGGGTAGCCCAGGTAAAAGCCCTGGAATTGGGTGCAGCCCACGTTTTCCAGGATGTGCATTTGCTGTTCGTTTTCCACGCCCTCGGCCACCACGGCGCAATTCAGCGCGCGGGCCATGGCAATGATGGCCACCACCAGTGAACGGCATTCGGGGGTGGCGATGTCCTGCACGAAGGATTTGTCGATCTTGATGGTGGAAATTGGAAAGCGCCGCAGGTAGCTGAGCGAGGAATAGCCGGTGCCGAAATCATCCAGCTCGATGGCGATGCCGGCCGCCGACAGTTGCTTCAGGCAGGCCAGCATGGCGTCCGGATTGGAAGACAACATGGTTTCGGTCACTTCGATTTGAATCAGGCGCGGATCGACCCCCGACTCTTCGACAATGCGCAGCGCCTCGACCGCAAAATCGCGCGCCTCAAGTTCCTTGACCGAGATGTTGACCGACACCGTCAGCGGCCGTGGCAATTCCGATTGCCACAACAGCGCCTGCTGGCACGCCTGCTTGAGCAGCATGCGCCCGATAGGCACGATCAAGCCGCTCTCTTCGGCATAGGGGATGAAGCCCTGCGGCAGCAACAGGCCCAGTTCCGGATGGCGCCAGCGCACCAGCGCCTCGACTCCGATCACGTTGCGTGCCAGGTCCACGCGCGGCTGGTACCACAGTTCGAATTCGCGCCGCATCAAGGCCAGTTCGAGTTCGGACTTCATCTGCGATTTGGCATGCGCTTCTTCGGCCATCGAGACATTGAACAGGCGACAGGCATTGCGCCCCGCCGACTTGGCGGCATACATCGCGATATCGGCTTTCTTCAGCAATTCCTCGGCAGTGCTGCCATCGTGCGGGTAATAGCTGGCGCCGATGGACAAGGTGATGCGATGGCAGCGTTCGCCGATGCAGATCGGCTCGGCCACCGAGTCCAGCAGGCGCTGGCACACGGCAAGCAATTCTTCGCCGCTGCGGCAGGACACCACGGCCAGGTATTCGTCGCCGCCCAGCCGCGCCAGCATGTCGCCGGCGCGCAGCATGTGCTTCAGGCGCGTGGTCAAAAGCACCAGCAATCTGTCGCCGCTTTGGTGGCCGTAGGTATCGTTGATGGCCTTGAACTGGTCGAGGTCGATGTAGATCACGCCCAGTTCGCCGCCATCGCGCCGGGCGCGCAGCACTTCGCTGGCCAGGTGGCGTTCGGCGGCGGCGCGGTTGGCAATGCCGGTCAGGGCGTCGGTGTCGGCCTGCTCCAGCAGGCGCCGGCTGTGCACCCGTTCGCGCCGCAGCAGCAAATGGGTCAGGAATCCATACACCATCAGCGACAGAGCAAACGCGATGAAGATCACCCTGTTGTGATTCAGCCAGGCATTGAAGATCGCCGCCTCGGGAAGAATCACCAGCAGGCTTGCATGCTGCCTTTGCAGGCGCTGGTAGGCCAGCACCATGCCGGGCTGATCGACGTGCAGCACACCCTCCACGCCGGGCGCCTGCTGCAGCGCCTGCAGGATGGCGGCGAAGCGCTCTTCCACCAAGGTGCTGCGTTCGCCGCCCTCGGCAATCACATAGCCGTTGTTGTGCAACAGCAGCACGCGGGCGCCGGCCGGCAGCAGTTCCACCTGCCAGCGGCGGGTCAATTGTTCCAGCTTGATCTTGGCTTCCACCCGCCACACCGCCTCGCCGCTCTTGTTGTGGCTGACGTGGCTGATGCCCACTTCCGGATTGTCGTAATTGGAGTCATAGCGCGGCACCCCGAGGTAGAAGCGGGCGCCGCCACGGCCTTCCATCTCGAACAAGTCGCGCAGCAGGCGCGCGCTGCGGTCTTCCGGCTTGCTTTCGAATGAGACTTTGCCGGCGGCATTGGACAACACCAGCGAATCGATCTCGGGATGCGATGCGCGCAGGGTTTCCCACATGGCTTCGGCATGATCGATGGAACGCGCCTCGCCTGCGGTACGGGCAATGGCGTCAATGCCATAAGCCACGCCGGACAGGAAATCTTCGGACAGCCCGGACAGATAACGGCTTTGCTGCACCACCTGCCGGGTCAGGCCGCTTTGCTGGTCCTGCCAACTGATCCAGGCATACAGGGCCAAGGTGGCCAGGGCGAGCGCTGCCACGCCCGACAGCACCAGGCGCAGGATGGCCGCGAAATTACCGTCCGCGCGCCCATCCTG
>JAEVZY010000027.1 GCA_023392035.1 Pseudomonadota bacterium | reverse complement strand
CTGGCCGACATCGTCAGTTGGCCGGTGGTGCTGCCGGAGCGCTCGTTTGCCATCCGTCAGTTGATCGAGACCGCCTGCGCCAAACGCAAGCTCAGGCTGGCGCGGGCAGTGGAAGTCAATACGCTTGCATTCGCCCAGCGCCTGGTGAAGGGCAGCGACTTGCATGTGACTTTTCTTCCGGTGGATCTGCTGGTCGCCGAAGTGCAGTCCGGCGAGTTGGCCGCGCTTTCCATCGACGAACACTCGCTGCAGGCGGGCTATGTGACCCTGGTCGCCAGCCGTACCCGCAAGCTGTCCCAGGCCGCGCGTCACGCCGCCGCCTGGCTGGAAGAAAAAATGCAGGACAAGCGCTCGGCATTGCCCGGCAGCGCCCGCAGCGCAGCCCGTCGGGCGAACGCATAGGGCGCGGCCTTGTGGCCACCGCGGTGCGCTGCTCCGGTGGCGTGCGGATTTTGCGCTGCAAAAACGCAGGCGCGTTCTCGAAATTGGAACACTGCTGTCGAAATTCTGATCCTCTGGCGGGCCAAGTCGCTTGCTAGAATCGCTTCGTCATGGGCGGGCGCGGGTCGCCGTCCTGCTGGCAGGTTTGCGGTTCAGGTAATCGGTTTGCTGTCTGTTCTTCCAATGTCGTCGACATCTTGAAAGGGACTTCACATGCCGGGTTCATCTTCGCCATCGCCTGCCCTGCGCCTGTGCGCCTGGGCGCTCGCCTTGCTTCCCACCCTCTGGGCCGGTGCCTTGCATGCGCAGGAAACCATCCGCTTCGGCGCGCCCTTGCCGTTGAGCGGGCCGCTGGCGCCGGAAGCCATCAAGCAGCAGCAGGGCTATGACTTGTGGGCCGAAGAGGTCAACAAGCGTGGCGGCATCAAGGTCGGCGCCAAGAAGATGAAGGTGGAGATCCTCTACACCGACTACCAGTCCAACACGCCGCGCGGCGTGCAGTCGGCCGAGCAGTTGATCACGCAGCAGAAGGTCAATTTCCTGTTCAGCCCGTTTGGTTCGGGCGCCGCCAAGGCGGCCAGCACGGTCTCCGAGAAATACGGCATTCCCACCATCGCCCCCACCGCCTCCTCGGCACAGGTGTACGACCAGGGTTACAAATACCTGTTCGGCACCTTCACGCCCAACGACACGCTGACCACGCCGCTGGTGAAGATCGTGCGCGAGAAGGCGCCGGGCGTGAAGCGTGTGGCCATCCTGGCCCGCAATGACTTGTTCCCGCTGGCGATTGCGCAAGAGATGGAAAAAGCGGCCAAGGCGGCGGGGCTGGAGGTGGTGTCCTTCGAGAAGTATGCGATCAACACCATGGACCATTCTTCCGCGCTGTCGCAGATCAAATCCCAGTCTCCGCACTGGATATTCGCGACCGGCTACATCAATGACCTGGTCCTGATCAAGAAACAGATGGGCGACCAGAAGATGGAAGCCCCGGTCGTCACCATGATCGCCGGTCCGGCCTACAAGGAGTTCATCGAGGCTTCGGGCAAGGCTTCGGAAAACATCACCAGCGCATCCTGGTGGCATCCGGCGGCCCGCTACAAGGGCCAGGATATTTTCGGCACTCCCGAAAACTATGTGAAGCTGTTTCAAGCCAAGTACAAATCCGAACCTGACTACGCGCAGGCATCGGCTTCGGTTTCCGGCGCGCTGTTCCAGATGGCGATAGAGAAGGCCGGCAGCATCGACCCCAGGAAAGTGCGCGACGAACTGGCCAGGTTGAACGTCATGACCTTCTGGGGCCCCGTGAAATTCGGCCCCAATGGCCAGATCAACTCGCTCGAGCCGCCGGTACTGCAGATCCAGAACGGCAAGACGCAAGTCATCTATCCGCAGGCAATCAAGCAGGTGGATTTCAAGCTGGGCGTGAAATAGACGCGGGCAGGCGCCTGGCCCGCCGATTCGGCGGATCGGGCGCCCTGGCGCGGCAGCACAGGCGCGCCGCGCTCTCGCGACAAGGCAATCCTCCGGGCTCGCCACCGGCACTCTCAAGCACCATCAAACCATGCTCCTGCTACAGGTCATCCTGAACGGTATCGTGCTGGGCAGTCTCTATGCCTGCATTGCGGTCGGCTTTTCGCTGGTGTGGGGCGTGCTCAATGTCATCAACCTGATGCACGGCTCTTTCATCGTGCTCGGGTCCTATCTGGCCTGGACCGCCTACAAGCTCACCGGCCTGCCACCCTGGTACGCGCTGGCGCTTGCCGCGCCCCTGGGCTTCGTGCTCGGCTACCTGCTGCAGCGCGGCGTTCTCAACCGTGTGATTACCGCGCCGGTGCTGGTGACGCTGACCCTGACCTTCGGCCTGGACCTGATGCTCAACAACGCCATGCTGATGGCTTTCAAGGCGGATTACCGGCGCCTGGTGCTCGATCCTCCGCTCGGCTCGTGGTCGCTGGGTTCGCTGGTGGTGCCGGTGGACCGCCTGCTGGCGATGGTGTTCGCCTTGATGCTGACCATTGCGCTTTACCTGATCCTGCGCCGCTCGAAAGTGGGCCGGGCAATCGTTGCGGTGCGCATGGACCGCGACGCCGCCCGGCTGATGGGGGTGGAAGTCAACAACATCTATGCGGTGGCATTTGCGCTGGGCGCGGCGATGGCGGTCTGCGCCGGCGTGCTGATGGCGATGATTTTTCCGATCTCGCCGGTGGCCTCCGGTTCCTATCTGGGCAAGGCCTTCGTGGTGTGCGTGCTGGGCGGACTGGGCAGTGTGCCGGGCGCGGTGGCGGGCGGCCTTTTCCTCGGGCTGGTGGAAAGCTTTGGCGGACTGGCCTTTGGCCCGGAACACGCGGTCACGCTTTCCTTCGGCCTCTTGATCCTGTTCCTCATCTTTCGCCCGCAGGGATTGCTGGGCAAGCGAGGCTTTGAATGAAGCGCTCCCTGCTGGTCATCTCGCTGCTGCTCCTGCTGGCGCTGGCCTGTCTGCCTCTCACCGGCAGCAGTTATGCGCTGCGGGTCGGGACCTTCGCCTGCATGTACGCGATCATGTCCGTTTCGTGGACGGTGATAGGCGGCTTTGCCGGCTATCCCTCGTTCGCCACCGCCGCTTTCTTCGGGCTGGGCGCGTACAGCGGCGGCGTCCTGCTGGCCAAGGGCGCGCCGTTGATGGCGGCCGTAGCCGCGGCAGGGGCCATCGCCTTTGTCGGCGCGCTGTTGCTGGGCATCGTCCTGCTGCGCTTGCGCGGACATTATTTCGCCATCGCCAGCCTGGCGGTGGCCGAGGTGCTGCGCGAAATGACCAACGCCGCCACCGACCTCACCGGCGGCGGCATGGGATTGAACATTCCGCTGAAGATCACGGGCGCCGGCGGCGTCATGGCCGAGGCCAGCTTTTTCTATTGGTCGATGTGGCTGCTGTTGCTGGTGTGTTTTGTCGCCGTCGCCATCATCCAGGCTTCCAAGCTCGGCTTTGGGCTGGCTTGCATCCGCCAGAACGAGGCCGCGGCCGACATGATAGGCGTCAACTGCACCCTGTACAAAAGCGTGGCCTTCGCATTCTCCGGCGTGTTCGTGGCGATGGCCGGCACGCTGTATGCCGGCTGGGTGCACTACATCGAGCCGCCCGATGTGTTTGATGTGCTGTTCGCGGTCAAGCCCATCGTGATGGCTTTGCTCGGCGGCCTGGGTTCTCCGCTGGGTGCGCTGCTGGGCGCTTTTGTGTTCCTCGGCATCGAAGAAACCGTGTGGCGCAATTACCTGGAAATTCACTCCGGCGTGCTGGGATTGCTGGTGGTGCTGTTGCTGCTGTTCCTGCCCCACGGGCTGATGTCGGTTTCACAGACCGGGCGGCGGATGTTGAGTGTCGTGGGGGTGAAACGTGCATGACGCTGCCCAACACTCCCCGGTGCTGCAACTGGACAAGGTCTCCCGACGCTTCGGCGGCTTGCAGGCGGTGCGCGACGTCAGCCTGAGCTTGCAGCCGGGCGAAATCCTCGGGCTGATCGGCCCCAATGGCGCCGGCAAGACCACGCTGGTGAATGTGATCACCGGCGTGCACCGCGCCAGCGCCGGCCGGGTGCTGTTTGAAGGGCGCGACATCACCCGCCTCTCGCCTTGGCAGACCGCGCGCAGCGGCATTGCCCGCACCTTTCAGATCGTGCAACCCTTTCCCGACCTTTCCGTGCTCGACAACGTGGCCGCCGCCGCGCTGTTTTCGCAAGCAGGCAGCACCCCCGGCCAGGCGCGCGACGAAGCGGCCCAGCACCTCGCTTTTGTCGGGCTGGAAAAGCAGATGAAACACAGCGCATCGAGCCTGACGCTGGCCATGCGCAAGCGCCTGGAACTGGCCAAGGCGCTGGCAATGCGACCCAAACTGCTGTTCCTGGATGAAGTGAATGCGGGCCTGAACACCGCCGAAGTGGAACACGCCATGACCTTGATCCGCCAACTGGCCGGGCAGGGCATCACCATCGTGCTGATCGAGCACCTGATGCAGGTGGTGATCAACGTCTGCAGCCGTGTGGTGGTACTGCAAAACGGCGCGCTGGTGGCCGATGGCAAACCGGCCGAGGTGGTGCGCGATGCGAAAGTGATCGAAGCCTATCTGGGCAAGAAGTACGCGCTATTGAACGCGGAGCCGGGATGAACAAGCCAGACAACACGAGCACGCCGCTGCTGCAAGTGAGCAGCCTGCACGCCGGTTACGGCGAGATCAAGGTGCTGTGGGGAATCGACCTGACGCTGCGCGAGGGCGAGATCACCGCGCTGATCGGCTCCAACGGCGCCGGCAAATCCACCCTGATGCGCACGCTCTCCGGCTTGCTGCAGCCGAGCGCGGGCAGTATCCGGTTTGCAGGTGAAAACCTCGTTGGCCAATCGGCACGGCAAATTCTTGTGGCCGGCATAGCCCACGTGCCCGAGGGAAGGCGGCTTTTCGGCGCCATGAATGTGGAAGACAACTTGCTGATGGGCGCGTACGCCCGCAAGGCCGCGCCGGCGGAAATCCGACGCGACCTGGACCGGGTGTATGCCACTTTCCCCAAGCTGTTCGAGCGGCGGGCTCAGCAGGCCGGCACCATGAGCGGCGGCGAGCAGCAGATGTGCGCCATCGGCCGCGGCATGATGAGCGCGCCGCGGCTCTTGATGATAGACGAACTGTCCCTGGGCCTGTCGCCGCTGCTGGTGGAGCAACTGGTGGAAGCCTTGCAGGCGCTGAACCGGGAAGGGCTTTCCATCCTGGTGGTGGAGCAGGATGTCGTCACCGCCCTGGAATTGTCCACCACTGCCTGGGCCATGGACATGGGCCGGGTGGTGCAGGGCGGGCCGAGCCGCGACTTGCTGCACGACCCCGCGATCCGCCAGGCGTACTTGGGCGTATTGGCAGCCTGAGCACCTGGCCACTTCTTCACACACCTCACCGTCACCAAAAGGAACCACGAATGTCCAGCACCACTGCATTTGCGCCCGGCAATTACCGCTTTATTCCCGGTGTTATCCAGTACTCGGCGGGCGTGGTGGCCGAGCCGGGTTTTCGCATCGAGCGGGTACGCTTTGCCCGTCCGCTGCCGCTGGCCGAAGGCTTTGCGCGGGCCAAACAAATCATGATTGCCGCCGGCCGGCCCCTGACCGCGTTTTGCGCCTGCGAGCTGCGCTCTCCCGCGCCGTTTGACGAAGCGGGGTTTGCAGCTTTCAACCGCATCTATGTGGGCACTCTCAAAGAATGGGGCGTGTTTGACGGCGTGACCAACCCGGTGGCGCGCAGCAATGTCTGCCCCGAATTCGATCCGCCGGCCGAGCCCAGCTTTTACGCCTTCTGCTACACCGTGGCCGACCCGGATGCGGCGCCGTCTTTCGTGGTGGCCGGCAGCGGCGAGGCGCCCGAGGGGCATGCCAATTATCGCGACCACGTGATCAGCCCCGGCGACACGTCGCCGGAAGGCTTGCGCAACAAAGCGCGCTGGGTGCTGGGCGAGATGGAGCGGCGCATGGCGGCCATGGGTTTTGCCTGGGCCGACGCCAGCAACACCCAACTTTATACGGTCTATGACATTCATCCCTTCCTGGCCGAAGAGGTGGTGCGGCGTGGCGCCATGCGCGGCGGCCTGACCTGGCATTTCAACCGGCCGCCGGTCACCGGCCTGGACTATGAGATGGACTGTCGCAAGATCGCGGTGGAGCGGGTGGTGGACTGAAGTCAGCCCCGCTTGTTACCCGCTGCACTCATGCCAACACGCTTTCGGAGAACACGATGAGCAGGACCATGGAAAAAATTCTGTCGCCCTATGATGGCCGGGTGGTCGGCGAAATGCCGGTGGCCAGCGCCGAGGAGATCGAAGCGGCAACCGTGCGCGCCCAGGCCGCCTTCCAGGTGATGCGCAAGCTGCCGCGTTTCGTGCGCGCGGACATCCTGCTGCGCACGGCCGAAGGCATACGCGCGCGCCGCGAAGAGTTCATCCGCACCATTGCCGCCGAAGCCGGCAAGCCGCTGTACGACGCGCGCGGTGAAGTGTCGCGCGCCATCTTCAACTTGACCAATGCCGCGGCCGAGGCGCGTCGCTTTGGCGGCGAAGAAGTGCCGCTCGATGTGGACGCCGCGGTGTTTGAATACCAGACCACCGACAGCGAAGGACGTCCGGTGTCGCTGGATAAGCTCGACACGGCGGCACTGTCGCGCATGCGACGCCGCGTGGGCATTGCACGCCGCTTTCCGATCGGGCCGATCCTGGCAATTGCGCCCTTCAATTTCCCCTTGAACCTGGTGGTGCACAAGGTGGCGCCGGCCATTGCGGTGGGCAACAGCGTGGTGCTGAAACCGGCCCCGCAAACGCCGCTGACTTCGCTGCTGCTGCTGGAAGTGATGACAGCCGCCGGCCTGCCTCAGGATGCCTTGCAAGTCGTCCATTGCCCGGTGCCGCTGGCCGAGAGCATGGTGCGCGACGAGCGATTTGCGATGGTCAGCTTTACCGGTAGCGCCAAGGTGGGCTGGCATATCAAGGACATCGCCGGCCGCAAGAAAGTGGCCCTGGAACTGGGCGGCAACGGCGCGGTGGTGGTGGCTGAAGATGCCGACCTCGACCTGGCCGCGGCGCGCTGCGTGCGCGGCGGTGTGGTCTATGGCGGACAGTACTGCATAGGCGTGCAGCGCATCCTGGTGCAGGAATCGGTGGCGCGCGATTTCACGCGGCTGCTGGTGGAAAAGGTCCAGGCCTGCAAGGTGGGCGACCCGATGCAAGAGGGCATCGATGTCGGCCCGGTGATCGACGAGGGCTCGGCCAAGCGCATACAGGGCTGGATAGACGAGGCGGTGTCCGCGGGTGCGACAATGCTGGCCGGCGGCCCGCGCCAGGGTGCCGTGGTGCAGCCGACCGTGCTGAGCGGAACCCGCAAGGGCATGAAGGTCGAAGACGAGGAAGTGTTTGGCCCGGTGCTCACGGTCAACAGCTACCAGGGCTTTGAAGAAGCGATTTCACGTGCTGCCGATTCGCGTTACGGTTTGCAGGGCGGGATGTTTACCAACGACCTGCGGCGCGCCTTCCAGGCCATCGAAGACTGGGACGTTGGCGGCTTGATGGTCAACGATGTGCCGATCTACCGGATCGACAACATGCCCTTTGGCGGCTGGAAGGAATCCGGCTTCGGCCGGGAAGGCACCCGCTATGCAATGGAAGAGATGTCGGACATCAAGCATCTCGTCATCAACTACGCCTGAGCCGGCGAGGGCTGGCCAGGCAACAGAACAGAGGTTGCACAAGCATGAAATTGATGCGTTATGGAGCGATGGGCCAGGAAAGGCCGGCCTTGCTGGACAAGGATGGCCGGGTCCGTGATTTGTCCGGCGTGCTGCCGGATATCACGGCGCAAACCCTGATGCCGGAGCAGTTGCGGCGGCTGGCGGCAATTGATGCAGGCAGCTTGCCGGTGGTGGACAATCCCGGCCGCATCGCGCCACCCTGGAAGGGCGTCGGCAAGTTCGTCGCCGTCGGCCTGAACTACACCGACCATGCCGAGGAAGCCGGTATGCCGATTCCAAAGGAACCGGTGATTTTCATGAAAGCGCCGAGCTGCATCGTCGGCCCCAACGACCCGGTGGTCATGCCGCGCGGATCGACCAAGACCGACTACGAAGTTGAACTGGGCATCGTCATCGGCAGCATGGCGCGCGAGGTCAGCGAGGCCGAAGCGATCCGTCATGTGGCCGGCTACTGCGTCGTCAATGATGTGTCGGAGCGGCTGTTCCAGCTTGAGCAGAACGGCACCCAGTGGGACAAGGGCAAGTGCTGCGACACCTACGGCCCGGTCGGCCCCTGGCTGGTGACGACGGATGAAATCACCGATCCGCAAAGCCTGGACATGTGGCTGGATGTGAACGGGCAACGCCGCCAGACCGGCAATACCCGCACCATGATTTTCGGCGTGGCTTACCTGGTGAGCTACCTCAGCCGCTACATGACGCTCTACCCCGGCGACCTGATCACGACCGGCACCCCCCCGGGCGTAGGCCTGGGCTTCAAGCCGCCGCGTTACCTGAAGGCTGGCGAGCGGGTCCGGTTGGGCATCAGCGGCCTGGGCGAGCAGGACCAGACCATGCATGATTGGGATCCGGCGCTGATCATGCACAACCTGTAATCCCCGAATGCCTCAAGTGGGTACTACTCGGCGGGAAGGTCAAGCCGTTTGAGGGGGGCGTGCAGCATCGCGTACAAGCCCATGACGGGGGCAAGCCCGTTGCCACGCCCAAACGATAAGAAAAAAGCCCCTCGAACCAGGGGCTTTCAAATTTATGGTGGAGGCGGCGGGAATCGAACCCGCGTCCAAAGACCCTACACAGACAGTTCTACATACTTAGTCACGCCATTTGATCTAACCACGCCGACGCGGACGGACACGCTGCGTCGTGGCGAGTCACCTTGATTTAACGTCAGCCCAAGTGACCCGGACTAACGCGATTCCCTGTAGAGGACCCTACCGCTGTTGCCAGCCCGCCCCAGGGACGAGACGGTGTAGGGAAAGTAGGTTATTAAGCTACTTATTAGGCTGCAGCAGCGGCGAATGCGAATTCGTCGTTGGCAGCTACGGTGCTTTTAGCATTTATTGCTTTCCGGCTGGATTAACGAGGTAACCAGTCCTCGGTATGCCCTGCGCTGCTTCGTAATCCCTGTCGAGACCAGGTCGCCCCCAAAGCAGAATCGGTATTGTACCCGGTAGATGGGGCAGGGGCGTATAAGTTCAAGGCCGCAATGCTGCCCGACTTGCTACAAGCGGAAATCAGGCAATCAAACCCAGCAGATCGGCCGGACTTGCAATGACATGATCGGCTTGCCAGGTCACCGGATCGCTGTCCCCGCAATAACCCCAGCCGGCTGCGATGGAAAGCATGCCGGCGGCGCGGGCGGCTTGCATGTCGCGCAAGTCGTCGCCCACGTACCAGCACTGGGCCGGTTGCAGGCCGACGCGCCTTGCAGCTTCAAACAAGGGTTCGGGATGCGGCTTGGAATGCGGGGTGGTGTCGCCGGCAATCACGCAGGAAGCCTTTGCCAGCCCCACCAGGGGAATCAGCGGCAGGGTGTAGCGGCTGACTTTGTTGGTCACCACGCCCCATGCAATGCCGCGCTCGCCCAGTTGCTCCAGCAATTCAGGTACGCCTTCAAACAGGCGGCTGCGCTCGGCAAGGGCGGCTTCGTAGTTGGCCAGAAAGGCGGTGCGCAGCGCCTCGAATTCAGGCTCGCCGGGCGCAATGCCGAAGGCGGCGCCGATCAGGCCGCGGGCGCCATGGGACGCCACCGGACGCAGATGCTCATAAGGCGCGGGTTCCAGCCCGCGATCGGTGCGCAGCTTGTTGGCAGCGGCGGCCAGGTCGGGCGCGGTGTCGGCCAGGGTGCCGTCCAGGTCAAACAAAATGGCGCGCGGTGCGGCGGGCAGCGACTTCATCAGGCGTCTTGCTCCGGGCGCCGACAGGCGATCATGTAATTGACGTCGGTGTCCTGGTTCAGCGAATACATCTTGGTCAGTGGGTTGTAGGTCAGGCCTTTCATGGCTTGCAGATCCATCGCCGCGCTGCGCACAAAACTGGCCAGCTCGGCCGGCTTGATGAAGCGTGCATAGTCGTGCGTGCCCTTGGGCAGCAGCTTGAGCAGGTATTCAGCGCCGATCACCGCAAACAGATATGACTTGGGATTGCGGTTGATGGTTGAAAAAAACACGTGACCGCCGGGCTTGACCAGCGCCGCGCACGCATGCACCACGGCGGCAGGGTCGGGAACGTGCTCCAGCATTTCCATGCAGGTCACCACATCGAAACTGGCCGGCTCGCGCGCGGCCATGTCTTCGGCGGAAATCAATTCATAGCGTACCTGCACGCCGGATTCCAGGCTGTGCAGGTCGGCAACCTTGAGCGCTTTTTCCGAAAGATCGATACCGGTGACGTCCGCGCCTTTGGTCGCCATCGATTCAGACAAAATGCCACCACCGCAGCCGATATCCAGCACGCGTTTGCCGCGCAGCGGCACGCGTGCATTGATCCACTCCAGGCGCAGTGGATTGATTTCGTGCAGGGGACGGAATTCGGAAGTGGGGTCCCACCAGCGGTGGGCAAGCTCGCTGAATTTTTGCAGCTCGCTGGGGTCGGCGTTCACGTTCATGCCGCAATGATAGCGGCATCGCCGCGGCTTGTCGCCATGTGGCGCCCGGGGGGCGAGGCGAATGCCTGCCCCATTTCTTGCGAACCGGGTCAGGCAATAAAAAACCCCGCCGAAGCGGGGTTTTTTATTCCGGCGAACCGGGAATTACTTCTTGGTGCGGGTGCCGACGACTTCGATTTCCACGCGGCGGTTCTTGGCGCGGCCAGCGGCGGTCTTGTTGTCAGCCACCGGTTGCTTCTTGCCTTTGCCTTCGGTGTAGACGCGGTTGGCTTCGATGCCTTTGGAGACCAGATAGGCCTTGACGGCTTCGGCGCGGCGCACCGACAGCTTCTGGTTGTACTTGTCGGTACCGATCGAGTCGGTGTGGCCGACAGCGATGATGACTTCAAGGTTGATGTCCTTCAGCTTGGAGACCATGTCGTCGAGCTTGGCTTTGCCGTCCGGCTTGAGCACGGCTTTGTCAAAGTCGAAGAAGGTGTCGGCGGCGAAGGTCACTTTCTCGGAAGTGGGGGCCGGTGCAACCGGAGCGGCTTTCGGTGCGGGTGCAGGTTGGGCCGGGGCCGGGGCAGGGGCCACGACTTTCGGTGCTTCCAGCGGAGCGTCGCAGCCCGGGAAGGCGTCGCCCGGGGTCCAGAAACCGGTGCGCACGCAGTTACCGTAGGTGGAGGTGGCGGTTATGCCGCGCGAGTCCTGAACATAGGCTTTGCCCTGTTGGATCGGGACGTTTTTGGTGTAGGCATTTTGTGCTTGAGCAGCAGTGCCAGCCAAAACTGCGGTCGCAGCGAAGACGAGTTTTACGTACTTATTCATATTTCTCCTCTCGGGTGAGATTCATCCGCAGCAGAACTGCGCAACTAATCAATGAAAAGTTAGGGTCAAAAAAAGAGTGCACAAATATTACCACAGGGGTGGTTCGAAAATCATTGAGTATTGGAAATTACTTTGAAGCCAATGACCTTTACTTAACATATTCTGCCATACCGTTCGATCAAGTTCTTCGGCTGTCAAGCAGCTGCTTTGCGCTGTTCGTGGCAATTGTCGTTTGGAGACAACGGCGCCGGGCGCTCAAGTGCAAAAGAGCCCCGCGAGATTTTCCTGTCGTCCACGGGGTCCGTTTTGCGCCAAAACAAACTCGGCTTCAAAGACTCATTCAAAAGACGGCTCACTTGCCGGCGCCACGCACTTCGATCACCACGCGCCGGTTGGGCGCCAGGCATTCGATCAGCTTCTTGCGAGGCAGTTTGTCATCGCAAGCCTTGATCGATTGGGTTTTGCCCACGCCCAAGGTGTCGATGGGGGCGCTGGTGCCCTTGGATTTGATATAGGCCGCCACAGCTTCGGCGCGCTTCTCGGAGAGCTTTTGATTGGCTTTCTGAGATCCGATGCGATCGGCGTGGCCAGTGACGATGATCATGTCCACTTTGGAGCAGGCCGCGAGTTTGGGCGGCAGCTCTGAATCGATTTGCGCCTTGGCGGCCGGGGTCAATACCGCCTTGTTGAAGGCGAAGGCATGATCGGCACCCAGGGTCAGCGCGGCGTCGCGGCGCTTGGGCGCAGCGGCCTTGGCAAGGACCGGGGCGGCGGCCGGCGCGCCCGCAGCCGGCGCCGGGGCGGTGACCTTGGCAACCGGCGCGG
>JAEVZY010000012.1 GCA_023392035.1 Pseudomonadota bacterium | reverse complement strand
GGTGGTGCTCTGGTCGAATGACTTCACCGGCTTTTACGGCAGCATTGCCGCCCGTGGCGGCGCGGCGGGCGGCAATGGCGGCTTCGTCGAGACGTCCAGCCGCAACAATCTGCAAGCCTTCGGCCAGGCCGATGCCAGTGCGCCGCTGGGCGCGGCCGGCACCTGGCTGCTCGATCCGCTCGATGTCACCATTGGCGCTGCCACGTCCAACGTGTCGCAGACCGGTGGCGTGTATTCGGCCAGCGGCTCGCCGGCCACCATCAGCGCGGCCAGCATCAATGCCGCGCTGAACGCGGGCACGGCGGTGACGATCGACACCGGCTCTACCGGCAGCGAGGCCGGCAACATCACAGTATCCGCGGACATCGCCAAGACCGCGGGCGCGGACACCGCGCTGATGCTGAACGCAGCCGGCGGCATCGCCGTCAATGCCAACATCAGTTCCAGCAGCGGCAAGTTGGCCACCACGCTCAACGCCAATGGCGGCGCCATCGGCGGCAGTGGCGCCATCAATACCAATGGCGGACTGCTGACGCTCAACGCCACGTCGGGCACGGGTACGCTGTCGGGCGTGATCTCCGGCAGCGGCGGACTGGCCAAGACCGGCGCCGGCGCCACCCAACTGACCGGCGCCAATACCTATACCGGCGCAACCACGGTCAGCGATGGCACGCTCTCGGTCGGCAATGGCGGTGCTACCGGTTCAATCGCCGGCGCTTCGGCCATCTCCATCGGCGCCGGCGCCACCATGATGTGGGACAAGAACAGCACGGCCCAGCAGACCATCGGCAACGCCATCAGTGGCAGCGGTACGCTGCTGCTCAAGGGCTACAACGCCATCGATGCGCTGAACAACGGCCAGTACGCCCTGACCGGAAACAACAGCGGTTTGACTGGCACCATCAAGATCGACCGCGCGAGGCTGGCGAGCGTCACGGCGCAGTCCCAACTGGGGTCGGCAGGCATCGAGATCGGCGACAGATCGTCCATCCTCTTCAGCAACGCCGGCAGCATCGCAAACCAGCTCACCATCCAGAATGGCGCTGGCTGGTTCGAAACTACGTTCTCGGGGATCAATCTGGGCGCGATCCGGGTGGAGGGGAACAATACCCTCTCCGGAAATATCCAGCTCAATAACGTGAACAGGGTCGTGTTGGGAGATTACACCGATGCCAACGTCACGATAGGCAGCTACGGCGGCGGGACGACCACCCTGTCCGGCGTGATTTCCGGGCCCGGCCAGTTCTCCATGAGCCGCGTCACCGGCTACGCCGGCAATGCCAACATCATCATGGCCGGCAGCCAGTCCAACACTTATGCCGGCGGAACGGTGGTGAACGGCTGGGCCGCGCGCGGCACCTTGACCCTGGCCAAAACCAATGGCGCGGTGGCGATTGCAGCAGGCTCGACGGTCCAGATGGGCAACCGCAGTGGCGACCAGTCCAATTTGCGCATGGGCGGCGACAACCAGTTCGGCGCCGACGTGCTGATGGACTTCGTAAACGTCGCCGGGCAGTGGGCGCGTTTCGACCTGATGGGAACCAATCAGAGCCTGCTCGGAATCAATGCCGGCAGCGCGACCGCCCAGGCCAGCGCGGTGATCCAGAACGGCGGCTGGAATGCGGCCTCGAATACCAGCGGCACCTTGACGCTGACCGGCAGCGGCGACTATCTCTATAACGGCTATTTGCGCAATGCCGATTCCGGCGGCGGCACCGGCCTGCTCAATCTGGTGAAAAGCGGAAGCGGCAGTCAGACCCTGGCAGGCAACGTGGTCAACTACACCGGCAGCACTAGCGTCGACGGCGGGAATCTCGTCATCCTGAATGGCTACAACTTCAACTCGGCGACGACGGTCAACAGCGGCACCACGCTGGAACTGGCGGGCAATGGGGCCGTTGATCATTTGAGCGGCTTTGCAATCACGCTCAATGACGGTTCGACGCTGAACCACACCAATACCGGCTACAGTACCTTCAACAGCTCCAACGTCACCATCAACGGTACCGTCGCCATCAACAATACCAACAGCGGCGCCAACAACCAGTTGTTCATCGGCGGCGCCAGCACCGGTCTGCAAGGATCGGGCACGATCAACATGACCAACACCGGCGGCGCGACCACGGGCATGATGTTGCGTGGCGGTCCCGGCAGTTTTTCCGGAACGATCAATGTCAGCGGCGGCCAGTTCAGTGTCAACGATGGTGCGGGCCTGGCACTGCAGAACACCACGCTCAACCTGTCCAACGCGGCGAATTTCAACATCAACACCGCCTTTGGCGGCACCGGCACGGCCACCTCTGTCATGTCGTTCAACGGCGACGCGACAAGCACTTCAACGCTGGGCGGCCAAACCCTCACCGTCGGCGCCAACAACGGCTCCGGCAATTTCGCCGGCGTCATCAGCGGCGCCGGCGGCCGGCTGGCGAAGACTGGCAGCGGCACCCAGGTCCTGACCGGCAACAACACTTTCACTGGCCTCACTACCGTCAGCGGCGGCACGCTGCAGGTGGGCGACGGCGGCACTTCCGGCACACTGGGCACGGGCGCGGTCACCAACAACGCCAACCTGGTCTTCAACCGCTCGGACGGCTACACCATTCCCAACGTCATCAACGGCACGGGCACCATGAGCGCGACTGCCGGCGGCGATCTCACCATCGCGGGCGCGATCAGCCAGACCGGTCGCATCACGCTCACCGCCGGCGCGGACGACGGCGTGTCGCCCAGCTCGGTGGCCAATGGCAGCGTCACTGGCGGCGACGTCAAGCTCAATGCCAATGTCAGCTCGTCCGGCGATACGGTGGTCGTCTATTCGGGCAATGCCACCACGGCGGCCTACAATGCCCGGGTGCTGGGCAGCTCCACCTCGCTCAACAAGGCCTATGCCACGGCGCCTGGCACCGGTACGGTCGATGCGGCAAAGAAGCTCAACGTCTTCTATCGTGTGACACCGACGGCGACCATCAATGCCGTGGCCGACAACAAGGTATATGACGCCAACACCAGTGCCACCATCAACACCACCAGGTCGATCGTGACCGGCATCGACGGCGACAGCCTGCGCATTGCCGGCACACCCACCGGCACTTTCGACGACCGCCACGCCGGCACCGGCAAGACGGTCACGGCCAACGGCCTGAGCGTGGAAAGCAAGACCGCCGGCATCACCATCAGCGGCTACCAGACGCCGGCCACGGTCACCACCACCGCCAACATCACGCCGGCGCCGCTGACGATCACGGCCGGAACCGACACCCGCGTGTATGACGCCAGCACCGGCTCGGTCGGCATCCCGACCACAACCGGCTTGCTCGGCACCGATACGGTAAGCGGCCTCACCCAATCCTTCGCCGACAAGAATGCAGGCAGCGGCAAGACCCTGCTGGTCACCGGCTACACGGTGAACGATGGCAATGGCGGCCACGACTACGCCGTTACCCTGGTCAACAACACAACGGGCGTGATCACGCCGGCCGCGCTGACGCTGACTGCTGCCGGCCAGAGCAAGACCTATGACGGCACGCTGACGGCAAGCGCGGCGCCGACCACCAGCGGCCTGCTTGGAAGCGATACGGTGAGCAGGCTGACCGAGTCCTACACCGATGCCAATGTCGGCAGCGGCAAGACGCTGAGGGTCGACAACGGCTATGTGGTGAACGATGGCAATGGCGGCAATAACTACACTGTCACCAAGGTGGACAACACGACGGGCGTGATCACACCGGCGCAGCTCACAGTCGTCGCCAACAACGACGCCAAGTTCGTGACCAAGGGCGACGTCGCCGGCTACAACGGCGTGAGCTATTTGGGCTTCGTCAATGGCGAGAACGCCAGCGTGCTGGGGGGCAGCCTGTCGATTGTCCGGACCAATGCCGGTACGGAAGCGGCCGGCACCTACAACGGCGTGCTGTCGGCCAGCGGACTGACGGCCAGCAACTACACGATCAACTATGTGACCGGCAACTACAGCATCGTGCCCGCCAATGAACTGCTGGTGCGCTTCAACAACAGCAGCAATACTTATGGCAATGCGGCCAGCTATGGCGCGCCCAGCGCGCAGTACATGCTGCCCGACGGCACCGTGGTGACGCTGGCAGCCAGCCAGAGCAATGGCCTGGTCTCGGTGAACGACGGAATAGGGGGCAACGTCAGCTTCAACCTGACGCCCGAAGGCGCCGCCTACAGCAGCAGCGGCATGCTCAGGGTGGGCAGCTACCAGCTCGGCGCCGGCCCGGTGAGCGGCAGTTCCGGGAACTTCAGCAACACTCTGACCGTGGTCGGCGCGCAGACCGTGGATGCGCGCGCGGTCAGCGTCGTTCCCGGTAATGTCAGCAAGACCTATGACGGCACGGTGGCCATGGATGGACTGACGGTAGGGCTGGACAACCTCGTCGCGGGCGACATCGTCACCGCCAACGGCACGGGTTCATTCGGCGACCGCAATGCCGGAACCGGCAAGAGCTATACCGTCAGCAACCTGGCCCTGTCCGGCGCGGACGCATCGAATTACGTGTTCACGGGCGGGTCTACCACTTACGCCGGAAACGATGGCGTGATCACGCCGGCCGCCTTGACCCTGACGGCGTCGACCGATACCCGGACCTACGACGGCACCAGGAATTCAGCGGCCGCACCCACCATCACCGGCCTGGTTGGCGGCGATACCGTGAGCGGCCTGAGCCAAAGCTTCGCTGACAGGAACGCCGGCAGCGGCAAGACCCTGCTGGTGAATGGCGGCTATGTCGTCAACGATGGCAATGGCGGCGGCAATTACACGGTCACCACGGTGAGCGACAACAGCGGCACCATCACGCCGGCAGCCCTGACGATTACCGCCGTCGGCGACACCAAGACCTATGACGGCAGCACCACTTCCGCAGGTGCGCCTACGGTGAGCGGCCTGGTCGGCGGTGATACGGTGAGCGGCTTGAGCCAAAGCTTCGCGGACAAAAACGCCGGCACCGGCAAGACCTTGCTGGTGGATGGCGGCTATGTGCTCAACGACGGCAATGGCGGCGGCAACTACACTGTCACGACGGTCAGCGACAGCAGCGGCGTCATCAACCGGCGCACGATTACCGTGACGGCGCCTGATGCCAGCAAGACCTACGACGGCAACAGCAGCGTGCCGTCCAGCTATGTGCCCAGCGTCAGCGGCGGCATAGGGGAGGGCGTGCAAAGCGCGGATATCAGCTACGACAGCGCCAGCGTGGGCAACAACAAGACGGTCAACATCAGCAACGTCATCATGAACGACGGCAATGGCGGCCAGAACTATGACGTGATCCTGGTGGCCAGCCAGAGCGGCGAGATCAACCCGGCCATCGCAATCACCCAGCCCGCTCCCATCATTCCGGTGATGAGCACGGTACAGCGCAATCTTCCCGGCAGCATCCTGCAAGCCAATGTCGACGTGGCGATCACCAAGGACCAGAAGCTGGCGCGCTCCATCGTCGACCTTGGCGAGATACGCCTGCATCTGCCCGAGATCGTGGCCATCACCTCGGTGAATGCGCTTGATGGTGCAGCGCTGCCTGACGGCAGCCGCTACGATCCTCGAACGGCGCAACTGAGCCTTCCGCAGGACGCCAGCGTGCCGCAATATCTGATAGCGATCGGACTCGATCGCGAGCACCTGGCACGCCATATCCGGGTGCGCATCAAGGGTTGGGAGGAAGCTGCGCAGTGAATCCTGTGCCGACCATGACGGCTTTTTCAAGGCCCGATGCATGGCATCGATGTGGCCCAGCTGGCGGCTGCAGCGTGCACTGAACGAACCCAAGGGCGGTCATTGCGACGGCCCTTGCGTCTGCCGCATGGCATGGCTTGATACTTTCTTGCTGTGCGCCGGATTTTCTTTTTTGATGTCCTGATCCTTTCCTAACTTGAGCATGGCGCCGGTGCTTTTCCGGATTCGTGCTCACTTCAAAAGGAACAAGGATCATGAAGCGATCAACTGCAATTCCAGGCTCAGTCGGCTTGGCGCTCGTGTTATGCGCCGCTGTGTTGATGGCCGCCTGCGGCGGAGGCGGCGACAGCGCTCCGGCGGCAACTGCCGCTGCCGGCGGCGGGCAGGGCGGCACGGCAAGCGGCCAGGCTGCGAGCGCCGATGCGAACGCGCAGGACGCGGCGGCCAGCCAGGCATTCAACGCCAGCTATTTCCCGCTAGCCCCGGTGGGTGCAAACTGGCTTTTCGATGTGCGGGACAAGGGCGGGACGCAACTGGGTCGGGATCAAATTGCGATCGGCTCGTCGGATGGAAGCCATGCCCTGTTACAGCAAAACGATCGCGGTTCTGTGTCGCAGGAAAATTATTCGGTGGATGCGAACGGCGTGTATCTGAATCGCTCCTGGGGCCAGGGCAATGCATCGATGGCGCTCAACCCGCAGCTGTATTCGTTTGCCGGTTATACCGTGGGCGCAACCCGGTCGGCCAGTGGCTCGGCCTATGCCGATATCGACGGCGACGGCTTGGTCGATCGCGCGTCGTATCAACTCACCCAGGTTCTGGTCGGATATGACGACGATGCCGACTTGCCGATCAAGGGCGGCGTGGCCCACTTCAAGAATGTCCTGACTTTGGCGGTCAACCAGGGCAAGGATGTCGTGACCGGAGAAACCCGCAGCGAAGACATCTGGCTGGCGCCCGGCATCGGTCCGGTGCAGATGACGCGCAGCACAACCGATCTGCTGCGCGGCCAAACCACGTTTGCGCGCTACCGCTTGGTGGCGGCGCAGGTGGGAAACAGCCGTTTCCCAGCGTCCTGAGCGCGGGTGACCGGGCAGGCGCAGGGTATGATGGCGGCAGAATTCCAAAGCCATCATGAGACAAATATCCCTGCGCCATGTGCGCTGCTTTCTGGCGGTGGCCGAGACCGGTTCTTTCACGGTCGCGGCCTCGCGCCTGTTCCAGACCCAGTCTTCGCTCACCGCCACCATTCAGCAGTTCGAGGAAGCGGTCGGCATCAAGCTGTTTGAACGCACCACGCGCCGGGTAGACCTGACACCCGAAGCGGTGCAATTCAAAGCGGTGGCCGAAAAGCTGGTGCGCGATTTCGACAATGCCATCGGCGACCTGCAAGCGATTGCCAAGGGCCAGCAAGGACACGTGCGCATCGCCGCCGCGCCCTCGATCGTGATCCATGTGCTGACGCCGGCTCTGAAAAGCTTTCGCCAGCAGTACCCCGACATCACCATCTCGGTTCAGGATGCCGGTTCGGCCCGCATCGAAAAGGCGGTGCTGGAAGGCATGGTGGATTTCGGCATCGCCAGCCGCCTGCATGATTATCCCGAGCTCGATTACAAGCCCATCCTGCGCGATCCCTTCGGCGTGATCATGCCGCCCGAGCACCCGCTGGCCAAGGGCCGGGGCAAGCTGCGCTGGTCGGAGTTGAAGAAGTACGAATACATCGCACTCACCAACGACACCGGCATCGGCGCCTTCCTGGAAACCTATCCGGAGCTGGGCCTGGCGGCGCAGGCCCATCCCTACGACCACGCTTCCAGCACCAATTCGCTGTACGCGATGTTGAAGTTGGGCGGCAAGATATCGGTGCTGCCTTCACTGGCGGCGCAGGCCAGCCCGATGAACGAATTCAAATTTCGCGAGCTGAGCGAGCCATCCATCAACCGTGAGATTTGCTTGATCACGCGCCAGTTGCGCTCGTTCTCGCCGAATACGCAGCGGATTCTGGATGTGCTGATGGAGACGCTGCGGGCTACGCCCTTGTTGAATGGGACGGAGGTGGTGGAATCGCCCTGAGCCGCATTAAGGGCAACCATCTCCCAGGCACGGATCACATAAACTCATACCGGTTTGGCCTCGGCCAAAACCTCAGCTCGAAACTTCGCTGGAAGATCGGTCGGCGTCAGCACTTCGACGGACACGCCCAATAAGGATTCCAACTCCACCTGCAATCCGCCCAGGTCGAACAAGGTTGCACCGGGCAGGGCATCGACGAGCAGATCCAGGTCGCTGCCCTCCTGGTCCGTGCCATGCAGCACCGAGCCGAACACGCGTGGGTTGGCCGCAGGGAAGCGACGGATCGTCCGCAGCACGGCGTCTCGCTTCATGTCGAGGGCTTTGGATGGGCGCATGGAGATTGGGATTCGGAAGCTGTTGGGATAGTAGGTCATCGGCATCCGGACATCAAGATCGCTGCCGGGACCAGAGGACTGAATTGGTCGTCCCCGGCCCTCAGGACCTGCCGAGATGGCCTTCGCCATTCGGCGCGGCCATCTCTTCAATCGCCCGCAACACCCTGTCCTTCGCAAACCCCCGCATCTTCGCGTCCGGCTTCATGAACTGCACCGTCAGCAGGCCATGCACCAGGATCAGCAGTTCGCGCGCGGCGTCTTCGGCGTCCAGGTCTTTCCTGAACTCGCCTTTCTTCATGCCTTCGGCCACCAGCTCGGTCCAGAAGCGCAGCTGCTTGTCGAAGCGCACTTCCTGGTGCGCCTGCATTTCTTCGCTGCGGGTGCTGGCGGCCAGGTAGTTGATCCAGAAACGCCACCAGCGATTGCTGTTGTTCCTGAGCGTGTAGCTCAGCGCCAGCCGCTTCAACTGCGCGGCGGGCGAGCCCTGGTATTCGGCCCAGTCGGAAGGCAACTGGTAGGCCGTTTCCAGGGCCGAGATGATCAGGTTTTCCTTGTTGCGGAAGTGGTAGTTGATGGTGCCGGTGGAGACGCCGCTGGCTTCGGCCACCTGGCGCATGGTGAGCGCGTCGATGCCGTGCTCGGAAATCAGGTCGTACACCACGCCCTGCAGATGATTCTGCTGGCGCTCGCTGCCGGGGCGCACGTTTTGCGCCGGCTTGGAGGTCTTGCTCGCGGATTCGCCCTTCGCTGCGGTGGCCATAGGCTGTTTTTTCCCCTTGATTGCTGCTGTCTTGCTGCTGGTGCCGAACTTGCTTGGTGGATTGCCGGCCGGAACGCGCGCCCGAAAGCAGTGCGCCGGCGTGATTGTGGATTATACGGAAAGGCGCGATAGTGTTTGCCCATTCGCACAAACGTGCTAATATTTTTTCGCCACTCGCACGGGCCGAATGCCCGTACAGCCAGGCCGCATAGAACAAAACCACAAGCGGCCGCGCTTCAAGCCAGCAGGAGACACATGCAATGCGTGCAGGTCCAGCGGTAAAGGTTTGCCATCCGGGCAAATCGGTATTCAGCCTTTCATTGCGGCAGGACCTGCAATGAAGTTCGCGTCCTACCTGGCCTCGCATGCGGCCACCCAGCCCGAAAAAGAAGCCCTGATCTGCGGTGAGCGGCGCGTCACTTTCGCCGAACTCGATGCGGTCTCCACGGCGCTGGCCATCGGCTTGCAGCAGCAAGGCCTGCAGCCGGGAGACCGGGTGGCGCTGTTCATGCCCAATTGCCTGGAATTCGCCCTGGCCTTCTTCGGCATCGTCAAGGCCGGTGGCATCGCGGTGCCGATCAACCTGAAGCTGGCGGCGCCCGAAGTCGCCTTCATGCTGGAAGACGCGCAACCCTTCGCCGCCTTCGTCGCCACCAGCGTGGCGGTCGATTTCGAGCGCGCCGCCAAGGATGCGCCGAACGTGCGCCGGATCGCCGTTGGCGGCGCGCCGCGCGAGGGCGCGCTGCACTACGCGCAAATGAGCCAGCCGGGGCAGGGCGAACTGCAGGACATTCCCGTCGAATTCGACGACTGCATGATTTCCTATACCTCGGGCACCACCGGCAAGCCCAAGGGCGCGATCCTCACGCAAGCCAATTACATCATCATGAATGGCTTCGTGAATGGCCTGTATTGGGGCTTCACCGGCCACGACCGCATCCTGGTCACCACGCCGCTGGCGCATCGCACCGCCTTCGCCCGTCTGGGCAACATGATCGTGCATGGCTGCACCCTGGTGATCATGCCCCAGTTCGATGCCGTCGAGGTGGCGCGCACCATCGAGACCGAGCGCATCAGCGTGCTGGGCGTGGTGCCCACCGTGATCCGCCTGTTGATGCCCGAAATCGAAGCCGCGCCCTGGCGTTTCGCTTCCATCGAACGGGTGCTGGCCACCGGCGAAGCCTTCGCGGTCGAACTCAAGAAGCAGATGTTGAAAGCCCTGCCGCGGGTCAAGCTGTATTCCTTCTTCTCGATGACGGAAATGGGCGTGGTCACCCTGCTGCGGCCGGAAGAGCAGATCGACCATGCCGCAACAGTCGGCCGGGTGGTACCGGGCATCGACATGAAACTGCTGGACGACCAGGGCCAGCCGGTGCCGCTGGGCACGGCGGGTGAAGTCTGGGTGCGTACCGGCGTGCCGGGGCGTTTTCTCAACATGCGCGAGTACTACAACCGGCCCGAAGCCAATCGCGAGTCGTTCAAAAACGGCTGGTTCGCCACCGGCGACATGGCGGTGATGGACGCCGATGGGTATGTGAGCATCGTCGATCGCAAGAAAGACATGATTCTCTCCGGGGGCTACAACATCTATTCGCGCGAAGTGGAAGCCACGCTGTGCGCCCATCCCGCCGTGGCGCAAGCCGCTGCCATCGGCGTGCCCGATCCGGTATTTGGCGAAGCGGTGGCGGTCTATGTGGTGTTGCGGCCCGGCCAGCAGGCGAGCCCGGAAGCGCTCACCGCCTGGTGCGTGGAGCGCATGGCCAGCTACAAGAAACCCAAGCACTACAAGTTCGTTGCGTCCTTGCCGGAAAACAGTACCGGCAAGGTCTTGAAGCGAATCTTGCGCGAAGAATTTCTGCGGGCCGCGGCCTGAACTATAAAAAAGAGAGACAGGAGACACCATGAAACGACGCGATGCATTGAAAGCCATGGCGGGCGGGGTGCTGGCCGGCGCAGCCCCGGGACTGTTTGCCCAGGAAGCTTTTCCGAACCGGCCGATCAAGATCATTGCCCCCTATCCGCCGGGCGGCACCACCGATCTGTTCGCCCGCAGCATCGGCGACTATCTGCAGAAATCGCTGGGCCAGCCCGTCATCATTGAAAACCGCCCCGGCAATTCGGGCATGATCGGCGCCGGCCTGGTGGCGCGCGCGCCGGGCGACGGCTATACGCTCTTGATCGGCTCGCAGGCGCTGTACAGCGTCAATCCTTTCCTGTTCGAGAAAGTGCCCTACGACCCGCTGAAGGATTTCACTCCGGTCTCGCTGGTGGGATTTTTGCCCAGCTTCTTCGTGGTTCCGGCTACGCTGCCGGTCAACACTCTGCGCGAATTCATCAAGTACACCAAAGACAACCCCGGCAAGGTGTCCTATGGCTCGGCCGGTTCCGGCACCGCGCAGCAGGTCTTCTTCGAACTGTTCAAGATTCAAGCCGGTGTCGACGTGCTGCACGTGCCCTACAAAGGCAGCGTGCCGGCCGTGACGGACCTGGTGGCGGGCCGGGTGCAGGCCATGATGGACTTCGGGCCTTCGGTGCTGCCCTTCGTGCGCGCCGGCAAGCTCAAGGCCCTGGCGGTGTCGACCAGGGAGCGCTCGCGCGCCACGCCCGATGTGCCGACCATGGAGGAGTCCGGTCTGGCCGGCTTCGACAACTCCACCTGGTTCGCCATCCATGGGCCGGCCGGCATTCCCGCGCCCATCCTCAACAAGCTATCTACGGAAATCCGCGCCGCCATGAAGGATCCGGCGCTGCGGGCACGCTTCGACACCAACGGCATCGTCGCCGTCGGCACCGCGCCGGAAGAATTGCTGGCGCGGCAGAAGGCGGATGCCGCCAAGTATTCCGATGTGATCAAGCGCGCCAGCATCAAGGTCGATTGAAGCGGCCGTCACAACGAACCACAGAACGAGCAACAGAAACGAGCAACAGGAGACCAAGATGAGAAGTATTGCAAAGGTGCTGGCGCGAGCAGTCGGCGGATTGATGCTGGCACTGTCGGCCGCCACCGCTGTCCAGGCTGCCGGCTTTCCCGACCGCCCCCTCAAGATCGTGCTGGCCTATGAAACCGGCGGCTCGGTCGATTTCATGGGACGCAAGGTGGCCGAAGCGCTGGGACCGCGCCTTGGGCAGCCGGTCATCGTGGAATCCAAGCCGGGCGCCTTTGAGCGGGTCGCTTCGCAATACCTCCTGAGCCAGCCGGCCGACGGCTATACGGCGCTCCTGGTGGCGGTGCCGCATGCCACCAACCCCACGCTGTTTCCCAATCTGCCTTATGACACCAAAAAGGATTTCCAACCCTTGATCCAGCTGGCCGACGTGGGGCAACTGGTGGTGGTGCCGGCCGACTCCGACATCAAGACTTTCGCCGACCTGGTGAAAAAGGCCAAGGCGAAACCCGGCCAGATCAGCTTCGGCACGCCCGGCGTGGCCACCGGCACCCACCTGATGATGGAAATGCTGACCCAGCAGGCCGGGATAGACATGATGCACGTGCCCTACAAGGGCCTGTCTTCGCTGACCACGGCGGTGCTGGGTGGCCATACCGCTGTCGGCGTGTTCAGCATTTCGCCGCAACTGGTATCGCTGGTGGAGTCCGGTCGTTTGCGCGCGCTCGGTATTCCGAGCAAGGAGCGCTGGTCGGTGCTGCCCAATGTGCCGACCTTTGCCGAGCAAGGCTATCCGAATGCCATCAGCGGCACCTGGTTCGGCCTGTTGCTGAAGGCTGGCACACCGCCGGATATCGTCGCCCGCCTGAACCGCGAGATCAACGCCGTGCTCGTCATGCCGGATGTGAAAGGTCCGCTGGCCAAGGCCGGAATGTATGTGGTGGGCGGCACGCCGGAGCAGTTTGCCGCGCATATCAGCAGCGAGATTGAACGTTGGGGCAAGGTGATCCGGTCGCGCAATATCCGGATCGAGCAATAGGGCAAGAAGGAAACACGCTAACCGTTGGGTGGAGAAAGATGGATAAAAGAAAAGACATAGCCGTGGTCGGCTACGGCGAGACGAAAGTCACGTTGCGCGGCGGCCGCAGTTCGTATGACCTGGCCGGCGATGTGCTGGACCAGATCCTGAACCAGACCGGCATCGACAAGAAGGAAATCGATGGCCTGGCGATCGCCGAAACCATGAGCGAGACCGCCAATCCGTTCTGGGGCATGTATATGTGCGAGATGCTCGGCCTGGAACCGGACTGGATGCAGTTGAACGGCATGGGCGGCGCCTCCGGCATCGGCGGCATTGCGCGCGCCGCGGCCGCGATTCGCGACGGCATGTGCAAGATGGTGCTGGTGCTGGCTTCCGACGCCCAGTCTTCCGGGCGCAATCCGGAGCAGGGCGCGCAGCGCCATGAATTCCAGTACCCGGTCGGCCTGCGCGGTCCGGTTGGCGCTTTCGGCTTGCTCTCGCAGCGCTACAAGCACCAATACGGCTTGAACGACAAGGCGCTGGCCAAGCTGGCGATCACCCAGCGCAACCACGCGCTGATGAATCCCAACGCCTGCGACAAGCTGCGGGTGCCGCTGACCGAGGAGCAGTATCTCAACTCGAAGTACGTCTCCGAGCCGATCCGCGTGCTCGATTCGGTGATGGTGTGCGACGGCGCCAATGGCGTGCTGGTCACCTCCACCGAAAACGCCAAGCGCCTGGGCTTGAAGAAGATGATCCACCCGGTGGGCTATGGCGAGAAGACCAATTTCAACGGCACGGTGAACCAGCCCGACATCACGGTTTCCGGTTTCTCGGTGGCCGGTCCGCGCGCCCTGAAGCAAGCCGGCATGACGGCCAAGGACGTGCGCATGATCATGCCGTATGACGACTTCCTGATCGCGCTTTTGATCACGCTGGAAGACATAGGCTTCTGCGAAAAAGGCCGTGGCGCCGAGTTCGTCCTCAACACCGACATGTCTTACCGCGGAACGCTGCCGCTCAACACCTCGGGTGGACAGATTTCGGCGGGCCAGCCGGGCCTGGCCGGCGGCGGCTTGAACCTGGTGGAAGGCGTGCGCCAGATGTTTGGCGAAGCCGGCGAACGCCAGGTGAGCGATCCCCGCAATTGCATGATCACCGGTATCGGCGTCATCCCCTATGGCCGCAACTGGGGAGTTTCCAACGTCATGATTATGGAGCAGCCATGAACGCCAGCGTAGAAAAGAAAATCCCCCGGCCCCTGCCCAAGGTGAATGCCTACATGGACACCACGCCGTTCTGGAAGGCGGCCAATGACGGCAAGCTGATGATCCAGTACTGCAAGGACACCGGCGAGCCGCAATTCTTCCCGCGCCCGGTGAGCATGGCCACGGGAAAACGCAACCTGGAATGGCGCGCGGTGTCGGGCCGGGGCACGGTCTATACCTACAGCACCACCTACAACGCCTGGCCCGGCCATGAAGACCGCGTGCCCTACATCTGCGCCCTGGTGCAGCTGGAAGAGGGCGTGCGCATCCTGTGCAACCTGCTCAACGTCAAGCCGGAAGAGGTGAAGATCGGCATGCCGGTCGAGCTGTGCTGGGAACGACTGTCGGATGAGATCAACTACCCGGCTTTCCAACCCGCCTGAGGCAAAGGCCCCATGGACCTGAACTATTCGCAGGAAGAACTGGCCTTTCGGGACAGCGTGCGGGCCTGGCTGGACGCCACCCTGCCGCCGGACCTGAAGGCCCGTTCCGGGCGCTATGCGCATCTCTCCAAGGAAGAGCTGATGGCCTGGCACCGCACCCTGGCCGAAAAGGGCTGGGTGGCGCCAAGCTGGCCGAAGGAGTGGGGCGGCACCGGCTGGAACGCGGTGCAGCGCTTCATCTTCGAGCAGGAATGCGGCTATGCCGGCGCGCCGCAGTTGCCGGCCCTGGGCCTCTTGATGTGCGCCCCGGTGCTGATCCGCTACGGCACGCAGGCGCAGAAAGAACGCTTCCTGCCGCGCATCTATGACGGTTCCGAATTCTGGTGCCAGGGCTATTCCGAACCCGGCGCCGGTTCCGACCTCGCTGCGCTCAAGACGCGCGCGGTGCGCGATGGCGACCATTACATCGTCAGCGGCCAGAAGACCTGGACCACCTGGGCCCATTGGGCCGACTGGATGTTCTGCCTGGTGCGCACCGGTTCCGACAGCGACAAGCCGCAAGAGGGCATTTCCTTCCTCTTGATGGACATGAAATCGCCCGGCATCACCGTGCGTCCGCTGATGCTGATGGATGGCGAGCGCGAAGTGAACGAAGTGTTCCTGGACGAGGTCAGGGTGCCGGTGGAAAACCTGGTGCACGAAGAAGGCCAGGGCTGGACCGTGGCCAAGTTCCTGCTCGGCTATGAACGGCTCAATTCGGGACGCATCGCGCCGTCCAAGCGCCAGTTGGCCAAGCTCAAGGACCTGGCGGCAAAGACCCTGGATGACGATGGACGGCCGCTGCTGTCGCAAACCCGCCTGCGCGACCGCATCACCCGGGTCGAAGTGGAATTGATGGCGCTGGAAATCACCAACCTGCGTTTCCTGGACCAGATGCGCAAGACCGGCAAGCCGCCGGGGCCGGAGGTATCGCTGCTCAAGTTGAAGGGCTGCGGCATCCAGCAAGCCCTGTCCGAGCTGATGCTGCAGGTGGCCGGGCCGCTGGCGTACCAGCGCTATGTGGAAGAGAGCACAGTGCAAGACGATGCCGATGAAGCCGACCGCTTCCTGGCGGCGATCACTTCACGCTATCTCAACCAGCGCAAGGTCACCATCTATGGCGGCTCGGATGAAATCCAGCGCAACATCATGGCCAAGATGAGTCTAGGACTTTAGGACAAGAGAATCCCGATGGATTTCGAAATCAGCGAAGAACAGCAGCAACTGGCCGATGCGGTCAAGCGCTTCCTGGACAAGGAATACGACTTCGAAGCGCGCATGCGCATCATGAAGTCGCCCAGCGCCATGAGCGAAAGCGCCTGGCAAAGCTATGCCGAACTGGGCCTCCTGGCCTTGCCGCTGGCCGAGGAGCACGGCGGCTTCGGCGGTGGCGCGGCCGACCTGATGCCGGTGATGGAAGCCATGGGCGCGGCCCTGGTGCTGGAGCCTTATCTCGGCAGCCTGTTGTGCGCGCGCCTGATCGCGCGCAGCGGCAACCACGCCATGCAACAGGAAGTGCTGCCGCGCCTGGCCGAGGGCAGCCTGAAACTGGCCTTCGCCCACAGCGAACGCGGTGCGCGCTACCAGCGTTCCCACGTGAAGCTGAAGGCGCGCGTGGAAGGCGATGGCTGGGTCCTGAACGGTGAAAAAAATGCGGTGGCGCATGGCAGCGTGGCCGACCATTTGCTGGTGTCGGCGCGCATTGAAGGCGCAGCCACCAGCGAGCGCGGCCTGGTGTTGTTCCTGCTCGATCCGAACACGCCGGGTGTGCAGCGCAAGAGCCTGCGCAATGTCGATGGCAACGGCGCCTGCGACCTTTTGCTGCACGAGGTGGCGCTGCCGGCCGGCGCCCTGGTGGCGGGGCAGGCCTTCGAATTGATCGACGAGGCGCTGGACTATGCCAGCGCCCTGGCCAGCGCGGAAGCGGTCGGCCTGATCGAGTGGTGCAATCAGCAGACCCTGGATTACATCAAGACCCGGCGCCAGTATGGCAAGCCGATCGGCAGCTTCCAGGTCCTGCAGCACAAGATGGTGGAATTGATGATCGCGCACGAGCAGGCCAAGTCCATGGCCTGCCTGGCTTGCGTGAAGGTGGATACCGAAAGCGATGCGCGCGAACGGGCGCGCGCGGTGTCGGCGGCCCGTATCCGCATCATCGACGCCTGCCGCCAGGTCAGCCAGGACACGGTGCAGATGCACGGCGGCATGGGCATGACCGAAGAAATGAAACTGTCGCATGGTTTCCGGCGCCTGCTGGTGCTGGGCCAGCTGTTCGGCGACCACGATTTCCACATGGCGCGCTTTGCCGCCATGGATGACGCATTACGCGAACAGGGAGTTTCCCTGCTTTCATAAAAAGGCGGTACCCACCTCGGAGGAAGGCATGGCTGTAATGCAAGCGAAGTCGCTGTCTCATTTGGCAAGCAAGTTCCTCGTCGCCGCCTCGGCGATGCTCATCACGGCAAGCTCACTGGCGCAGGGAATGCCGCCCGGACGCATCACCATCGTCGTGCCTTTCGCGCCCGGCGGGGCCACCGATATCACTGCCCGCGTGCTGGCCGAGCGTTTGACGGAAGCGCTCAAGCAGCAAGTGATCGTGGAAAACAAGGCTGGCGCCAATTCCCAGATCGGCACCGGTTATGTGGCGGCGGCCAAGCCGGATGGCAGCGTGCTGCTGCTGGGCACCAGCTCGCTGATCAACAATCCGCACTTCTATACCAAGATGCCGTATGACGCTGCGCGTGATCTGCGGCCGGTGGTGGGCGTGGTCGATGTGCCGGTGTTCCTGGCGGTGGGGCCGAAGGTGGCTGCCCGGGATGCCCGCGAATTCGTGGCCCAGGCCAAGGCTGCCAATGGCGGCTTCAACTATTCCTCGGCCGGCGCCGGCAGCACCTTGCACCTGGCTTCCGAATGGCTGAAGAAGAATGCCGGCTTCAATGCCAACCATATTCCGCACAAGGGCAGCGGCCCGGCGGTGGCGGCGCTGGCCCAGGGCGAAGTCGATTTCAGCATGGAGAACTACGGCCCGGCCTTGCCGCACATGCAGTCCAAGCGGGTGCGCCTGCTGGCGATCGGCGCGCGCGAGCGTTTTGCCGGCCTGCCGGAAATTCCCACCTTCAAGGAAGCCGGCTTGCCGGATGCAGATCTGGCCAGCTGGTTCGTCTTGATGGCGCCGACCGGCACCCCGGATTCGGTGGTGAATCTGCTGAATGAAAAAGTGAATGTGATCCTGCAGAACGCCGAGGTGAAACAGCGCCTGGTGAAACTGGGCCTGTCGCCCCTGGGCGGCACAGCGGACGCCATGCGCGAGCGCATGAAGGCGGATTCCGAAAAGTGGGGCGAGGTCATCCGCTCGGCAAAGATCAGCATCGATTGATTCACCAGCTTCTTGCTGCCCGGGGCGGCCGTGCGCCGCCCCGTAGGTCCGTTCCATCGATTTTTCCGGTCCGGACTTGGCAGGAGTAGGTAGGGTGCAATAGCGAAGCGTATTGCACCGAACTGCAGAAGTATATGGTCGCGCTTTGGTGCGTTACGCCCTGCGGCCTAACGCACCCTACGATTCCAGCGCCATTTCCAGCACCCGTGCCATATGCAGCGCCTCACGCTGAGCGCCGTCGGCGATCTGATGGCGACAACTGGTGCCGTCGGCTACCACCAGGGTATCGGCATCGGCTTTGCGCACGGCCGGCAGCAGGGAGAGCTCGCCCATGGCCATCGACACGTCATAGTGCCTGGCGTCATAGCCGAAGCTGCCGGCCATGCCGCAGCAACTGGATTCCACCAATTCCACTTTCAGGTCCGGCACCAGGCCCAGCACTTTCTGCACGGGTGAGACCGCATCGAAGGCCTTTTGATGGCAGTGGCCATGCAGCAGGGCTTTTTGCTGCGGCAAAGGCTTGAGCGCCAACTTCAAGCGGCCGGCCGCATGCTCGCGCGCCAGGAATTCTTCAAACAGGAAGGCGTTGGCCGCCAGGTCCTGCGCCGGCTTGCCCAGGCCCAGGGCCAGGAATTCGTCGCGCAAGGTAAGCAGGCAGGAAGGTTCCAAGCCAACTACCGCGACTCCACGCTCGACATAGGGGGCCAGTGCCGCGATGGTGCGCGCGGCTTCTTGCTTGGCTTCATCCAGCAGGCCGGCGGCGATATAGGTGCGGCCGCAGCATAGGGGGCGCGATTCTTTTGCCGGCGCTTGTGCCAGGTGCACGCGATAGCCCGCTGCCTGCAAGACCTTGCGTGCGGCGGAGAGATTTTCGCTCTCGAAGTAATTGTTGAAGGTGTCGGCGAACAGCAGCACTTCGCCGGCGCTGCCGCTGCCGGCCTGATCCTGGGCTGCTGCGCCGTCGAGGAAAGGTTGCGCCTGCCAACTCGGCAGGCTGCGTTTGGCTGAAAAGCCCAGCAGCTTTTCCGTCAGCAGCGCCGCGCCGGGAATGGCGTCGCGCAGATTCATCAGCCAGTGCCAGCGCGCGGCCTTGGGCGCCCATTGCGGCAGAGTGGCGATCAGCTTGTCGCGCAGGGACAGTCCATGCGCTTTTTGGCGCTGGTACAGCACCTCGGTTTTCATGCGCGCCATGTCGATGCCGGTCGGGCAATCGCGCTTGCAGCCCTTGCAGGAGACGCACAGATCGAGCGTGGCCGCCACTTCATCGGACAGCAAGGCTTCCGGGCCCAGCTGCCCGGACAGCGCCAGGCGCAAGGTGTTGGCGCGGCCACGCGTCAAATGCTGTTCATCGCGGGTAACGCGATAGCTGGGGCACATGGTGCCGGCGTCGAACTTGCGGCAATGGCCATTGTTGTTGCACATCTCCAGCGCCTTGGCAAAGCCCTGCGCCGGATCGCCGCCGCTGCCGGGCGGCGTGGTTTCTTCGGTGCGCGGATCGGCCTGCACATTCCAGTGACTCCAGTCGTAGCCGGTGTCGAGCGCTTGCGGCGCATAGCCGGGCTTGTAGCGGAACAGTTCGCGCTGGTCCATGCGCGTGCTGCGCACGATCTTGCCCGGGTTCATGATGCCCTGTGGGTCGAACAAGTCCTTGATGGCTTCAAAGGCTTTGGTGAGGCGCGGGCCGAATTGCCAGCCCACCCATTCGCTGCGCACCAGGCCGTCGCCATGTTCGCCGGAGAAGGCGCCCTTGAACTGGCGCACCAGGGCGCCGGCCTCTTCGGCGATGGCGCGCATCTTGCCGGCGCCGTCTTCGCGCATGTTGAGGATGGGCCGCACATGCAGGGTGCCGACCGAGGCGTGCGCATACCAGGTGCCACGCGTGCCATGCTTTTCAAAGACTTCGGTCAGGCGGCTGGTGTACTCGGCCAGGTGCTCCAGCGGCACCGCGCAGTCTTCGATGAAGGACACCGGCTTGCCGTCGCCGCGCATGCTCATCATGATGTTCAGGCCGGCCTTGCGCACTTCCCACAGGGCTTTTTGCGGACCGGGATCGGGCATTTCCACCACGCTGCCGGGCAGGCCCAGGTCGGCCATCAATTCCACCAGTTGCGCCAGGCGCCGCAATTGTTCATTGCGGTCTTCGCCGGCAAACTCCACCAGCAGGATGGCTTCCGGCTCGCCGGTCAGGGCGCGCTCGATCACGGGGCGGAAGGCGGGGTTGCCGCGGGCCAGGTCGATCATGGTGCGATCCACCAGTTCCACCGCCGCCGGATCGAGCTTGACGATGTGGCGCGCGCTGTCCATGGCCTGGTAGAAGCTGCCGAAGTTCACCACGCCCAGGGTCTTGTGCGCCGGCAGCGGCGACAGTTTCAGCGTGACCGCTTCGGTGTAGGCCAGCGTGCCTTCGCTGCCCACCAGCAGGTGCGCGAGATTCACGCTGCCATCCGCCGTGTACGGCCTTTCGCTTTGCGGATGGTAGATGTCGATGTTGTAGCCGCCCACGCGCCGCATCACTTTCGGCACTTGCCGTTCGACTTCGTCGCGTTCGGCTTCTCCCAAGGCGCGCAAGTCGCGCAGCAGGCGGCCGATGCGGCTGTTTGCGTCATGCTGCTGCAGCATGGTCGCCTCGTCGATGAAATCGGCGCGAGTGCCGTCGGCGAGTATCGCGGCAATGCCCTGCACGTTGTGCACCATGTTGCCGTAGGCGATGGAGCGCGAGCCGCAGGAATTGTTGCCGGCCATGCCGCCGATGGTGCACTGGGCGGCGGTGGAGACATCCACCGGAAACCACACGCCATGCGGCTTGAGCCAGGCGTTTAAGTGGTCAAGCACGATGCCGGGTTCGACCGTGACCGTCATGCGCTCCTTGTCAAAGGCGAGCACGCGATTCAGATACTTGCTGTTGTCGATCACCAGGGCCGCGCCCACCGTCTGGCCGCATTGCGAAGTGCCGGCGCCGCGCGGCAGGATGGGCACGTTCAATTCCCGGCAGATCGCCATTGCCTGCACCACATCGTCCACCGACTTCGGCACCAATACGCCTATCGGTTCGATCTGGTAGATGGAAGCATCGGTGGCATAGCGGCCGCGCGTGCCGCGGTCGAAGCGCACTTCGCCCTGCAGTTCGCGCCGCAGGCGGGCCGACAATTCGTTGGCATAGCTGCTTGGCTGCAGCAGGACTTTTTGCGAGGTAGGTGCGTTCATTTGGCTTGCCTGGCTGCTTTGCTCGGTGCTTGGTCGGATTGGGCGTGCAAGCCTTCCATCACGGCATCGCCCTTGTGTTTGAGATGGGTGCGCAACAGCGCAGTCAGGCGCGCGGCATCGCGCGCGGCCAGTGCTTCCACCATGGCCAGGTGTTCCTGGCAGGCCTGGCCCCATTTCTCGCGGTCGAAGTTGGAGCGAAAGCGCAGGTTCTGGATGCGCAGGTTCAGGGTTTGATAGGTCTGGGTCAGCAGCCGGTTGCGCGCCGCCAGGTTGATCAGGTCGTGAATCTGGCGGTTCAGGCGGTAATACGCCGGCAGGTCGTTGCGCGCATGGCAGGCCAGCATCTCGAA
>JAEVZY010000193.1 GCA_023392035.1 Pseudomonadota bacterium | reverse complement strand
GCGTCAAGTTTGACGTCACCGTGCCGCCGGCCATGCTGGCGCGGGCAGCGCTCTTGCGCAGCCGCATGCGGGTGGAGCGCGTGTTCCTGGCCGCCAGCACGCGCGAAGGCGAAGAAGCCTTGCTGCTGGCCGCCTGGAAAGAGGCGGCGCCGCGCGCCAGCCTGCTGGCCATCGTGCCGCGCCATCCGCAACGCTTTGAAGAAGTGGCGAAACTGGCGCAGGAGCTGGGCTTTGCCGTCGTGCGGCGCTCCGAGGAAGCGGCCGAAGTCGATCCCGCCCACAGCCGGCAGACGGTGTTTCTGGGCGACTCCATGGGCGAAATGTTCGCCTACTACGGCGCCTGCGACCTGGCCTTCATCGGCGGCAGCCTGTTGCCGCTGGGCGGACAAAACCTGATCGAGGCGGCAGCCCTGGGCAAGCCAGTGCTGGTGGGCCCGCACACCTTCAATTTCGCCGACAGCACCGAGGATGCGGTCAGCTCCGGCGCCGCCCTGCGCTGCGCCGATGCCGGCGCAGTGGTGGCGGAAGCCGTGCGTTTGCTGCGAAATAACGCCTTGCGCGAGCGCATGGGGCAGCAGGCGCTGGAGTTTGCCCGGCGTCACCGCGGGGCGACCGCGCGCACCTTGGCTTTGCTGCAGGACTTGCTGCCAAAAGCGGGGGAATGAACGGCCGGCAAGAAAATAAGGCGGAAAGCTGCTTTTCTTTGCTTCGTTCAACTGCTATACTCGCCCTCTTTTCCACCCAGATTCCTGGTTTGTACATGACCACCATCCGTCTGAAAGAGAACGAGCCGTTTGAAGTTGCCATGCGTCGCTTCAAGCGCACGATCGAAAAAACCGGTCTGCTGACCGAGTTGCGTGCGCGTGAGTTTTACGAGAAGCCGACCGCCGAGCGCAAACGCAAGCTCGCCGCTGCCGTGAAGCGCCACTACAAGCGCATCCGCAGCCAGCAACTGCCCAAGAAGCTGTACTGAACTACCTTGGCCGCACATGCTGCGGTCAAGTCCCGGCAAACCCGCTCCGACCTGGGTCGAAGCGGGTTTTGGCGTTTTTGGCGCAACTCCTTCCAACCCACTGCTTGTCGAGTCCAGCCATGAGTCTCAAAGAACAAATCACCGAAGACATGAAGGCCGCCATGCGTGCCAAGGACAGCGAGCGCCTGTCCACCATCCGCCTGTTGACTGCCGCCATCAAGCAAAAGGAGGTGGATGAGCGCATCGCCCTGGACGATACCCAGGTGCTGGCCGTGATCGAAAAAATGATCAAGCAGCGGCGCGATTCGATCACCCAGTTCGAAGCCGGCAATCGCCAGGACCTGGCCGACAAGGAAAAAGCCGAACTGCAAGTGCTGTCGGCCTATATGCCGGCCGCCTTGTCGGACGAGGAAGTGCAGGCGGCGGTGGCGGCCGCCGTGGCCGAAACTGGCGCCGCCGGTCCGCAGGACATGGGCCGTGTGATGGCCGTGCTCAGGCAGAAACTGGCGGGCCGTGCCGACATGACCGCAGTGTCGGGCAAGGTAAAGGCGGCGCTGGCCAAGTCTTGAGTTCGGGGCGCCGCGCGTGATTCCTCCATCCTTCATCCAGGATTTGCTGAACCGGGTCGATGTGGTCGACGTGGTGGGCAAGCATGTCCAGCTGAAGAAGGGCGGCGCCAATTTCATGGGGCTGTGCCCGTTTCACAACGAGAAGTCGCCCAGCTTCACGGTCAGCCCCAGCAAGCAGTTTTATCACTGCTTCGGCTGCGGCGCGCATGGCACGGCCATCGGTTTCCTGATCGAGTACTCGGGCCTGGATTTTGTCGAAGCCGTCAAGCAACTGGCCGACGGTGTCGGCATGACCGTGCCCGAGGAAGACGACCGGATTCCTCCCGCCGTGCGGGCCCAGGCCCAGGCCAGGAGCATGGCCTTGTCGGAAGTGATGACACGCGCCTCCGACTTCTATCGCCAGCAGTTGCGCACGGCGCCGGAGGCGATTGCCTATCTCAAGAAGCGCGGCTTGTCGGGCGAGATCGCGGCCCGTTTCGGCATCGGCTTCGCGCCCGATGGCTGGGACGGCCTGAAGACGGTCTTTTCCAACTACGAAGACGAAGTGCTGGTCGAAGCCGGCCTGGTGATTGCCCATGAGGCGGACGAAGAACGCGGCGCGCGCCGCTATGACCGCTTTCGCAACCGGATCATGTTCCCGATCCGCAATACCAAGGGGCAGGTGATAGGCTTCGGCGGCCGGGTGATGGATGGCGGCGAACCGAAGTACTTGAATTCCCCCGAGACACCACTATTTCAAAAGGGCTCCGAGCTGTATGGCTTGTTCGAGGCGCGGCAAGCGATACGCGATGCCGGCTATGCCCTGGTGACCGAGGGTTACATGGACGTGGTGGCGCTGGCCCAGTTGGGATTTCCGCAAGCGGTGGCCACGCTTGGCACCGCCTGCACTGCCACCCACGTGCAAAAGTTGGTGCGCCAGACCGATCACATCATCTTCAGCTTTGACGGCGATGCCGCGGGGCGCCGGGCGGCAAGGCGTGCGCTGGAAGCCAGCCTGCCGCACGCCGCCGACAACCGCAACATCGGCTTTCTGTTTTTGCCGTCCGAGCACGATCCGGACAGCTATGTGCGCGAATACGGCAGCGACGCCTTTGCCCAGGTAGTGGCCAATGCCATGCCCTTGTCGCAATTCCTGCTCAACAGCGCCGCCACCGATTGCGATTTGAATACCGCAGAAGGACGGGCCCGCATGCAACACGAAGCGCGACCGCTGCTGCAGGCCATGCCGGCCACCGCCTTGCGCATGCAGGTGATACGCGCCCTGGCCAAGATGACCCAGTCCACGCCGGAAGAAGTGGAAGGCCTGTACGGCTTGCAGGCGGTGAGCGCGAGGCCGGTGATGCGCGCCCCCGGGCGGGTGGCCCGTACCGCGCCGGTCGAACTGGAACGGCAGGCGATGCGCATCCTGATGGCGCAGCCGGCCTTGGTGGCCGATCTGGATGCCGAGGGCTTGCAGGCCCTGGCGCGCTTTTCACCGGATGGCGGCGCCATGCTGCAGGAGCTGGTGACGCATTGCTCTCAAGTTGGCGCGGGCGGATTCGCCGCGTTGGCCGAGCTGCTGCGCCAGGGCGGCAGCGATTTCGACGGCCTGATCGCCGAAGTGGCGGCCGACAGCGAGAGCGAACCCGAGCTGCTGCGCATGGACTTGCGCGGCGCCGTGCGTCAAAGCCGTTTGCGCCAGTGCAATAGCGAGATCGAGCAGTTGGTGGCAGGCGGTTTGCGCAGCGATGAAGAGAAGCAGCGCTACCGCGAACTGATGCGGCAACAGGCGCAGTTGAAACAGGCCGAACCGGCGCCACGTACGTAGTAGTGGCAGTGGGACGGTAGCGGGCGGCCAGGTCTGATCTGGCGCAGAAGCTGCAAGGACAGGGTTTTCAAAGAGAAAGTCCCTCTGCTATGTTATACTGAAAGGCTTTTCAATCAACGCCTTACGACGCGATTTCCGGCATTCGGGCAGCGGCGCTGACCCACCAGACAGCCAAATCGCGCATTGATCGCACCAAGCAGAGGCCGCAGGGATCGCGGCCCGGTAGCAGGCGTGAAAGAAAAGACAATTTGACCGGCTTTAATCTCATGGCGAGCGCAATGAAGAAGACCGCAAAACCCCAGACCTCCGTGGCAAAGACGACAGCAGTGCGTTCCAAAGCTGCAAGCGCAAGCAAGAGCGCAGCAGCGGCGGCCACCAAGACCGGCGCTGCCGGCCGAGCCAAAGCGGGAACTGGAGTGGTCGCCGGCAAATCAATAGACAAAGCTCCTGCCAAGGCCTCCCGGCCCGAGAACGCGGCCACGGCAAAATCTGCCAAGGCCGCCAAGACTGCGGCTGGAGCCACGGATAAATCACTATCGAAGGTTGCGGCCAAGCCGGAACCTGCCAAGACGAAGACCTCTGTGACGACCAAAAAAACCGAACCCAAAGCCGCTGCTGCCAAAAACGCCAAGAATCCCGTCCGGGATGCCAAGCCGGAAGCTCCATCCAAGCCGGAATCCACCTCGCTGGTTTCCGAAGTCTCGCAAACCCGCGATGCCGCCGCATTGGCAGCCATCGATACCTCCGGTTACGTCCTGCCGACGGTGAAAGTGCCCGGCCGGCGTGGCCGCAAGCCCAAGGATTTCCAGCCCGAGAACGATGAAGTCGCGGCGCTGAACGCGGTCGAGCGTGCCGAGCTCAAGGCCGCCGACAAGGCGCGCGCCAAGGACCGCAAGGCCAAGGAAAAAGCCCTGTTGAAGGACGCTTTCTCTTCCGACACCGAAGCCAGCGAAGAGGAACTCGAGCGCCGTCGGCAAAAGCTGAAGAACCTGATCAAGCTGGGCAAGGAGCGTGGTTTCCTCACCTATTCGGAAATCAACGACCACCTGCCGGAAAACATCGTCGATCCGGAAGCGATCGAAGGCATCATCGGCACCTTCAATGACATGGGCATTGCGGTGTACGAGCACGCGCCCGACGCCGAGACGCTGCTGCTGTCCGACGCCGTGGCCAGCGCCGCCAGCGACGAAGACGCCGAAGCCGCGGCCGAAGCCGCGCTGTCCACGGTCGACTCCGATTTCGGCCGCACCACCGACCCGGTGCGCATGTACATGCGCGAAATGGGCTCGGTCGAGCTGCTCACGCGCGAAGGCGAAATCGAAATCGCCAAACGCATCGAGGAAGGCCTGAAAGACATGATCCAGGCGATCTCCGCCTGCCCGACCACGATCGCCGAAATCCTGGCCGCGGCCGACCGCATCCGCCACGATGAAGCCAAGATCGACGAAATCGTCGACGGCATGGTCGATCCCAATGCGCCCGAGGAAGACGCCGCGCCTGCCGCACCGGTCGCC
>JAEVZY010000104.1 GCA_023392035.1 Pseudomonadota bacterium | reverse complement strand
TAGCGCTCCAGGGTTTCCATGTTGCCGGTGTCGGGCGCGGAGCAGTTGAACACTTCCGGCGCCCAGGACACGCGGCCCATGATTTCACACAGCGGCGCGTAGTCGAGATTGGACAAGCCCTCCGGCGCGCGCGCCGAGCGCGGCAGGAACAGATTCCACAAGCCTTGTTCGCGTGCCTTGGGCTTGAGGTCTTCAATCACCTTGGTGGGCAGCCAGCGGTTGCCCTTTTCGCGGCCGTTGCGGTCGATCTCTTCCTTGTAGGCCTTTTCGTTGGGATAGACGTGCGCCTCCATGAAACGCAACAGCTTTTCCTGCAATGCCTTGCAGCGGTCGGAATACTCGAAATCCATGCTGTCTCCTGTGATTGATCGATGCGCCTTCAGGCGCGGTCCTGTACCTGGCGCCAGCCCATCTCGGCCATGGGCCGCGCCGCCTGGCCCGAACGCAAGGCTTGTTCGCTGGAGGCAGTGCCATCCACGTAGCGCTTCATGATGCCCTGCAAGATGCCCGCCATGCGGAACATGTTGTAGGCCAGGTAGAAATCGAAATCCTCCATGCGCACGGCAATGCCGGTGCGCTCGCTGTAACGCGCGATGTATTCCGCTTCGGTGGGAATACCAAGCGCTTTCAGGTCCAGTCCGCCGATGCCGCGGAACTGGCCGGGGGCGATGTGCCAGCTCATGCAGTGGTAGGAGAAATCCGCCAGCGGATGGCCGAGGGTGGACAACTCCCAGTCCAATACCGCCAGGACACGCGGCTCGGTCGGGTGGAAGATCATGTTGTCCATGCGGTAGTCGCCGTGGACGATGGTGGTTTGGTCGCCGGGCGGAATGTTCTGCGGCAGCCATTCGATCAGGCGCTCCATGGCCTCGATCCTTTCGGTTTCCGAAGCGCGGTACTGTTTGGTCCAGCGGTCGATCTGGCGCGCGAAGTAATTGCCCGGCTTGCCATAGCTTTCCAGGCCGATGGCCTTGTAGTCGATGGTGTGCAGGCGCGAAATGACGCGGTTCATCTCGTCATAGTGGGCGGCGCGCTGCGCGGGCGACATGCCGGGCAGGGCCTGTTCCCACAGCACCCGGCCTTCGACGAATTCCATCACGTAGAAGGCGCGCCCGATCACGGATTCATCGGTGCACAGCGCGTATTGGCGCGGGGCGGGAAAGCCGGCCTTGTTCAAGGCATCCATCACCCGGAATTCGCGGTCGATGGCATGGGCCGAAGGCAAAAGCTTGGCAGCCGGCGCCGGCTTGGTGCGCATCACATAGCTTTTGCCGCCGGCCGTGAGTTTGAACGTGGGATTGGATTGGCCGCCTTTGAACTGCTCGGCAGTGAGCGGCCCGGTAAAGCCTTCCACATGCTGGGAAAGGTAATCGGTGAGCACGTCCAGATCGAACTGGTAGCGCTCGGAGACGGGCTTGGTGCCCATGAACTCTTCGAACATTGCGTCTCCTGGGTGGCGGGTTCTGATGCCCGGATCGGTTCAGGGATTCTACAACGAACGGTCGTACTGTTTTTTTATTCCAGCTAGATATTTGCGCGCGATTTGCGGTACTGGGCGAGGTAAGTTTCCATCGTCGTACTGCGATGCTCGTCCTGCAGAGCCGACAGCGGCGAATGGTTCATGATGCGCAGCACCCAGTCGCTAGCGTGCTGGCCGACGTCCAGCACGTTGATGCAGCCCGCGCTTTGGGCCAGGCCGCCGAGAAAGATGCGCTGGCCGGTCATGGCGTAGGAAAGAATTGCGCGGTTGACGCCGCCGTGCAGCACCAGGAGCACCGTGTCCCAGGACGGATCGGCGCGCAGGCGGTCCACTTCCGGATGCACGCGGTCCAGCAGCTCGCCTATGGTTTCGCCGCCCAGGAAGCGCTTGTGCTCGGACACCATGCCTTCGAAGGCGCCGGTGAAGGCGTCTTTCAAATCCTGGTCGGCGATCTCGGACAATTTGCCGCCGCGGATTTCCTGCCACTGCGGCCAGGCTTCCAGCTCGATCAATTGCCCGGTCTGCTGCAAGACCGTGGCAGCGGTTTCCACCGTGCGCGGCAGGCCGGAAACGATCACGCGGTCGAATTGCACGCCGGCGCGAGCGAAGACCTGGCCGGCGGCCGCCGCCTGCTCGCGGCCCAGGGCATCCAGCGGCACATCGTCGGGCGAGAAGGGGCGGCCTTCCTCATCGAAATAGCAGACACTGCCATGCCGCATCAGGTAAATGCGACGGCGTCCGGAGGCGTCTTTCATTTGTAGCGGGGTTTGCGTTTTTCAAGAAAGGCCGTGATGCCTTCGCGGCCATCGGCATGATGCAGGCTTTCCACAAAACTGTGCTTCTCGGCCTGCAATTGCGCTTCCAGGGTATTGCCTTGCGCCTCGCGCACCAGTTGCTTGATGCGTTCGCTGGCATTGGGTGAGAGCTCGGCCAGTTCATCGGCCCAGGCCAGGGCGGCATCCAGCGCGGAGTTGTCCGCCACCACCCGGTTCACCACGCCGAGTTGATGCAGGCGCGTGGCCAGGATCGGCCGGCCTTCCATCATCAATTCGGTGGCCAGTTGGCGCGGCAGGGAACGCGTGAGAAACCAGGACGCGCCGCCGTCTGGCGTCAGTCCCACCTTGGCATAGGACATGACGAACTTGGCGTTCTCGCCGGCGACGATGAAGTCGCAGGCCAGCGCCAGGGAAAACCCGGCGCCGGCCGCGGCCCCGTCCACCGCCGCAATTACCGGCTTGGGGCAGTCGCGCAGCGCCTGAATCCAGCCGGCCAGGGTATCTATGCTTTGCGCCTGCACCGCTTTGTCCTTGGCGCGATTCTCAAGCAGACGATTCAGGTTGCCGCCGGCGCAGAAGAAGTTGTCGGCCCCGGTCAGGACCACCGCGCGCACGCTGTCATCGCGCTCGGCGGTGGACAGGGTTTCGATGGCGGCGGCATACATGTCGGGATGCAAGGCATTGCGCGCGCCCGGGTTGGAGAGGGTCAGGATCAAAGTGGCGTCGCGGCGCGAGGCTTGGAGTTCGGCGGACATGGATGAATGAGAGGTCGGGAGGATTGCAGAACATGATAGCCCAAGACCTGTGCCATTCCGTTGCGGATGCATTTCCAGAGGCGATCGGGTAGAGTTTGCATCCTTCGTATCGTGCTCGGAAACAAGGAGAGAAGCATGTTGAAACTGGGCGGCTTTGCCGGCAGCAATTACTACAACAAGGTCAAGCTGGTTCTGCTTGAGAAAGACATTCCGTTTGAAGAGGTGCTGCAAAAGGCCGATCGCTCACCCGAATTGCTGGCCAAGTCGCCGCTGGGCAAGCTGCCTTACCTTGAGACCGAAAAAGGCGTGCTGTTCGAGTCCGAAGTGCTGGTGGAATACCTGGAAGACGCCTATCCGCAAAAGCCCCTGATGCCGGCCGACCCCTATGCGCGCGCCAAGGTGCGCGAGCTGATCACCTTCATGGAACTGCACCTGGAGCTGGTGGCGCGCGACCTGTACATGGAAGCCTTCTTCGGCAAGCCGGTGCATGAAGAGATCAAGCGCCGTTCCGAAAAGCTCCTGAAGCGCAATGCCGCCGCCTTCAAGAGCATGGTGAAGTTTTCGCCCTTCATCCTGGGCGATCAGTTCACCGTGGCCGACTGCGTGGCGCTGATGCATTTACCGCTGGTGGGCATGGCCAGCAAGAAAGTGTTCGGCGAGGACGTGCTGGCCGATTTGCCGATACGCGACTACACCAAGATGCTGGGCGAGCGGGCGACCGTGGCCAAGGTGGTTGCCGATCGCAAGGCCTATCAGGAAGCGAACAAGTAGGACCCAAGCTGCCGCGACTTTGCGCCACCTGGCACGCGAGCAGGCAGGCGCAGAGCAGCCGGCCAAAGCAGCCGGCCGCAGCGCGGCTTAAAGCTTCGCCAAACGCTCCAGCGCCAGCTTGAGCGTTTCGTCTTTCTTGGCGAAGCAAAAACGCACCACGCCCGATTCGCGCGGGGTGTCATAGAAGGCCGATACGGGAATCGCCGCCACGCCAATTTCGCTGGTCAGCCACTTGGCGAATTCGGCTTCCGGCAGTTGTGAAATCTTTCCGTACTCGACGCATTGGAAATAGGTGCCGTCCGAGGGCAAGAGCGAGAAGCGCGTATTGGCCAGTCCCTCACGGAACAGATCGCGCTTCTTTTGATAGAAGGCGGACAGCTCAAGATACGGACGCGCATCCTGCATGTAGGCCGCGATCGCATGCTGCACCGGCGTGTTCACGGTGAAGACATTGAATTGGTGCACCTTGCGGAATTCCGCCGAGAGCGCGGCCGGAGCGGCCACGAAGCCGATCTTCCAGCCGGTCACGTGGTAGGTCTTGCCAAAACTGGAAATCACGAAGGTCCGCGCCGCCAGTTCCGGCACGCTGGCCAGCGACAGATGGCTGCGGCCGTCGTACACCATGTGCTCATACACTTCATCCGACATGATCAGCACATTGGTGCCGCGCACGATGTCGGCCAGTGCCTGCAGGTCTTGTTCGCGCAGCACCGAGCCGGTGGGGTTGTGCGGTGAGTTCAGGAGCAGCAATCGCGTTTTCGGCGTGATGGCGGCGGCGACTTTTTCCCAGGGCACGACGTAACCGTTTTCGCCCAATTGCATCTGCACGAAAACCGGTTTGCCGCCGGCCAGTTCAATGGACGGTACATAGCTGTCGTAAGCCGGTTCGATGACGATCACTTCGTCGCCCGGATGCACGCAGCACAGGATGGTGGTGAGGATGCCCTGGGTGGCGCCGGCGGTGACGGTGATTTCGCTATTGGCGTCGTAGCGCGCGCCGTACAGCTTTTCGACTTTGGCAGCAATCGCTTCGCGCAAGGCCGGCACGCCGGTCATGGGCGGGTATTGGTTGTGGCCGGCCTGCATGGCGTCGAACACCGCTTGCGGCAAGGCCGGGTCGCAATTGAAGTCCGGAAAACCCTGGCCCAGGTTGACCGCTCCTTTTTCCGCGGCCAGCGCCGACATCACGGTGAAGATGGTGGTGCCTACGCGCGGCAGGCGGGACGGGGGGAGAGGCGTGGACAGCAGCATGGGATTGATCTCGGAATTCATGCGTGGGCGGCGATGGGAAAGGATCAGGGGATTATAGGTGACAACGCGGGGACGGCGCGCGGGATCGGGTGCAAACGGCCCCCGGGAAAATCGCCTCAGCCCGCAGCCAGCTGCGCCTGGAACTGCTCCGGTCCAAGGATGGCAAACAGCGCGCGCTTCCTGGTCCAGCGCGCCAGTTTCAGCAAGGCCTTGTCCTTGGTGATCAGCGCGGCGGCATTGCAGTCGCGCGCCAGCTCCAGGAATTTCTGGTCGTCGCTGTCCTTGCAAACGGGAAGGGGGCTGTCGACCACCGTGTCTGACCACGGCCGCAGCAGGCGGCAGAATTCAGCATGGGCGGCCGCCTGCGAATCCTGATCCAGCGGCAGGTGCGCGTAGCCGAGAACGATTTCCCATTCGCGTGCGCAATCGGAACGCGTCATCGCTTCCAGCCTTCCGTCTTCCAGCGCGGCGCGCAGCGGCTGCCAGCGCGGATCGCGAAACACGAACAGGTCCAGCAGCACATTGGTGTCGATCACGACCCGATTCGGTATGATGTGCGCCGCCTGATTCCCTTGCGCTTCAACCATGCTGATCGTCCTTTCTCCCGCCAAGACCCTCGATTACGAATCCCCCGTTCCGACCGCGGAACATACCCGCCCGGATTTCATCCCCCAGGCGGCCGAATTGATCGACGTGCTCAGAAAAATGTCGCCGCAACAGATCGGCAGCCTGATGGATATTTCCGATCCGCTGGCAGCATTGAATGTTGCACGCTATGCGGCCTGGTCCACGCGCTTTACCCAATCCAACTCGCGCCAGGCGGTGTTTGCCTTCGATGGCGATGTCTACGATGGTCTGGCGGCACGCAGCATGAAGCCGGCCGAAGTGCAGTGGGTGCAGGAACATGTGCGCATTTTATCCGGCTTGTATGGCGTGCTCCGTCCTCTGGACCGCATGCAGGCCTATCGGCTGGAGATGGGCACGCGTCTGGCCAATGCACGCGGACGCGATCTGTATGCCTACTGGGGCGAAGAGGTCAGCGCCAGGCTGATTCAGCAGATCAAACACACCAAGGCCGTGGCTCTGGTCAATCTGGCTTCGGAAGAATACTTCAGGGTGGTGAAGCCCAAGCTGCTGCCAGTGCCGGTGATCACCCCGGTCTTCGAGGACTGGAAGGGCGGCCGTTACAAGATCATTTCTTTCTTCGCCAAGAAGGCGCGGGGACTGATGGCGCGCTATGCGGCTGAGCGCAAGCTGAAGCGGGTGGAACAGTTGAAGGAATTCGACAGCGAGGGCTATGCCTTCGATGCCAAGGCATCGAGCGAACAGCAGTGGGTGTTCCGGCGCCGCCAGGGGGACTGAAGGCAGGGCCAAGGCGGGCCGCTCGGAACTTCTTCCGCGCTGCTGGCACCGACGGGCTTTTTTGGAGGAAGCCCGATGATCCCCTCAACCGCACCTTTGCTGACCCTGCCAGCCGACGTGATCCTCGGTGCGATCATTCCCCAACTGGCTGTCCGATCTCAAATTTTCAGCATCGTGTCGCTGGGCACAAGCTGCAAAAGGCTTCGATCCGATTGCGCGCAACTGCTGGAGGCGTTGGAGACGGGCAAGGCGGATGCAGTCGATGATCCCAACCTGAAAGCATTCATCGGGCTTGAATTCAGGCTGGGCGAGATCTGGCCGCGCACGCCGGCTCAGAAGGCGCTGTTTCTGATCCTGGGCCATGCCAAGTACTGCGGCGAAGACCTGCCGTCCGAATTAATCTCGCCGGCCTGGCTCGCACAATGGAATAAGGAGTTGAGCGATTCGGACGCGTTGTCCGCTTCTTTGAAAGCGGCGTTTGCGTTATGCAAGGACAAGCTGCCTGGATTGCTCAAATGGAGCTTGGACGCTGAGTTGAGCGAACCCGCAGCACCTGACGGCTTTTTTGGTGAGGCGATGGGCAGACTATTCTACGTGTCGAACCGGGCCGGCCATTTTGCGCAAATGCTCCACAACGACGAAACTCTCATCAAGACGCTTGTCGATGCGAGTTTTCAGCAAACGGACCTTGTTTCCACGCTTCCCCGGAATGACATCATGGCCCTTCTGAACGATCAATCCAGCAAGGGCAATTCCAGCAATTCCAGCAGCAATCCCAGCTACCTTGACGAGCTCGTCAGGCAGTTGCAGCTCACGCCGCAGGTCGAACCTGTAATCAGGAAAAAGGCCAAACGCAAGAAGAAATGCGCGCTGATGTAAGCCTCGCGGCCTTGCATCAGCTTCGCATCATTGCCAGAGCTTCCACCACGCCTTGTTGTCCTTGCCCGGCAGGCGGCCGTCGGCCGTCAGCTGGCTATTGGGGAAGTTGGCCTTGAACACCCGCGTGGCGTCGTCGCGCAGCTGCGGCATGCCCAGGGCGTCGTAGGAGCGGATCATGATCCACATCGCTTCTTCAATCGCCGGCGCCTGGCGGTAGTTGTTCACGGCGGCCTGGGCCCGATTCAGGGCCGCCACATAGGCGCCGCGCCGATAGTAGTAACGCGCCACATGCACATCGTGCTCGGCCATGGAATTGAGCAAGTAGGCCAGGCGGTCGGTGGCATCCTGCGCATACACGCTGTTGGGATAGCGCTCGGCCAGCAGCTTGAAGGAGTCGAAGGATTCGCGCAGCGCTTTCTGGTCGCGCTCGCTTGGGTCCTGGGCCGAGAATCCATCGAAGATGCTCTTGCGGTCATTGAAATTGACCAGCCCGCGCAGATAGTACATGTAGTCGACGTTGGGATGATCCGGATGCAGCTTGATGAAGCGGTCGATCGCGGCCAGCGCCAGTGCCTGGTCGCCGGCCTTGTAGTGCACGTAGGCCTGGTCCATCTGCGCCTGCTGGGCATAGGTGCCGAAGGGATAGCGCGATTCCAGCTTTTCCAGCAGCTTGATCGACTTTTCGTAGTTCATGGCTTGCAGCTCGTCGCGCGCTTCGCGGTACAGCTTGGCGGCGCTCCAGCCCTGGGTTTCGTCGGGGGCTTCGCTTTGCAATATACTGCAGGCCGACAGCGACACTACGAGCGCAGCCAGCGTGATTCTGAGAAAGTGGGTAAGCATGGAATGTGGCAGGAATGCACCTTGTTCGGTGGCTGATTATAGCCGAAGGAACCCCCAGTCATGCCCGACAAACTCCTGCCTGATTTTCCCGACGATCCCGAGTCCGGGGAGGACGACAGTCCCGAAACCCTGGTGCTGAAGCTGGACAGCAGCGCCTGCGGCCTGCGCCTGGACCGCGCCCTGGCCAACCTGTTGCCAGACTATTCGCGCAGCCGCATCCAGCAGTGGATGGAAGACGGCCATGTGCTGGTGGATGGCCAGCCGGCGCGCGCCAAGGCCACGGTGCTGGGCGATGAAACCGTGACCGTTGTGCCGCAGGCGGCGCAGAGCGAGCAGGCTTTTCAGCCGGAAGACATGGCGCTGGATATCGTGCATGAAGATGCCAGCATCATTGTCATCAATAAGCCGGCCGGCCTGGTGGTACATCCGGCCGCCGGCAACTGGACCGGTACGCTGCTCAATGGCCTGCTGCATCACGCGCCGGCGCTGGCCGGTGTGCCGCGTGCCGGCATCGTGCACCGGCTGGACAAGGACACCACTGGCCTGATGGTGGTAGCCAAGACCCTGCAGGCGCAAACCGACCTGGTGCGCCAGTTGCAGCAGCGCAGCGTGCAGCGCAACTACCTGGCCCTGGTATGGGGCACGGCGCGCCCCAGTGGCCGCATCGAGGCGCCGATCGGCCGCCATCCGCGCGACCGCCTGAAGATGGCCGTGGTAGAGGAAGACAGCGGCAAGCCGGCGCTGACCCGCTACGAGCGCCTCGGCGCCGGCCAGCTCAGCGGCACGCCGGTCAGCCTGGTACGCTGCCAACTGGAAACCGGGCGTACGCACCAGATTCGCGTGCATATGCAACACGCCGGCTATCCGCTGGTTGGCGATGGCGTGTATGGCAAGCAGCACCTGGCATCCGCCTTCGGGCGCCAGGCCCTGCATGCCTGTCGCCTCGGCCTGGATCACCCGCGCTCGGGCAAGCCCAGGACCTGGACCGCGCCGCTGCCCGAGGACATGCGCCAGCTGCTGCAGGCGGCGGGCATTGCCGAGCCAGCGCCATGATCAGCGTGCTGCGCCCGGACTGGCCGCAGCTGCAGGGCAGGGTGGGTTTTTTGTCCACCTTGCGCACGGGCGGGGTGTCGCTCGGCCCCTGGGGTGACGGCGCTGGCGGCGGTGGCCTGAACCTGGGCGCGCACGTGGGCGACGACCCATTGGCCGTGGCCCGCAACCGTGAACGGCTATGCGCAGTCGCGGGGGCACAGCCGCTCTGGCTGCAACAGGTGCATGGAGTGGCTGTCGTCAATGCCGACGACATCACGCCCAAGGCCAGGCCAGGCCAGGCGCACGCCGCGGACATTCCGGTTGCCGACGCCAGCATGGCGACTCGCCCGGGGCGCGCCTGCGCCATCCTGACTGCGGATTGCATGCCGGTGCTGCTTGCCGATGCCGAGGGCAAGGTGGTGGGCGCGGCGCATGCCGGCTGGCGCGGCTTGGCTGGTGGCGTGCTGGAAGCCTGCGTGCAAGCCATGCGCGGCGCCGGCGCCGGCCACATCCTGGCGTGGCTGGGACCTGCGATCGGCCCGGCGCAATTTGAAGTGGGTGAGGATGTGGTGGCGGCATTCACGCGTGAGGATGCCAGCGCCCGTGCCGCATTCGTCCCCCGCCCGGAACAGCCAGGGAAATACCTGGCCGACCTGGCATGGCTGGCGCGCCAGCGCCTTCACCACATGGGCATTGAAGACGTGCAGGCCAGCGGGCATTGCACTGTTTCCGAGCCGCATTCCTTCTATTCCTACCGGCGCGACCGTGTCACCGGGCGCATGGCGACTCTGATCTGGAAAATGTAGTTTGGCCGCCCGGGCTACGGTTGCCGCTTGTTGGCCCGGCGGCGCTTCTCCTTGCGCTGTTTCGAGCCGCTGATGTATAAGATGATTGCTACTGGCAATAGCCCATAGAGCAGAAAGGTCATGACGCCGGCCACGACCGTGTCTTCGCTGATGGCCATCATCAGGGTCACGTAGAGCCAGCCGATTGCGACGATATGCATGCGCGTTGCAGGGAAATGAGAATGGGGCCAGGCGAGCCGTAACAATAAGCGAAACCGCAGCACAAGTGAGGCGAGAATGAACACCCCGGACATGCAGGCCTGGATGAATCAGTTTTCGGACCCCGCCAAATGGACTGGCTTCCTGCAGCCGCCCGCCAGCCTGGAGCAATTGTTCAAGAACGCCATACCGGCCGATGCGCCGGTCACGCTGGACCCGGGCCGCATGGCCCAGATCCAGGAAGAATACCTGCAGCATCTTACCCGCTTGTGGCAAGACCTGGCCGCCGGCAAGACGCCAGAACTGGAGGACAAGCGTTTCGCCGGACCGGCCTGGAAATCCAGTCCGCTTGCCGCCTTCAGTGCAGCCGTATATCTCCTCAACGCGCGCACGCTGGGCAAGATGGCCGATGCAGTGCAAGGATCGGCCAAGCTCAGGCAGCGCATTCGGTTCGGCATACAGCAGACGGTGGACGCCCTGTCGCCCGCCAATTTCCTGGCGACCAATCCTGAGGCGCAGCAGAAAATCATCGACACCCGGGGCGAAAGCCTGCGCCGCGGCATTCTTCACATGATGGAGGACTTGCAAAAGGGTTACATCTCGCAAAGCGACGAGAACGCGTTTGAAGTGGGCCGCAACGTGGCCACCACCGAAGGCGCGGTGGTGTATGAAAACCCCTTGATGCAGCTGATTCAGTACAAGCCGCTGACGCGCACCGTGTATGCCCGTCCGCTGGTGATCGTGCCGCCTTGCATCAACAAGTTCTACATCAAGGACCTGCAGCCCGCCAATTCGCTGGTTCGCTATGCGGTGAGCCAGGGGCATACGGTGTTTCTCGTTTCCTGGGCCAACGCACAGCAGGAGCAGGCGCAGATGCGCTGGGACGACTACATCGAAGAAGGCGCGCTGCGCGCCCTGTCGGTGGCGCAGGACATCAGCGCACAGAAGCAAGTCAATGCGCTGGGATTTTGCGTCGGCGGCACCATACTCGCCACCGCTTTGGCGGTGCTGGCCGCGCGCGGCGAAAAGCCGGTGGCCAGCCTCACGCTTCTGACTTCGCTGCTTGATTTTGCCGACACCGGCGTGCTGGACGTGTACATAGACGAAGCCCAGGTGACGCGCCGCGAAATGGAAATCGGCCGGGGCGGGCTGATGCCGGGGCGCGACTTCGCCGCCGCGTTTTCCAGCCTGCGTCCCAACGACCTGATCTGGAATTACGTCGAATCGAACTACCTCAAGGGCGAAGATCCGCCGCCGTTCGACTTGCTGTACTGGAATGCCGACAGCACCAACCTGCCCGGGCCGATGTTCTGCTGGTACCTGCGCAACCTTTATCTTGAAGACAATCTGAAGCAGGCAGGCAAGCTGACTGTCTGCGGCGAGGCGGTGGATCTGGGCAGGATCGACATGCCGGCGTTCATCTACGCATCGCGCGAAGACCATATCGTGCCCTGGACCTCGGCCTATGCCAGCTGCGCCATCATCAATCGCAGAAAGCCATCCAACAATCGCTTTGTGCTGGGCGCTTCCGGACATATCGCCGGAGTCATCAACCCGCCCGAAAAAAAGAAACGCAGCTACTGGAAAAACCGGCAGCTGGAAGCCGATCCCCGGCAATGGCTGGCCAAGGCCAGCGAGCAGCCAGGCAGCTGGTGGCCGGAATTGGCGGGCTTCCTTGCCACCCATGGCAATGGCGAGGTGAGCGCGCCGCGTCGCTACGGAAACACGCGCTACAAGCCGATCGAACCCGCACCGGGGCGTTACGTCAAGGTCAAAGCATAAGGACAGCCAGGGGCGGCAAGTGGCCACGCCTCCCTGGTTGCACCATGTCACGAATAGGGGTATAACTCGCAAGCCCGGTGTCAGGATTCCAACTTCCCTGCTGCCCGGCGCGTGCGACCCGAGGTGAGAGCAGCAATGAACAGTGCAAAAAAATCGTCCGAGCGCCTGATCAAGAAATACCCGAACCGGCGCCTGTATGACACCCAGACCAGCTCCTACATCACGCTGGCCGACGTCAAGCAACTCGTGCTGAATAACGAGGACTTCACCGTCGTCGACGCCAAGACCGAGGAGGACCTGACCCGCAGCATCCTGCTGCAGATCATCCTCGAAGAAGAAGCCAATGGCTCGCCGATGTTCTCCAGCAATGCGCTGGCCCAGATCATCCGCTACTACGGCCATGCCATGCAGGGCCTGATGGGCTC
>JAEVZY010000134.1 GCA_023392035.1 Pseudomonadota bacterium | reverse complement strand
GCATCCGGCAGGGCGAGCGCTTCCATCGAGGCCGGCTCAACGTGGAATTGGGTGCACAGCGCAACCCCGTTGCCAACCATGACGGGCTGGCCCGCGGCCCGCACATGCGCTGCGGCGGACAGGGCCGGCGCACTGATTTCCTGCCATTGGCCGTCATACCGGTACTGGGCCCAATACACTTCGTTCATGCGCGCATCGAGCACGGCCAGCACGTCCGTGGCACCGCTGGCCAGGCGACAGGCTTCTGCCATGGCTTCCAGCGTCACCACCGGCGCCAGCGGCAGCCCGGCACCGAAGGCCAGGCCCTGGGCAATGGCGCATGCGGTACGCACGCCGGTGAAAGATCCCGGGCCGCAACCAAAAGCGATCAATTCGCAATCGGACAATTGCATGCCGGCTTCTTCCAGCAGGCTGGAGACCATGGGCAGGACCGATTGCGAATGCGACTGCACGCCGGCGGTCTGTCGTCTTGTCAAATGCGCACCTCGCAGCAAGGCCACGGAAGCGATTTCGGTCGAGGTTTCAAGCGCAAGCACAGTCATCATGCGCGTATTCTAACCGTCCGGCGCCGCTTGCAGAGTGGCGCCGCTCGCGCGAGAAGCTGCCGCTCGGGGCGAAGCGCCTGATCGCCCAGCCCGCGCCGCGAGCCTTTGCGCCGCGCAAGCTCCGAGTAGAATACGCGCATGACTTGCGTGACTCTTGACAACGAAAACCGCGCCGACGTGCTCGACACGCTCGGCGACCAGGACTGGATCATCGCCTGCCTGTGTGCGGCCTGGTGCGATACCTGCCGCGAGTTCCGTCCCGCCTTCGAAGCGCTGGCCCGGCAATATCCCGGACAGCGCTTCATCTGGATCGACATCGAGGACGAGGCCGATGTCGTGGGCGACTTCGATGTGGAGAATTTCCCGACCATCCTGCTGCAAAAGGCCGATACCGTCGCATTTTTCGGCCCGGTCTTGCCCGATGCCCGCGGTGTTGGTCGCCTGCTGGCCGCGCAGATGGAAAAGAGCGACGCGGCGCTCATGCGCGAAGCCGGCAGCAGCCTGGAACGTCAGCAGTGGCAGGCCCAATGCAATCTGCGCGCGCATCTGCGGCAAAGCCTGGCCGGCTGAGCCGTCCCCTGTCCGACAGCTGCCTCTACTTGAAAACTTGATCACCGACGCACCCTGCGTGATGATCTTTGCATGAACCAGTTCAAGCAAATCTCGACCTTTGTGGATGTGATAGCCCGTGGCAGTTTTTCGGCCGCGGCACGCGCCGAAGGCGTGGCACCAGCCATCATTGGACGGCGGCTCAATGCCCTGGAAGAGCGGCTCGGGGTCAAACTCTTGCGGCGGACCACCCGCAAGATTTCACTGACGGGCGAAGGCGAGGCATTCCTGGAAAACTGCCAACGCATTCTGGCGGACCTGCAGAATGCGGAAGCCGCTGTCTCGCAGCGGGCCAGTCGTCCCACTGGCCGACTCGTGGTGTCCGCGCCGGCTGGCTTTGGCCGTCGGCATGTAGCGCCCCTGGTACCGGCCTTTCTGGCCCGACATCCCGAGCTGGAACTCAGCCTGCGACTGGACGACCGCGTGGTTGATCTGGTTGCTGAAGGGGTGGACGTGGCGATACGCATCGCGCCGCATGCCGACCCCAGCCTGGTCGGGGTCAAGCTCGCCGGCAATCGACGGGTGGTGGTGGCTGCGCCCGCCTATCTACAGGCGCGCGGCACGCCAATCCGGCCGGAGGACTTGCTGGACCATGATTGCCTGACCATGGGCAGCGATGGCAGCCAGCGCGGCTGGACCCTGCGTCAAAATGGTCGTACGGTTTTGTTGAAGGTGGGCGGAGCCATGTCATGCAATGACGGTTCGGTCTTGCGCGAATGGGCACTCGAAGGCAAGGGGCTGGCTTGGCGCTCCCTGTGGGAAGTCGGCAATGACCTGAAGCGGGGAACCCTGGTCTCGGTGCTCGACCAGCATGTCGTTGCCGGCGACGATGTGTACGCGGTTTATGCCCAAAGACAGTTCCTTCCGGCCCGCATTCGCGCCTTTGTGGACTTTCTTCGCCAGCATTACAGCCGCGCGGACTATTGGGCCGAAGCCGGCGACTCCGGATTGCCCGCAAAGAGATAAAGACAAAGCAAAAAAAATCCCCGGACGAGCCGGGGATTTTTTCAGGCGATCGGTTGAATGTTTGCCGCCTGCTTGCCTTTGGGCCCTACCGTCACATCGAACGAGACCCGCTGGTTTTCAGCCAGCGACTTGTAGCCGCTTGACTGGATTGCCGAAAAGTGGGCGAACAAGTCTTCGCCGCCTTCATCAGGCGTAATGAAGCCAAAGCCCTTTGCATCGTTGAACCATTTAACAGTACCAGTTGCCATTGCAATTCCTATATATGCAATCGGGGAGCGCCCGAGTCTTGAACAAGTTTGGGGATGACAGACTGGGAAAGACGACAACCAGCTCGAAATGCGACCTTACCGTAGCGCGACACCCTTCTGTCTGAAGCGGATTAAACCGCTGTTGCATCTGGGCGAGTTTGCGCCAAATCAAAGTCGTTTCGCATGAGGATCGCGGCCTCCAAAGTGGTTCACCGCTCTATGAAGTCGTGTGAAAAAAGCCGCGAAAGAGCGCGCCTCAAAATGAACCAGCGGCATCCAAAGTTACTGGCGGCCAATGGGTTCCGAATTGAAGTCGGATTCAGAGGATTACAGCCCCGCCAATGAGAACGGGAAGTGATAGTGGCAGTGGACGGCCGCGCCTGCCGCCCAGCTTGCGATGTCAGAGCAGGCCGGCAGCGACCCGATAGGCACCCTGGGATTGCGTGCGCGGACGGTCTTCGACGCCGGTTGGACGCACCTTCTGCTTCATGCAATAACCCTGCTTGTAGACGCTGACCAGGGTGTATTGGGACTTGGTCAGCATTTCCAGCTTCAGCCTCAACTGAAACACCGTTACCCGGATATTGCTGCCCTCGGTGGATTTTCCGGTGGACTTGAACAGTGCCACTAAATCGGAAGTGGGAATGACCGACCCCAGCTGCGTAAGAAAGAGTTCGGCCAACGCAAATTCGCTGCGGGTGAGAGTGGCGCTGCGGGTACCGAACAAAATGCTTCGCGACTCCGGAATGAGCGTCATCGGCCCATAGCACATGCGCGACTTCAGGATGCTCTTGCGGCGCAGGGCATAAAGCACGCGACGCGCCAGCTCGGCCGGTGCGACGGGCATGAAAAACCAGTCGGAAACCAGTTCAGGAAACTCCCTGAACTCATTCAGAGGCGAGCCCGGCGTAAAAACCATGATGACCGGGCAGACATTGGCGGCGTTGTCCCCCCCGGCCAGGAGCATTTCGCGACGCTCCAATCCCTGCAAATGATCGAGGAACTGGTGGGTCTCGGTATGCGCCAGGATAACTGTCGGCCGATCGGGAGTCGCGATGACGTCGCTCGCCTTGAGCGGCTCTTCGAGTTGCTCGATCACGACATCAATGACATCGGCATATTTGGAAAGCTTGAGGAAATGATGGTCCAACGAAGCCTTGTTGGCACGGATTGCGGAGCACAGTCCGGCCCCAAGTACTTTAACGGTGATTTCCATCTGGAATGCCTCTCCCTGTCTTTGAGAATAGGTACGCGGGCTTGTGCGTAACGCCAAACTCCGCTTGGTTCTCTATATTTCGCACTCCGGGGCGATTTTCGTTGCCGCCAGGTTCTTAAATATTCGACAAGTTTAGAGAAAGATCAAGATTTTCTTTTTGACAAGTTTTTAGCTGGAACTATTACTTGTCGAGGGGCAACTCTATGCACTTGATCGCATCGGTAAAAACGTAACCGATGGAGTGCACCACTTTGATTGGTTGCGACAGTGGGTAGCAGCGGTGCACCTTCTTGCGCAGCCGACTGACCAACGCCTCAAGACGCCGATTGTCGTAGTGCAGCGGGTCCTGACCGAAGCCCTGCGCAATGATGTCGCGCCGCCGGACCGGCCGCCCGGCTTGGCGGGCGATCATGTGGACGAAAGACGATTCAAGGTGGCTCAGAACGATGTTGGCGCCAGAAGGCGAGATCAACTTCCACTCGTTATGCACATAGGTCCATAGCTGCTGGACATGATCGCTCGCGGTTTGGCTGATCCGGCGCTCCAGCGTGCGTATATAAGCCTTGAGTTCGTCAGGATCCGGCGGTCGCGCAATACAGACATCGGCGCCAGCCAGCAGCGCTTCAATGGCCAATGCCGAGCCTGGCTTGGTCAAAATGATGACACCCATGCGTGCGCTGTCGCGCAGGCCACGCAATTGCCTGATCACTTCCACGCCGCCTTCGGAGGGGAGGTCGGGCCCGATGACCAGAATATGGACTGGCTTGTCCAGCAGGGCCAGATAAAGTCCACGGCTGTCGGTCACCGTCTCGACTTGCCAGCCCTCGCGCTCGAGCGGACTTGCCGCTTGCCGGCGCACAGCGGCGTCACGCTCGGCCACGACAATGTTCAAGGAGAAATTGCTCTCAGGCGACATAAGACAGACAGAAGTCCTGAATCGGCCTCAAAAATACGGGAAGCGACGGACGCCCAAACATTAATTAGACCACCCAATTGCTGCGAAATAATGCTTGCCAAAGTTAGGGAAGGATGATCCAGCGAGACTCGGCAGAGCATCAGTAAATGTCAGCAGTCATCGTTAAGCTGACTTTATTCCCGCTCAGAATTAACAATCCAAAACAATGGCTAGCCATGGGTTCTTAATAAGTTCGAAAGACGAAGACCCGGGCGATAAGCGCGTATTGAAGCGAACCAGATCATCGCTTCAAAAGCAGCCAAAAATCGATGTGTATTACTGTGCCGCGCACAGCGAACTCACGGGGAGTGCAGAATGAAGATCCATCTCAAGATTATCGGGGTCGAGCTGTTCAACACGCTGTCTCGGGAAATCGACTCTTTGCATGCAGCCTTTCCCAAGCTATCCCAGCAGAACGAGCCTATCGAGTATGAAATCGTACATCTGGCCGAAAGCATCAAACCAGAGCATCTGCTGAGTTATCCGGATATGCCCTCGGTTCTTTTGATCGATGCAGAAGACCCGACCTTCATCGAAAAAATCCAGTTAATGGAAAAGCGTGAGATCGCCTTCATCAAAGATCCGCCGTTCGTACCAATTGTCCTGTCACCGGTCATTTTGGTTTTCCGGTCCTATGCTTCGCTTGCAGACTCGGCTGATTTTCCCGATTTCGTATCCGACTGGATTTGCATGCCCTTTGCGATTCCGGACTTGGTGCGCCGCGTGGTCAGCTCCCTGCGGCGCAAGAATATCCTCAAAACCAAACTGCGCTTCGGTTCATTGACCCTGCTGCCGGAGGCCCGTCTGATTTCCTACCAAGGCAAGACGGTACATCTGACCCCATCCGAGTACGCACTGGCCGAACTGTTCCTGAACCAGATGGGAAGCGTCATTCCCATCAAGGATCTGGTGCAATTGTTCAAGTCCACCGGCAAGTCGACCGAGGGCAGCAATATTCGCGTCACCATCTTTCAATTGCGCCTCAAGCTCGAGATGCTGACCAAATCGCAGTTCACACTGGCCAGCGTGTACACGCAGGGCTATTGCCTCAAGCAAAAGGCGCGTCCGGTCGCCGAGCTGACCACACGCGGCTTGGCGGGCCACACCAACAAACTGGTGGCAGAGCAAGATTGAGCGCTGCGGCGGCGACCGCCGCCGCTTATCCGCGTCCGATAAAAGGCATTTTCGTCGCCATCACAGTCATGAACTGCACATTGGCTTCGAGCGGCAAGCCGGCCATATAGACCACCGCCCTGGCCACATGTTGCACGTCCATGGTGGGCTCTACCTCGATGCTGCCATTGGCCTGGATCACCCCCTTCTTGATGGTGGTCATCATCTCGGTTGAAGCATTGCCGATATCGATCTGGCCGCAAGCGATGTTGTAGCGGCGGCCGTCCAGCGAAGTGGATTTGGTCAATCCGGTGATGGCGTGTTTGGTGGCGGTATAGCCGACTGAAAACGGCCGTGGCGCGTGGGCGGAAATCGACCCATTGTTGATGATGCGTCCACCCTGCGGGTCCTGCTCCTTCATCAAGCGAAAGGCCTGCTGGGTACACAGGAAAGCGCCGGTCAGATTGATGTCCACCGCGGCCTTCCACTGGTCGAAGGCGACGTCCTCGATGGAAGCCCCCGGATTGAAGATGCCGGCGTTGTTGAACAGCAGGTCCAGCTTGCCGCAGTTTTTTTTCACCTCGGCGAACAGGGCCGCCACCGAATCGGGATTGCTCACATCGGCGGGGCAGACCAGGGCGCGCTGCGCGCCGCCGAGCCTGGCCACTTCCTCCAACGGTTCACGACGGCGACCGCTCAGCACCACCTGATAGCCCTCCTCCATCAGCGCCAAGGCCACGGCCTTGCCTATGCCCGAGCCCGCGCCCGTCACGACTGCGATTTTCCGGTTCTCCATGCTTTTCACTTTCTTGTTGGGTTGATAGGCGAGGCCGATTGTAGGCGTTCTGTAGGCGCTCGGCCGGCGAACGAAGCGAATGATATATTCGTCCACCCTCGCATTCCACAACACTTGGAGAACCGACGCCGATGAAGCCCGAGATTGCACTGATCAGCCCCATCCATGCCACCGGCATGGCGGAACTGGACGACAAATACACCGTGCACCGTATCTGGCAGGCGGCCGATCCCAAACAGGCCATGCAGGACATCGCCGATCGCATCGAAGTCGCCGTCACCTCCGGCTTGCGCGGCATGAAGGCCTGGGAAATGGATGCGTTGCCCAAACTCAAGCTGCTGGCCAGTTTCGGCGTCGGCTATGACGGCATTGAAGTCGACGCCGCCAAGGCGCGCGGGATCACGGTCACCAATACGCCGGAAGTGCTCAATGAATGCGTGGCCGACACCACCTGGACACTGATCCTCTCCACGGTACGGCGCACCGCATTCAATGACCGCTATGTGCGCGCCGGCCGCTGGTTGTCGGGACCCGCCCCCTTGTCGGACAAGGTCTGGGGTGAAAACCTGGGCATCATCGGCCTGGGCCGCATTGGCCGCGCGATTGCCCGCCGCGGCACCGGCTTCGGCATGCAGATCGGCTATCACAGCCGAAACCAGAAAAGCGATACCGACTTCCGCTACTTCGCCGATGTGGTCGAGCTGGCGCGCTGGGCCAAGATCCTGGTGGTGGCCTGCCCGGGCGGCAAGGAGACCGAAAAAATCGTCGATGCACGGGTGCTGGACGCGCTCGGCCCGGACTCTTACCTCATCAACATTTCGCGCGGCAGCACCGTGGACGAAACGGCCCTGATCGCTGCCCTGCAGGAAGGCAAGATCGCCGGCGCCGGACTGGATGTGTTCGTCGAAGAGCCGCGCGTGCCGCAGGCGCTGATGGATATGGACCAGGTGGTGCTGCAGCCGCATGTGGGCTCGGGCACACGCTCCACCCGCGAAGCGATGGCAAAAATGGTGACCGACAACGTCGCCGCCTGGTTCGCCGGCCGTTCCTTGCTCAGCCCGATTTGACGCTTTCGCGCCCCTCGTTCGAAGGTCGGCGGCCGGTTGATTTTCCACAAGACCGGCGCCGACTTGCCGCCTACCATGAATGCCTCTGGGAAGCGAAACGAGGGGATGCAGATGGGAGCAAACGACATATTGGCGATGGGTTTCGGGGCGCCCGAGCCGACGCTTTCGGCCGAAGGCGTGCGCTTTACCGTCAGCATCGAAAACAATCTGGTCCCCTGCCTGATCACCCATGAAGCCCTGCTCGGGCTGGCACGCGGCCATGGCTTTCACCTGGACGCAATGAATACCTACCGCGCCTTCGAAGCCAAGATCAATTCAGTGGCCCGCAGCCGGGTGCTGCGCGGCGCGCGGGACATGCCGTTGGTGTTGGAAGCGCGAAATTTCCATTGAGCGTCAGCATCGTTGACGGCGCGCAACCAGCAGGCCCCGCGCAAGTGCTATCACTACACGGCTCGCCTTTGCCGCAACAGCCGCCATGCCCAAAGTCCACACCCACTACGACAATCTCAAGGTGACGCGCAATGCGC
>JAEVZY010000096.1 GCA_023392035.1 Pseudomonadota bacterium | reverse complement strand
GCCCGATCTTCGTCAAGTTCGGCCAGGTGCTGTCCACCCGCCGCGACCTGCTGCCGCCGGACGTGGCCGAAGAGCTGGCGCGCCTGCAGGACCGGGTGCCGCCTTTTCCCTCCGAGCAGGCGGTGGAGCAGATCCGCCGTTCCCTGGGCGCCCATCCCGACCAGTTGTTTGCCTCCTTCGAACGGGAGCCGGTGGCTTCGGCCTCGATCGCGCAGGTGCACTTTGCCACTTTGCGCGATGGTTCCGAAGTGGCGGTCAAGGTCTTGCGGCCCGGCGTGCGCCGCTCCATCGATGAAGACATGGAGCTCCTGCGCATCGCCGCCGGCTGGGTGGAATGCTGGTGGGCCGACGGCAAGCGCCTGAAGCCGCAGGCGGTCGTGGCCGAGTTCGACAAATACCTGCATGACGAACTGGACCTGATGCGCGAGGCGGCCAATGCCAGCCAGCTGCGGCGCAACTTCGCCAATTCCACCTTGCTGATGATTCCGGAAATGATCTGGGACTATTGCTCGGAATCGGTGATCGTCATGGAACGCATGCGCGGCATTCCGATTTCCCAGACCAGCCGCCTGCTGGCCGAGGGCGTGGACCTGAAAAAACTCTCCAGCGACGGTGTGGAGATTTTCTTCACCCAGGTGTTCCGCGACGGTTTCTTCCACGCCGACATGCATCCCGGGAACATCCTGGTGTCGGTCGAGCCGGAAACCTTCGGCCGCTATATTGCGCTCGACTTCGGCATCGTCGGCACCCTGACCGACTTCGACAAGGATTACCTGTCGCAGAATTTCCTGGCCTTCTTCCGCCGCGATTACAAGCGGGTGGCCGAGGCCCATATCGAATCCGGCTGGGCGCCGCGCGAAACGCGGGTCGATGAACTGGAGGCGGCGGTGCGCGCCTGCTGCGAACCGATTTTCGACCGGCCCCTGCGCGACATCTCCTTCGGCCAGGTGCTGCTGCGCCTGTTCCAGACTTCGCGCCGCTTCAATGTCGAGGTGCAGCCGCAGTTGGTGCTCTTGCAAAAGACCCTGCTCAATATCGAAGGCCTGGGCCGCCAGCTCGATCCCGACCTCGATCTCTGGAAGACCGCCAAGCCCTACCTTGAGCGCTGGATGAAAGACCAGGTCGGCTGGCGTGGCCTGATGGATCGCCTGCGCGCCGAAGCGCCGCGCTACAGCAAGCTGATTCCGCAATTGCCGCGCCTGGCGCACCAGGTGCTCACGCGCGAGCTGGAAGACAGCAAGCGCCAGGAGCAATTGCTGCAAAAGCTGGTGAACGAGCAGAAAAAGACCAACCGCCTGCTTTCCACCCTGATTTATTTCGGCATCGGCCTGATTTTCGGTGTGATCGCCGTGCAGATCCTGCTGCGCGTGGTGCTCGTGTATTGAGCCTGCGTTACCCGTATTGACCGGCGGTTTTTGTCCCCGCATGCCGAAGCGGCAACGACCGTCGGTCATGGGCGAATCCTGAGCGAAACCCTTTATAATTCAGGGTTTTGGTCGAGCTTCGCAGGGAGTCCAACAATGCCAATTTATGCTTATCGTTGCCAGTCGTGCGGCTTTGCCAAGGACGTGCTGCAAAAGCTTTCCGATCCGGCCCTGGTCGAATGCCCGGAGTGCCATCAGCCAAGCTTCTCCAAGCAATTGACCGCCGCCGGCTTCCACCTGAAGGGCACCGGCTGGTATGTGACCGACCACAAGAACGGCCCGCAGAAGGCGCCGGCCGCATCGTCTTCCAGCCCCAGTGCTTCCCCGGACAGCGCCAGCAGCAGTTCCGCCTCCAGCGCCAGTTCCAGTTCCGGTTCCAGCGAAAAGGCTGCATAGTTTTACCCAGGTCGACTTTTACTTTCCGCCGGACTTACGCCATGCGCAAATTTTTCATCACGGGCCTTCTGGTTCTGGTTCCCCTGGCGATCACGCTGTGGGTGGTGAACCTGATCATCGGCACCATGGACCAGTCGCTGTTGCTGCTGCCCGAACGCTGGCGGCCGGCTGCGCTGATCGGCTTCAACTTCCCTGGCCTGGGCACTTTGCTGACCTTGCTGGTGATTTTCCTGACGGGCCTGGCCACCCATAACTTCGTCGGCAAGCAGGTAGTGCACGCCTGGGAACTGCTGTTGAAGCGCATACCGGTCGTGAATTCCATCTACACCGGCGTCAAGCAGGTTTCCGATACGCTGTTTTCCTCCTCCGGCAATGCCTTTCGCAAGGCGGTACTGGTGGAATATCCTCGCCGCGGCAGCTGGACCATTGCCTTCCTGACCGGCATCCCGGGCGGCGACGTGCGCAACCATCTGCATGGCGAGTACCTCAGCATCTACGTGCCGACCACGCCCAATCCCACTTCCGGCTTCTTCCTGATGGTGCCGGCTGAAGATGCCATCGAGCTCGACATGACGGTCGAGCAAGCCCTGAAGTACATCGTCTCCATGGGCGTGGTATCGCCCGAGTATTTCGACAAGACCCAAATCATCGACCCGGCCAAGGCGGAAGCTTTGGAAGGCTGAGCAGTCGGGTCACGAACAAGAACACGTCACTGGAATTCATCATGTCTATGCGAACAATCTATTGCGGCCTGGTCAGCGAAGCGCTGCTGGGTCAAACCGTCAGCCTGTGCGGCTGGGTGCACCGCCGCCGCGACCACGGCGGCGTGATCTTCGTCGATCTGCGCGACCGCGAAGGCCTGGTGCAAGTGGTGTGCGATCCGGATCGCGCCGATGTGTTCGCCGCCGCCGAAGCCGTGCGCAATGAATTCTGCCTGCGCGTCAAAGGCCTGGTGCGCCTGCGTCCGGAAGGCACCGCCAATTCCAACCTCACCTCCGGCAAGATCGAAGTGCTGTGCCAGGAACTGGAAGTGCTGAACCCGTCGGTGACGCCGCCCTTCCAGCTGGACGACGACAATCTTTCCGAGACCACCCGCCTGACCCATCGCGTGCTCGACCTGCGCCGTCCGCAGATGCAGAAGAACCTGATGCTGCGCTACAAGGTCACCATGGACGTGCGCAAGTACCTGGACGAAAAAGGCTTCATCGACATCGAAACGCCGATGCTGACCAAATCCACCCCGGAAGGCGCGCGCGACTACCTGGTGCCTTCGCGCGTGAACGCCGGCCAGTTCTTCGCCCTGCCGCAGTCGCCGCAGTTGTTCAAGCAGTTGCTGATGGTGGCCAACTTCGACCGCTACTACCAGATCACCAAGTGCTTCCGCGACGAAGACCTGCGCGCCGACCGCCAGCCGGAATTCACCCAGATCGATTGCGAGACCTCCTTCCTGAACGAGCAGGAAATCCGCGACCTGTTTGAAGACATGATCCGCCAGGTCTTCAAGAACAATCTGGATGTCGATCTGCCCAATCCTTTCCCGGTGATGAACTTCGCCACCGCCATGGGCCTGTACGGTTCCGACAAGCCCGACATGCGCGTCAAGCTCGAGTTCACCGAGCTGACCGAAGTGATGAAGGATGTCGACTTCAAGGTCTTCTCGGGCGCGGCCAACATGGAAGGCGGCCGCGTGGTCGGCTTGCGTGTGCCCGGCGGCGGCGCCATGCCGCGCTCGGAAATCGATGCCTATACCCAGTTCGTCGCCATTTATGGCGCCAAGGGCCTGGCCTACATCAAGGTCAATGAAGTCGCCAAGGGCCGCGATGGCCTGCAGTCGCCGATCGTCAAGAACCTGCACGACAATGCGCTGGCCAAAGTGATCGAACTGACCGGCGCCCAGGATGGCGACCTGATCTTCTTCGGCGCCGACAAAGCCAAGGTGGTGAACGATGCCATCGGCGCCTTGCGCGTGAAAATCGGCCACAGCGATTTCGGCCGCAAGAACGGTTTGTTCGACGACGCATGGCGTCCGCTGTGGGTGGTGGACTTCCCCATGTTCGAATACGACGAAGGCGAAGACCGCTGGGTGGCCCTGCATCATCCCTTCACCGCGCCCAAGGCCGGCCATGAAGACTTCATCGCCACCGACCCCGGCCGCGCCCTGGCGCAAGCCTATGACATGGTCTTGAACGGCTGGGAACTGGGCGGCGGCTCGGTGCGTATCCATCGCGCCGACGTGCAGAGCAAGGTGTTCCGCGCCTTGAAGATCGAGGACGAAGAAGCGCGCCAGAAATTCGGCTTCCTGCTGGATGCCCTGCAATACGGCGCCCCGCCGCATGGCGGCCTGGCCTTCGGCCTGGACCGCATCGTCACCATGATGACCGGGGCTGAATCGATCCGCGACGTGATTGCCTTCCCCAAGACCCAGCGCGCGCAAGACTTGCTCACGCACGCACCTTCGCCGGTGGATGAAAAGCAGTTGCGCGAACTGCATATCCGCCTGCGCAATCCGGAGCCTGCCGTGAAGAGCTGATCGCTCAAACGCCGGAACTATCGCCCGCAACGGGCGACACAAAAAGCCCCCATTGGCCATTTGGCGAATGGGGGTTTTTCACTTTCCCGGGAGAACAATCAATGAGCCATGCGGCAGGGGCACCCACTACAACTGGCGTACAACGAACAAGTGCTGCGCCAACCAACATCACCCAAACGCAGAATCTCGTTCAGCCCGAGCCGCACACACAGAACCGGGAGGCGCGCAACGACGAGCAGCAAAATCGGGGAACCAAGCGCAAAGCCCCGCGACAGTTCGACGAGCCGCAGTTGAAGCGAGTGTGCCTCGACAAGCAACAGGCACAAGCCACTGCGTTGCTGATCCATTCCATCCGTGGGCAAGACCAGCAAGCTGTGCGCGAGCTGTTGTCCTCTGGCCTGGTGCCTGATGTGGCCGCTCTCACCGAAGCGGCCCGGCTGCCGCATGCGGCGATCCTGCAGCTGCTGCATGAATCGCTCGGCAAGCCATCGCAACCCGATCCGATCCTGAACACCTTGCTGATTGCGGCGGCCCAGGCCGGCGCTCGGGAAGTGCTGGGCTACCTGCTGAAAAACGGGGCGGACGTGAAGGCGGTGGACCGCTATCAAAGAACTGCCTTGCACCATGCCTGCGCCGGCGGACATGAAGCCGCCGCCGAAACCCTGGAGAAAGCGGGCGCCCCTTTCCATGAGCGTGACCTTGAAGGCAACACGCCGCTGATGCTGGCCGCCGCCAACGACCAGAGAGAAATTCTGGGGCGCTATCGGGGTATGACCACGGCAATGAAAGACACCAACGATGCGGATCACACCCCACTCGATCTGGCGGCGCTCAATGGCTGTCACGGCGCCATCGAAGTCCTGCTTTGGATCGACGCCCGCGCACAGGTTCGCAATCATGAAAGGCTGGACGACCTGGGCCGCGACCTGCTCAAGCATCGAGCGCTGCACTGCGGGGTGGAACCAAGCAGGGAATTTCTGGCATGGCGCCAGACGGCTGGAGAATGGCGCCAATATGGCCTCTCGATGTTCCGGGTGGAGAGCCTGCAAGCCGGCCACGCGCAATGCACCGGCAAGAGCCATGTGCTTTTCTTGACGGCCTCGCTGCTGGAAAGCCGGCTGGTCGATTCCTACAAGCTGTGTGTGCAGCTCGGCGTCACTGCCCACGGGCGGCCAAGCGACTTTTTACTGGCCCGTCTGCTTTCAAATCTGCCAGGACCGCAAGCCGCGGAAAAGAAGATCCTCGACAGCACGCTATCCCAGCTCATGAAGGACAGGCTGTTGGGAATCTTGCGCGAAGAGCTTGAAGCCGTGAGGGGCGCGGCTCATCAGGAGCTTGCGAATTTCCAGACCAGGCTGGCGGCGGCCTTGACGCAGGCGTTTTCCAACCAGCCCAATGTCGAAAGCACACTGACTGAAAAGCAGGCTGCCGATCTGAAGGAAGCGGGTCTCTTCGGGCCGGTGGTGGACCTCCTGCAAAGCCTGCTTGCGCAAACCCTGGAGGCGCGGCGCGCCTTGCCTGGGCACAGCCGCAATGGCGAAGATCTGTGGCCGGCGCTTGCCAACGCGCTCAAGCAATGGAACGAGCAGCGCCTGGCATCCAACAGCTTGCGCACGGCTTTCACCGGCCCCGATGGAAGGTCCGCCGATTGTGTGAACGTTCTGCTTGAGCAATGGAGGGTGGTTTGCAGAGTCTTCGGGCTGGAACTGGCAAGCGCTGAAATCTGATCTTTAGCCTGCTTGAACGGCAGGCATCAAGCGCTGAGCGTTTGCGGATTCTGGCGGCCGCCGGAACCGGGCATAATTGTTGATCGTCATGCCTGAAACTCGCGATGATGCCTGTCCACAAAATTCCTGAATCGGTGCTGGTGGTGATCCACACCAGCGATCTGCAAGTCTTGCTGATTGAACGTGCCGACCATCCCGGCTATTGGCAATCGGTGACCGGTTCCAAAGACAGTCTGGAAGAAGACTTGTGCGCCACCGCCGCGCGCGAAGTGTGGGAAGAAACCGGCATCGAGGTCGGCAGCACTGCCGTGCCGCAAGCCAATCTTCAGGACTGGCAACTTTCCAATATCTATGAAATCTATCCGGTCTGGCGCCATCGCTATGCACCCGGAGTCACGCGCAATACCGAGCATGTGTTCGGCTTGCTGGTGCCGGAGGGCATCGCCATCACCCTGGCCGAGCGCGAACATTTGCGCTACCGCTGGCTGCCATGGCGGGAAGCGGCCGATGCCTGCTTTTCGCCATCCAATGCGGAAGCGATCCTGCAATTGCCGCAGCGCTCGCGCGAGCAAACCCTACAGGCCACATGAAACTGACGATCGCCACCTACAACATTCACAAGGGACTGAGCTCCATCGGCAGCCGGCCGCGCATCCAGGAGCTGAAGAACGCCATTTCCTCGCTGGCGGCCGACATCGTGTTCTTGCAGGAAGTGCAGGGGCGGCATGACCTGGTGGCGCTGAAATTTGCCGCCACCTGGCCAAGCCAGGCCCAGCATGAATACCTGCGCGGCGAGAACCAGCATGCGGTGTACGGCATGAACGCCGCCTATGACCATGGCCATCATGGCAATGCGCTGCTGTCCAACTTTCCCATCATCCACCACAGCAACCAGGACGTGTCGGACCACGCTTATGAGAAGCGCGGCATCCTGCACTGCGTGGTCGGGATGGAGGGACGTGAGGTGCATTGCTTCGTGGTGCATCTGGGCCTGTTCGCCGGCAGCCGCAAGCGCCAGACCGAGGCGCTGGTAGAAGCCGTCAGCTCGCGCGCACCGGCCGATGCGCCGGTGCTCATCGCCGGCGATTTCAACGATTGGGAAAACCGCTTGTCGGAAACCCTGTATCAGCAGTGCGGCATGCGCGAGGTGTTCGACGCCAATCTCTCATCCATGGGTTTCGGCACCTATTTGCGCCGCCTGGCCGGGCGCGGGCCCAAGATTCAGCCGGCACGTACCTTTCCCGCCGCCATGCCTTTCCTCAAGCTGGATCGCATCTACGCGCGCGGTTTCGATATCGAATCGGCCCAGGTATTGCACGGCGTGCGCTGGGCGCGCCTGTCCGATCACGCGCCGCTGGTGGCGCGACTGGTCTTGAAACCGGGTCGAGCCTAAGTGCGGTCCGTCATCTGGTCTGCCGGCAATCGCATCACGCTGCTGCATTGTGGCGCAGAATATTTTCCGGAATTGCTGGCGGCAATCGCCGCAGCCGAGTCCGAGGTTTGGCTGGAAACCTATATCTTTGCGCTGGATGCCACCGGTCTGGCGGTGCGTGATGCGCTGGCTGCCGCCGCCCGCCGCGGCGTGAAAGTGCGGGTGGTGAGCGACTGGCTGGGCACCGGCCGCGTCCACTCGGCCCAGCTCAAGCGCGATCTGCGCGCGGCGGGTGTCGAGCATCGCAATTTCAATCCCTGGTTCCGGCGCGGCGTGACCCGCATGCATCGCAAGATGTGCGTGGTGGATGGTCGTGTGGCTTATCTGGGCGGGCTCAACATCATCGACGACATGATCGACGACCGCCATCCCGAGGTGCAGCTGGCGGCCCCGCGCTGGGATTTTGCGATCAGGGTGGAAGGTCCGCTGACGCCGGCCATCGAGCATGAAATGCGCCTGCAATGGGCGCGCCTGGGTCGCTTGCCGCTGGTCTCACGCCTGGAAAGGCTGGCGCGCGAGCGTGGCACGCACGGCACGGCCGGCACCGAGCCGGCGCTGGCGGCGCTGGTGATACGCGACAATTTCCGCAATCGCCTGACCATCCAGCGCGCCTATCTGCAGGCCCTGGGCCGGGCGCGGCACGAAGCGCTGGTGGTAACGCCCTATTTCGCGCCTGGCCGCAAATTGCGGCGGGCACTGGAAGCAGCCGCCTTGCGCGGGGTCAAGGTCACCCTTTTGCTGGGCGTGGGCGAATTTCCCATGCAGGACGCGGTGGCGCAGTCCTATTACCCCAAGCTCTTGCGCGCCGGCGTTCACATCGTCGAATACCGCAAGACCGAATTGCACGGCAAGGTGGCGGTGGTGGATGACGACTGGGCGACGGTGGGATCGAGCAACTATGACGGGCTGTCGCTGTTCGTCAACCAGGAAGCCAATGTGCTGGTCAGGGATGCGCAATTCACGGCCGATTTGCGCGCGCACATACTGAGCGGGGTGGCCGAAGGCGTGCCGGTGCACCTGCAGGAATTCGAGGGCCGGCCCTGGCTGCAGCGCCTTTCGCACGACGCCGCCTTTTTGCTCTACCGCACCGTGATGCGGGTGATTACGCTGGGTGAATTCAACTGAAGATTCGATAGTGCGATGGATAACGTCAGGATAGACAAATGGCTGTGGGCCGCGCGCTTCTTCAAGACCCGCTCGCTGGCCACCGACGCGGTGGAAGGCGGCCGCGTCAAGCTGCATGACGAACGCATCAAGCCGGCGCGCAATATCAAGCCGGGCGACATGTTGCGCGTCGAAAATGAAAGCGGCACGTATGAATTGCGGGTCGTGGCCCTGGCCGACAAGCGCGGTCCGGCCAGCGTGGCCCAGGGCCTGTACGAGGAAACCGAAGCCAGCCGCCTGGCGCGCGAACAGGCCGCGCAGGAGCGGCGCTACTATCAGGAGCCGGCCAACAGCATCCGCGGCCGTCCGACCAAGCGCGACCGGCGCCTGCTGGACCGCGGCTGATTGCCGCATGGAACACGTTCGGAGCATCCGCCGTGCGACGCGCAGCATGGCGCGCATGTTGCGCTGCAGGACTGCAATTTCGGGCGATTCGCGCTCTAATAAGCCCTCGCCGGCGCTTGGCCGGTCGCACCCGGGAAACTACGCGGCCGAAGGCATTCTTCTGTCGCGCGGGCTCCTAGACTCCCCGCTCTAAATCTGTCCTTGTGCTGTCGCGGGGTGGTGAATAATAGTACGAACGTTCGCACGCCTGCCATGACCGACACCAATCCCAAGTATCTGCGCAAGGGTGAGCTGACCCGCGCCGCCATTCTCGATGTGGCCTTGAGCCTTGCCAGCCGCGATGGCCTGGAAGGCCTGACCATCGGCCTGTTGGCGGACAAGATGAACATGAGCAAATCCGGTGTGTTTGCGCACTTTGGTTCGCGCACCGATCTGCAGATTGAAGTGCTCAAGCTGTATCACCAGATTTTCGAGCGCGAAGTGTTTTATCCCAGCCTGCAGGCCGAACGTGGATTGCCGCGGCTGGAGGCCATGTTTGCGCGCTGGATCAAACGTGTGAGCGTCGAGATTGCTTCCGGATGCATTTACATTAGCGGTGCGGTCGAATACGACGACCGTCCCGGCGCCATCCGCGAGGAATTGGTGAGCATGGTGCGCGCCTGGCAAAGCGCCTTGCAGCGCTGCGTGACGCAAGCCATCGAGATGGGGCATCTGAAAGCGGAGACCGATGCCCAGCAGGTGGTGTATGAAATGTATGGCCTGGTGCTGGCCCTGCATCACGATGCCCGCTTCATCCAGCGGCCGGGCAGCGTGGAGCGGGCGGTGCAGGGATTCGATCGGCTGATGCGGGATTACCGCAACCAGGTGCAGATGGCGGTAGAGCCGCGCCCGCAGACCGGCAAGGCCAGCAGCAAGGCAGCAAGCAAACCGACAAGCAAAGCGGCAGCGCGCAAGGCGACTGCCTGAAAACCATACGGAAACAAGGAGAAGTTCATGGGCCAGTACATCCCCCCGCTGCGGGACATGCAGTTCGTGATGCACGAATTGCTGAACGTGGGCGAGGAATTGAAGCAATTGCCCAAGCACGCCGAGATCGATGCCGAGATCATCAACCAGGTGCTGGAAGAGGGCGGCAAGTTCACCTCGCAAGTGATTTTCCCGCTCAACCACAGCGGCGATCGCGAAGGCTGCCACCTGGACCGCGAAACCCATGAAGTGAAAACCCCCAAGGGTTTCGCCGAAGCGTACAAGCAATATGTGGAAGCCGGCTGGCCGGCGCTCTCCTGCGATCCGGAATTCGGTGGCCAGGGCTTGCCGCTGGTGGTCAACAACGCCTTCTACGAAATGCTCAATTCGGCCAACCAGGCCTGGACCATGTATCCCGGCCTCTCGCACGGCGCCTATGAATGCCTGCACGCGCATGGCACGCCGGAGCAGAAGGCGCTCTACCTTCCCAAGCTGGTGTCGGGCGAATGGACCGGCACCATGTGCCTGACCGAGCCGCATTGCGGCACCGACCTCGGCCTGCTGCGCACCAAGGCCGAGCCGCAGGCCGATGGCCGCTACAGCATCACGGGCGGCAAGATCTTCATCTCGGCCGGCGAACATGACATGGCGGCCAATATCGTGCACCTGGTGCTGGCGCGCCTGCCCGATGCGCCCAGCGGCACGCGCGGCATTTCGCTGTTCCTGGTGCCCAAGTTCCTGCCCAATGCGGACGGCAGCCTGGGCGCGCGCAACGGCATCTTCTGCGGCGCCATCGAAGAGAAGATGGGCATCCACGGCAATTCCACTTGCCAGTTGAACCTGGACGGCGCCCAGGGCTGGCTGATCGGCGAGCCCAACAAGGGCTTGAACGCGATGTTCGTGATGATGAATGCCGCCCGTCTCGGCGTGGGCATGCAGTCGCTCGGCCTGACTGAAGTGGCTTATCAGAACGCGCTGGTGTATGCCAAGGAGCGCCTGCAGATGCGCAGCCTGTCCGGCGTCAAGGCGCCCGACAAGCCGGCCGATCCCATCATCGTTCATCCCGACGTGCGGCGCATGCTGCTGACCGCGCGCGCCTATGCCGAGGGCGGACGCGCTTTCACCTCCTATATCGCGCTCATGATCGATCGCGAGTTGAACCATCCGGATGAAGAAGTGCGCAAGGAAGCGGCCGACCAGGTGGCGTTGTTGACGCCCATCGTCAAGGCCTTCCTGACCGACAACGGCTGGATCGCCACCTCGGAAGCGATGCAGGTCTACGGCGGCCACGGCTATATCGCCGAATGGAGCATGGAGCAATATGTGCGCGATGCCCGCATCAACATGATTTACGAGGGCACCAACACCGTGCAGTCGCTGGATCTGTTGGGCCGCAAGATCCTGATGGACAACGGCGCCAAGCTCAAGCAGTTCGGAGAACAGGTGAAAAGCTTCGTCGAAGAGAACGGCCTGGATGAAGCCATGTCCGAGTTCGTCACGCCGCTGGCCGACCTGGGCGAGAAAGTCACCAAGTTGACCATGGAAATCGGCATGAAGGCGTTCCAGAACCAGGATGAAGTGGGCGCCGCCGCCGTGCCCTACCTGCGCGTGCTCGGGCACCTGGTGTTTGCCTATTTCTTTGCCCGCATGGCCAAGGTGGCGCTGGCCAAGCAGGATAGCGGCGACGATTTCTACAAGGCCAAGCTGGGCACCGCGCGTTTCTACTTCGCCCGCCTGTTGCCGGAAACCGCGATGCTGATCCGCCAGGCGCGTTCCGGCTCGGCGGTGCTGATGGCGCTGGACGCCGATCTGCTGTGAACAGCCCCGTGAACCGTCTGACCTGACAGAGGAAACCCATGCCGAATTTCATCGTCCGCAAAGTCGCCGTGCTCGGCGCCGGCGTGATGGGTGCGCAGATCGCCGCCCACTGCGTCAATGCCCGCGTGCCGGTGATGCTGTTCGACTTGCCGGCCAAGGACGGCAAGAAGAATGGCATCGTCGAACGCGCCATCGAAAACCTGAAGAAGCTGAATCCCGCGCCGCTGGGCCGGCGCGAAGACGCGGCCCTGATCACGCCCGCCAACTATGAAGACAACCTGGCCGAGCTGGCGTCCTGCGACCTGATCATCGAAGCCATTGCCGAGCGCATGGACTGGAAGCACGACTTGTACAAGAAGGTCGCGCCGCATATCGCGCCCAATGCGATCTTTGCTTCCAACACCTCGGGGCTTTCGATCACCAAGCTGGCCGAAGGTTTGCCGGCCGAACTCAAGCCGCGCTTTTGCGGCGTGCACTTCTTCAATCCGCCGCGCTACATGCACCTGGTGGAATTGATTCCCACGCCCGATACCCAGCCGCAGATCCTGGACCAGTTGGAAGGCTTCTTGACCAGCACGCTCGGCAAGGGCGTGGTGCGGGCGATCGACACGCCCAACTTCATCGCCAACCGGGTCGGCATCTTCGGCATGCTGGCCACCATTCACGAGGCGCAGAAATTCGGATTGTCGGTGGATGTGGTGGATGACCTGACCGGCGCCCGTCTGGGACGCGCCAAGTCCGGCACCTTCCGCACCGCCGACGTGGTGGGCCTGGATACCATGGGCCATGTGATCCGCACCATGCAGGACAACCTGAAGGACGATCCCTTCTACGAGGTGTACAGCACGCCGCCGTTGCTCGAAAAATTGATTGCGGCCGGCGCATTGGGCCAGAAAGCCGGCGCCGGTTTCTACAAGAAGGTGGGCAAGGATATCCTGCGCATCGATGCCGAGAAGGGCGATTACGTTGCCGGCGGCAAGAAGGCGGATGACATCATCGGCCGCATCCTCAAGGAAAAGGATCCGGCCAAGCGCATGAAGGCGCTGCACGATTCCACCAATCCGCAGGCGCAGTTCCTGTGGTCCATCTTCCGCGATGGCTTCCACTACATCGCCGTGCACCTGGAGCACATTGCCGATAGCGCGCGCGATATCGACCTTGCCTTGCGCTGGGGCTTCGGCTGGAGCATGGGACCGTTCGAAAACTGGCAGGCCGCCGGCTGGCAGCAGGTGGCGACCTGGGTCAAGGAAGACATCGAGGCAGGTCGCGCACTGTCCAAGGCGCCGCTGCCGGACTGGGTCTTCGATGGCCGCGAAGGCGTGCATACGCCGGCCGGTTCATGGTCGGCAAAGCGCAGGACTTATGTTGGACGTTCCGAGCTGCCGGTCTACCAGCGCCAGGCTTTCCGCGCGCCGGTGCTGGGCGAAGGCACGGCCGACGGCAAGACCGGCGGCACCACTTTGCATGAAGACGAATCGGTGCGCGTCTGGCATCAGAACGATGAGGTGCTGATCCTCTCGCTGAAAACCAAGATGCATGTGATCGGCCCGGGCGTAATCGACGGCCTGGCGCGTGCCATCGCCGAAGCCGAGGCCAATTACAAGGGCCTGGTGATCTGGAATGCCGATGCGGCCGAAGGCGGCGCCTTCTCGGCCGGCGCCGATCTGCAGGCCATGCTGCCGGTCTTCATGTCCGGCGGCGTCAAGGCGATCGAGCCGGAAGTGGCCCGTCTGCAGCAGGCGCACCAGGCGCTGAAATACGCTCGTGTGCCGGTGGTGGCGGCGGTGGCCGGCCTGGCCCTGGGCGGCGGTTGCGAACTGGCCTTGCATGCCGCGCGCCGGGTGGCGGCGCTGGAATCCTATATGGGTCTGGTGGAAGTGGGCGTGGGCTTGATTCCGGCCGGCGGCGGCCTGAAGGAAGCCGCGCTGCGCGCGGCCAATGAAGCCAAGGGCAACGACATCCTGCAGTTCCTGAAGACCGGCTTCACCAATGCCGCCATGGCGAACGTTTCGAAGTCGGCGCTGGAAGCGCAGCAGATGGGTTACCTGAAGGCGGACGACATCATCGTCTTCAATCCGCATGAATTGCTGTACGTGGCCAAGAGCCAGGCGCGCGCCATGTTCGACGCCGGCTACCGCGCGCCGCTGCCGCAGCTGGTTCCGGTGACGGGCCGCTACGGCATGGCCACCATCACCGCGCAACTGGTGAACCTGCGCGATGGCGGCTTTATTTCGGCCCACGACTACAAGCTGGGCAGCATGATCGCCGGCGTGGTTTCCGGCGGCGATATCGAGCCGGGCAGCCTGGTGTCCGAGCAATGGCTGCTCGACCTCGAGCGGCGCGGCTTCATGGAGCTGCTGAACCATCCCAAGACCCAGGAACGCATCATGGGCATGATGCAGACCGGCAAGCCGGTTCGCAACTGAGCGGCAACAGGAGAACAGATATGAGCAAACAATTGCAAGACGCCTGGATCGTCGCCGCCACCCGTACCCCGATCGGCAAGGCGCCGCGCGGCATGTTCAAGAACGTGCGTCCGGATGACCTGCTGGTGCGCGCCATCCAGTCCGCCGTGGCCCAGGTGCCCAACCTGGACCCGGCGCGGATTGAAGACGCCATCGTCGGCTGTTCCTTCCCGGAAGCCGAGCAGGGCTTGAACATGGCGCGCATGGCGGTGCTGCTGGCCGGCCTGCCCAAGAGCGTGGGCGGCGTCACCATCAACCGCTATTGCGCCTCCGGCCTGACGGCGGTGGCCATGGCGGCCGACCGCATCCGCGTTGGCGAAGCCGATGTGATGATTGCCGCCGGCGCCGAATCGATGTCGATGGTGCCGATGATGGGCCACCATCCCTCCATGAACATGGGCATCTTCAAGGATGAAAACATCGGCATGGCCTATGGCATGGGCCTGACTGCCGAGAAGGTGGCGCAGCAGTGGAAGATCAGCCGCGAAGCGCAGGATGCCTTCGCCCTGGCTTCGCATCAAAAGGCGATCGCGGCCCAGCAAAGCGGCGAGAAGGCGGAAGAGATCACGCCCTTCGAGATCGTGGAGAAATTCCCCGATCTGTCCAGCGGCGAAGTGAAGATCCTGACCCGCAACGCCACCGAAGACGAAGGTCCGCGCGCCGACACCAGCCTGGACGCGCTGGCAAAATTGAAGCCGGTGTTTGCCGCCAAGGGCACGGTCACCGCCGGCAACAGCTCGCAGACTTCGGACGGCGCCGGCGCGCTGATATTGGTGTCGGACCGCATTCTCAAGGAATTCAACCTGACGCCGCTGGCGCGCTTTGTTTCCTTCGCGGTGCGCGGCGTGCCGCCGGAAATCATGGGCATCGGACCGAAGGAAGCGATTCCCGCCGCCTTGCGTGCCGCCGGCCTGACGCAAGACCAGATGGACTGGATCGAGTTGAACGAAGCCTTCGCCGCCCAGGCGCTGGCGGTGATGCAGGACTTGCAGCTCGACCCGGCCAAGGTCAACCCGCTGGGCGGCGCGATTGCGCTTGGCCATCCGCTGGGCGCAACCGGGGCGATTCGTTCCGCCACCACCATCCACGGACTGCGGCGGCGCAACCTGAAGTACGGCATGGTGACCATGTGCGTGGGCACCGGCATGGGCGCGGCCGGCATCTTCGAGCGCGTCTGACAAAAACAAACCGGAGGAGACCCGGCATGAGCATCAGCACCAGCAAGGCCAATGGCGTCATGGTCATCGCCTTTGCGCGCGCGGAAAAGAAAAACGCCATCACCGCCGCCATGTACCAGCAGATGGCCGACGCCATTGCCGAGGCCGAAAGCGACGGCGCCACCCGCGTCATCCTGATCCAGGGCAGTGCCGAGGTCTTCACCGCCGGCAACGACCTGGAAGACTTCCTGCAGAACCCGCCCAGCGGCGAAGACAGCCCGGTGTATCAGTTCATGCGCCGGCTGTCATCGGCCAGCAAACCGGTGCTGGCCGCCGTGGCCGGTCCCGCGGTGGGCATAGGCAGCACCATGCTCTTGCATTGCGATGTGGTGTATGCGGCGCCGAACGCGCGCTTTTCCATGCCCTTCACCCAGCTTGGGCTGTGCCCGGAATTCGCTTCCAGCCTGCTGCTGGTGCAGATGGCCGGCTTTCACCGCGCTTCGGAAAAGCTGCTGTTCGGCGAAGCCTTCGGCGCCGAAGAAGCGCAAGCGATGGGACTGGTCAACACGCTGATGCCGCCCGAGGGCTTGCTCGACTACGCCATGCAGCGCGCGCAGCAACTGGCGGCGCTGCCGGCCGCTTCATTGCGCACCACCAAGCGCTTGCTGAAGGCGCCGCAAGCGAGTGCCATGGCCGCCGCCATGGCGGAAGAAGGCCGGCATTTTGGTGCCATGCTGCAGTCGCCCGAAGCCAAGGAAGCTTTCAGCGCCTTTTTGCAGAAGCGCAAGCCGGACTTCAGCCAGTTCAGCTAGTTCGGCTCAAGCGTTTTTAGCCAATCACCGCTCAAAGAATTGATGAGCGGATGATTGGCAGAAAAGTTCTTCTAATACTTCGCAGAACTACCATAAATATGGGAGTTGCTCGCGCGCGTTTTTCGTTACCGTCGGTGCCAATCTGCCGGATTCCCAGGCGGATCAACCCACAGGAAGAGACAAGCATGCGCGACGACACCATTGCCAAAGGCGGGCGTAACTTCTATGTCGTCCCAAACTGGTTGGGGCATATCCGCCGCCGCGGCCTGCTGGGCGACCCGCGCTCGCCACTGGCGCCCGGGACGGTATGCATCAGCGATCTGAGCTTTCGCTATTCCCAACGCGTGCCGGCGGTATTTGCCAACCTGAACCTCAAGCTTTGTGCCGGCGAGATGGTGTGCTTTGTCGGTCCGCGCGGCAGCGGCAAGAGCACCCTGATGCAATTGATCCAGGGCCTGAATCAACCGACGCGCGGCGTGATCGTGGCCTGCGGCCGCAAGGACTTGCGCGGTCGATTGCAGGAGGCGCGGGTGGCGGTGGTGTCGCGCGAACCCATGTTGTTCGGCGGCTCGGTGGTGGGCAACCTGATGATGGCCGACCCCATGGCCGACTTCAACCGCATCATGCGCGCCTGCCAGCGGGCCGGCGTGCACGACCTGGTGATGTCGCTTCCCGCCGCTTATGACACCGACATCGGCGAACGCGGCAAGGCATTGAGTCCGGGGCAGCGCCAGTGCATCAGCCTGGCGCGCGCCTTGCTGCGCGATCCGGATATCCTGGTACTGGACGAGGCGTTCTCCGAATGCTGCCAGGAGTGGAGCCAGCGCCTGGTGAATGCCTTGAACGGTTTGAAGGGCCAACTGACGATACTGCTGGCCAGCCGGCGCGTGCAGCCCGGACTGGCGCTGGACGTGGTGTACCGCATGGGCCGGCCGACGCCGATGAAACTGGCCGTGATGGATGGCGGCGGCGACGCAGTGGAAGAAGCGCCCGGTGTGACGCGTTTGCGTGGGGCGCGCGGCATCTGAAGGTACAATGCCGCCTGAAGCAAGCCAGACAGCCGCCGGCGGCGCACGCAAGTGCAAAGCGGGAGGAAGGTCCGGACTCCACAGGGCAGGGTGACGGCTAACGGCCGTCCGTCGAAAGTCGCAAGACCCAAGGCGCGGAACAGGGCCACAGAGACGAGTCTTCGGGACGGCGAGAAGCCGTTACGAAGGGTGAAACGCGGTAACCTCCACCTGGAGCAATTCCAAATAGGCACGCGATGATGTTGCCCGCGGAGCGTGCGGGTAGGAAGCTCGAGCCTGCGGGTAACCGCAGGCCTAGATGAATGGCTGTCATAGCG
>JAEVZY010000082.1 GCA_023392035.1 Pseudomonadota bacterium | reverse complement strand
GTCTTTGCTTACGCCCGATTGGTAAGCACCTTGTCAATCATGCGGTATTCCTGGGCCTGTTCCGCCGACATGAAGTTGTCACGGTCGGTGTCACGGGCGATCTGCTCGATGGAGCGTCCGGTCTTGTCGGCCAGGATCTGGTTCAAGCGTTCACGCAGATACAAAATCTCACGCGCCTGGATTTCAATGTCGGCCGCCTGACCCTGCGCGCCACCCAGCGGCTGGTGAATCATGATGCGCGAATTGGGCAAGGAAAAACGCTTGCCCTTGGCGCCCGCGGCCAGCAGGAAGGCGCCCATCGAAGCCGCCAGGCCGGTGCACAGGGTGGAAACGTCCGGCTTGATGAATTGCATGGTGTCGTAGATGGCCATGCCAGCCGAAACCGAACCGCCGGGCGAATTGATGTAGAGCGAAATGTCCTTGTCCGGATTTTCGCTTTCCAGGAACAGGAGCTGCGCCACGATCAGGTTGGCGGCGTGGTCGTTCACCGGCCCCACCAAGAAGATCACGCGCTCCTTGAGCAGACGCGAATAAATGTCATACGCCCGCTCGCCGCGTCCGCTTTGCTCGATCACCATCGGCACCATGCCCAGTGCCTGGGTATCGAGCGCGCCGTTTTGAACAGTGTGGAGGATGCTGGAGGTCATGTGCTTTTCCTGTTCCTGGTTTCAGCCGGGTTTGAACTTGGCCGCTAGGCCTGTCCTCAACCCTGCTGCTGGTTGCCCATCAATTCGTCGAAGCCCAGCGCCTTTTCGGTCAGCTTGGCTTTGCCGAGAACGTAGTTGACGACGTTTTCTTCCAAAACAAGGGCCTCGACTTCGGCCAGGCGACGACGGTCTCCGAAATAGTATTTCACGACTTCTTTCGGGTCTTCGTAACTTTGCGCAAATTCGTCTACCTGGGCCTTGACCTGCTCGGGCGTGGCCTGCAGGTTATTGGCCTTGACGATCTCGGCCAGGATCAGACCCAGTTTGACGCGACGTTCGGCCTGGGCGTTGAACAGCTCGCGCGGGAAAGGCATGTCCTTGACATTCATGCCACGCTGGGCCATGTCCTGGCGGGTCATTTCGGACAGGCGGTCGATATCGTCTTCGACCAGCGCCTTGGGCACGTCCAGTTCCGACACCTTGAGCAAGGCGTCCATCACGGCGTCCTTGTTCTTTTGCTTGATGCGGTTCTTGACTTCGCGCTCCAGGTTGTTGCGGATGTCGGCGCGCATCTTGTCGAGATCGCCATCTGCAATGCCCAGCGAGCGCGCGAATTCAGCGTCCACCTCGGGCAGATGCGCCCACTCGATATTCTTGACGGTGATGGTGAACTCGGCGGTTTTGCCGGCCACGTCCTTGCCGTGATAGTCCTCGGGGAAAGGCAGCGGGAAAGTCTTGGATTCGCCCACTTTCAAGCCCAGCACGGCGGTTTCGAATTCCGGCAGCATGCGGCCTTCGCCCAGCACGAAGGCATAGTCGTCGGCCTTGCCGCCCTGGAATTCAACGCCATCGATCTTGCCGACGAAGTCGACGGTCACGCGATCGCCATTCTGCGCGGTGACATTGCCGCCGCCATCGCCGTGTTCGCTGTGCTCGCCTTTCTTGTGGTAGTGCACGCGCTGCTTGCGCAGGATGTCGATGGTCTTGTCGACTTCGGCGTCGCTCACCGCGCCGGTGACTTTTTCGACTTCGGCGCCGGCCAGGTCGCCGATCTTCACTTCGGGATAGACCTCGAAGGTGGCGGAAAACTGCAGGACGTCGGCGTTGTCGGCGCCTTCCTTCTGCTCGATCTTCGGCATGCCGGCCACGCGCAGATTGTTTTCAGTGGCGGCAGCGTTGAAGGCCTGGCCAACTTTGTCGTTCAACACCGCGGACTCGACCTGGTAGCCGTGCTGCTGCTCCACCATTTTCATCGGCACTTTGCCGGGACGGAAGCCGGGAGCGCGCGCGGTCTTGGCGCGTTTCTTCAGTTCCTTCTCGACTTCGGCGCGCACTTCTTGCACCGGAACGCTGAGGACGATGCGACGTTCGAGTTTTTCCAGGGTTTCGACAGCAGTTGCCATGTTCTTAGTCCAAATAGTTGATTATTCCCGTGGTGCGAGGAGGGGGACTCGAACCCCCACACCATTGCTGGCGTCAGGACCTAAACCTGGTGCGTCTACCAATTTCGCCATCCTCGCGGCCATACTGTCTTGTGCCGCATGCCCTGCATCGCCGCCCGCGCAGGGAAAAAAGTCCGTGCGGCACGAAGAAGCGATGCAAAAGCAAAGGGCGACCATGAGAAGTGAATCGGTCGCCCTGCTGAGCCCATCGAGGCAATGCCTTTATGAGCTGTTCGACTTCAACCCGGCATTCTAGCGGATTTTTGGTGGCCGGAACCAGCGCGTTAATACAAGACAATCACGGGGCAATCGCGCGCCGGGCCCGGGCCCGCTTCATATCGGCAAGACCTGGGTTTCTCCTTTCGGCGGCTTGACCCGGAACCAGGCGGCATACAGTGCCGGCAGGAACAGCAGCGTCAAGCCGGTGGCCACGATCAGGCCGCCCATGATGGCCACCGCCATCGGTCCCCAGAACACCGAGCGCGACAGCGGAATCATGGCCAGCACCGCCGCCGCCGCGGTCAGCATGATGGGACGGCAACGCCGCACCGCGGACTCCACCACCGCATTCCAGGCTTCGGCGCCGGCGGCGATGTCCTGCTCGATCTGGTCGATCAGGATCACCGAGTTGCGGATGATCATGCCGAACAGCGCAATCACGCCCAACTGCGCCACGAACCCGAACGGCCGCTGCAAGAGCAACAAGGCCAGGGCCGCGCCGGCAATCCCCAGGGGGCCGGTCAGGAACACCAGGATCGAGCGCGAAAAGCTGTGCAGTTGCAGCATCAGCAAGGTGAAGATGATGAAAATCACCAGCGGCACATTGGCGGCGATGGAATCCTGCGCCTTGCCGCTGTCGGCCGCGGCGCCAGCCAACTCGATCCGGTAACCCGCAGGCAGGGCTTTCCTGAGCTTGTCCAGTTGCGGGTCGAGTTGCGAGGACACGGTCGGCCCCTGGATGCCATCGACCACATCGGACTGGACCGTGATGGCCCAATCGCGCCCCTGGCGCCAGACCACGCCCGGCTCCCAGGTGAAATGGGCGCGCGCCACCTGCGAGATGGTCACCGGCCGTCCGCTGGCAGTCGGCAGGTTGAGGTTCTCCAGCACTTCGATGGTGTCGCGCTCATTGGCCGGCTGGCGCATGACGATGTCGATCAGCTTGTCCTTTTCGCGGAACTGGCCGACCGTGGTGCCGGTAAGGATGGTGTTCGCCGCCCGCATCACCGTCTGGGTGGTGATGCCAAGCGCGCGCATGCGGTCCTGGTCCAGGTCCAGCCGCAACACCTTGACCGATTCATTCCAGTTGTCGTTCACGCCCACCGTGTTGGGATTGGCGCGCATGATTTCCTTCACCTGGTCGGCGATGGCGCGCACGCGGGCCACATCGCTGCCCTGCACGCGGAACTGTACCGGGTAGGGTACCGGCGGCCCATTGGGCAGCAGCTTCACGCGTCCGCGCACCTCGGGGAAATCCTGCTTGAACAAGTCGGTGATTTTCAGGCGCAGCGCCTCGCGCGCATGCGCGTCGACCGGCAGCACCACCATTTGCGCCACGTTCGTCTGCGGGAAAATCTGGTCCAGCGGCAGGAAGAAGCGCGGACTGCCGGTGCCGACGTAACTGGTCACGCTTTCCACACCCTTTTGCCGGCCCAGCCAGGCTTCGAATTTCTTGACCTGCGCTTCAGTGGCCTGGAAGGAGCTGCCTTCGGGCAGCCACATTTCCACCATCAATTCCGGCCGGCTGGAATCGGGAAAGAATTGCTGCTCGATGAAGCGAAAACCCAACACACCCAGCGCGAACACCAGCATGGTGAGGGCGATGGTGGTCTTGCGCCAGGTGACGCACCAGTTCACCACGCGCCGAAAGCGCGTGTAGAAGGGCGTGTCGAACAATTCATGATGGCCGTCGGCGCCGCCGCGCGGTTTCACTTTCAGCAGCCGGTAGCCGATGTAAGGCGTGAACAACACCGCCGCGAACCAGGAAATGATCAGCGCCAGCGCATTCACCGAGAACATCGAGAAGGTGTATTCGCCAGCCGCCGATTTGGCCAGGCCGATCGGCAGGAATCCGGAAGCCGTGATCAGGGTGCCGGTCAGCATCGGCATCGCGGTCGAGGTATAGGCGAAGGTGGCGGCCTCCATGCGCGACAGCCCTTCTTCCATTTTGCGCACCATCATTTCCACCGCGATGATGGCGTCGTCCACCAGCAGGCCGAGCGCAATGATCAGCGCGCCCAGCGAGATCTTGTGCAGATCGATGGAAAAGATGTTCATGAACAGGAAGGTCACCGCCAGCACCAGCGGTATGGTGAGCGCCACCACCAGGCCAGGCCGCATGTCCACCCGCAGCGGACGCGTATGCAGGCCGAGCGAAATGAAGCTCACCGCCAGCACGATCAGCACCGCTTCGGTCAGCACATGCAGGAATTCGTTGACCGAAGCCGACACCGCGCGCGGCTGGTCCGCCACTTGTTGCAGCTCGATGCCCACCGGCAGCTTGGCGCGGATCTCGGCGGCGGCCTGCTGCAGGTTGTGGCCCAGCGCAATGATGTCGCCACCCTTCTCCATCGATACGCCCAGGCCGATCACGTCGCGGCCATTGAAGCGCATTTTGTCCTGCGGCGGGTCGCGGTAGTCGCGCCGTATGGTGGCGAAGTCGCCAAGGCGGAAGGGCACGCCGTTGGCGCGCAATTCCAGTTTTTCCAGCTGCTGCATGTTGGCAATGGCGCCCGACACCCGCACCTGCAGATTGTCGGTCGGCGTGACCAGCACGCCGGTCGACTCCACCGTGTTCTGCGCATTCAATTGGGCGACGATGGCGTCCAGCGGCACGCCGAGCTGGGAAAACTTCTTGTGCGAGAACTCGATGTACACCTTCTCGTCCTGCACGCCATACAGCTCGACCTTGGAAACCGAGGGCACTTTCAGCAGCTGCTGGCGCACGAAGTCGGCGTAGTCCTTGACCTCCGCATAGGAAAAGCCGTCGCCCGAAATCGCGAAGATCGAGCCGAAGGTATCGCCGAATTCATCGTTGAAAAACGGGCCGATCACCCCGCTCGGCAAGGTGCTGCGGACGTCGCCAATTTTCTTGCGGACCTGGTACCAGGAATTGGCAGTCTCCTTGGGCGGCGTCGATTCGCGCAGCTCCAGGATGATCAGGGTTTCGCCCGGCTTGGAATAGCTGCGGATCTTGTCGATATAGGGCGTTTCCTGCAGCTTCTTTTCCAGCTTGTCGGTCACCTGCTCCGCCATCTGCAGCGCGGTCGCGCCCGGCCAATTGGCGCGCACCACCATGGCGCGAAAGGTGAAGGGCGGATCTTCATCCTGCCCCAGCTTGCTGTAGCTGTAGATGCCGCCCAGCAGCAGCACCACGATCAGGTAGCGCGTGAGCGGAATATGTTCCAGCGCCCAGCGCGAGAGATTGAAGCCGCCCTTCATTTGCCTTGCCCCTGCGCGGGCTGGGCATCAGGCTTGGCTGCAGGCGCGGCTGGCGGATTGGATGGGGCGGCACCGGCACTGGCGCTGCCGCTGGCGCCACCGGCCGCAGCGTCGAGCAATTTGACTTTCTGGCCCGGCTTGAGCTGGTTCACGCCTGCGGTCACCACTGTCTGTCCCGGACTCAGGCCCGAGCCGACCACCAGCTCGTTGCCGGAAGCGGAAACCAGTTGCACGGGCGTGAGTTTGACGGCGCCGTTTTCCACCACCCAGACCGAGGTTTTGCCCTGCTCATTGAGCAAGGCCGTCAGCGGCAGCTTCAGCACCGGCTGCGGATTGGGCGCCACAAAGGCGACGCTTGCCGTCATGCCCAGGCGCACATTTTCCGGCGGGTCGAGGATGGTGACACGGGCGATGAAAGTGCGGGTGGCGGCATCGGCAATTGGAGACAGTTCACGCAAACGGCCGCGTACCTCGTGTTGCTGGTCGGCCCAGAATCGGATCCGCAAGTCGTCCACCGTGCGCAGCTGGCCGACCTGGTTTTCCGGAATGCCGATCACGACTTCCTTTTCACCGTATTTGGCAATGCGCAGCACCGGCGTCGCTGCCGCCACCACCTGCCCCACTTCGGCTTCGACCGCGGTCACCACGCCGTCGCTGTCGGCCACCAGGTTGGCATAGTTGGTTTGATTGAGCTGATTGTTGGCGGCAGCACGCGCCTGTTCATAGCTGGCCTGCGCGGCTTTCCAGGCGTTGTCCTTGGCTTCCAGCACGGCGGCGCTGACGAAATTCTTGGCGCGCAGATCCTGGTAGCGCACGAAGTCGGCCTTGGCCATGGCCAGGTTGCTTTGCGCCGCCCGCAATTGCGCATTGGCCTGGTCTTGCGCCAGCTTCAGGTCTTGCGGATCGAGCTGCATCAGCACCTGGCCCTGCTTGACGCTGGCGCCGACGTCCACCTTGCGGGTGATGATCTTGCCGGGCACCCGAAACCCGAGGCGGGTTTCGATGCGCGCTCGCACCTCCCCTGGAAACTCGGCGATCACGGCGCTGCTTTGCGGCTTGAGCACGACGGCGCGCACCGGGCGCGGCTCTTCCGCGCGCTCGGGCGGCTTGCCGCAGGCTGCCAGCAGCAGCGCCACGCTCACTCCCAACAGGCGAACGCATGTGCCGGCCATGCGCCCCTTGCTGCCCTTGATTCCAGGGTTCATCTTGTTTTTCCTTTAGTATCCGGGGGCGCGCAAGAGACGCCATGATGCAATGCAAAATCCGCGCCGCGCGACTTAATGACCAAGCGGTTATTAATTATAAGCATAAAGGCAAGCGGCTCCGCTGGAACAATTCCTCTACCCACTCCATGTCCGTCGAGCATTACGAAAATTTTCCGGTCGCCTCCATCCTGCTGCCACGCCATTTGCGTCCGGCAGTGGAGGCGATCTACCACTTCGCGCGCACGGCGGATGATATAGCGGACGAAGGCGATGCCAGCCCCGAAGAGCGACTGGCTGCACTTGCCGGCTACCGCCGTGGCCTGGACCGCATCGAGCACAATCTGGCGCCGGAAAATGCGCTTTTCGCCGCACTGCAAGAAGCGGTTCTGCGGCACCGGCTGCCCTTGCCGGCCTTGCGCGATTTGATCTCGGCATTTGAACAGGATGTGCGCGTCAAGCGCTATGCCGACTACGCCGCCCTGCTGGACTACTGCCGCCGCTCGGCCAATCCCGTGGGACGGCTGATGCTGGCGCTGTATGGCATGCAGCACGGGCCGGCATTGCAGGAATCGGACGCCATTTGCAGCGCCCTGCAGCTCATCAATTTCCTGCAGGACGTGGCGATCGATCTGCAAAAGGACCGCATCTATCTGCCGCAGGAAGACCTGCAACACTTCGGCGTTGATGAAGCCATGCTGCGGCAGCATGCCGATACGCCCCAATGGCGCGCCCTGATGCGCTTCGAGGTGGATCGCAGCCGGGCGCTGATGCTGCGAGGCGCCGCCCTGCCGCGCCGCCTGCCGGGGCGCATCGGCTGGGAGCTGCGGCTGGTGGTGCAAGGCGGCCTGCGCATCCTGGAAAAAATCGAGGCTGCGAACTTCGATGTTTTCCGGCGCCGGCCGACGGTGGGCAAGCGCGATCTGCCGATCATGCTGTGGCGCGCAGCGCGCATGTAAAAACCATTGCGCGGCCCGGCGATTCGGCAAGCAATGTCGGCTAGCATAGCGGCTTCGCGAAATACAACCTGAACAATGTCACCCGACGAATACTGTCAGCACAAGGCGGCCCAAAGCGGCTCCAGCTTCTATTACAGCTTCCTGTTCCTGCCGCAGGAGCGGCGGCGCGCCATCACCGCCTTGTACGCCTTTTGCCGCGAGGTGGATGACGCGGTCGACGAAACCAGCGACAGCGGCGTGGCCGCGGCCAAGCTGGCCTGGTGGCGCAAGGAAGTGACCGCCATGCTGGAGGGCGCACCGACCCATCCCGTCACGCTGGCACTGCAGCCGCACATGGCCACCTATGCGCTGGAGGGGCGACATCTGCAAGCCATCATCAATGGCATGGAAATGGACTTGAGCCAGACCCGCTACCTGGACTATCCCGGCCTGCAAAAATACTGCTGGCATGTGGCGGGCGTGGTCGGCATTCTCTCGGCCAGCATTTTCGGCGCCAGCAATCCGCAAACCCTGCAATACGCGGAAAAGCTGGGCCTGGCCTTTCAACTGACCAACATCATCCGCGATGTCGGCGAGGATGCG
>JAEVZY010000063.1 GCA_023392035.1 Pseudomonadota bacterium | reverse complement strand
CCGCAAACGCCGGGGCCCATCACGCGGGGGGTGGGGCCGGCGCTGTGGCGCTGGCTGCGGCGCTGGTATGACGAATGCCAGCTGGAACGATTTGCCGCCAACAAGACGCGCATGCAGCGCCTGGTGGCCTACAGCCAGAGTCTGCTCGACCAGTTGCGCGCGCACTACCAATTGCACTACGAAGAAAGCCGCGGCGTGCTGCAGTTGTTCCGCAGCCAGCAGGATTGGCAGATGGCGCGCACCCTGCTCGATGCAGCCGCTGCCGGGGGCGTGGCGGCGCGTGAAGTCGATATCGACGCCGCACGCAGCATCGAGCCGGCGCTGTCCTGCGCCACGCCGCTGGCCGGCGCCCTGCACTTCGCGCAGGACGAGAGCGGCAACTGCGCGCTCTTCACGCGCCAGATGCGCGCCATCTGCCAGGACATGGGTGTGCAGTTCATGTTCGATGCGCGTGTCGAAGCGCTGGAAAGCGAAGGCAGCAGCGTGCGCCTTGCGGTGAATGGCCAGAAGTTTGCGGCCGATGCGGTGGTTCTGGCGGCGGGCGCCGGCAGCCTGCCCCTGCTGTCGCGGCTGGCGCCCAGGCTGCCGCTGTTGGCCGTGAACGGCTTTTCGGCTTCGGCCACCATCCGCGATTTCGATGAAGCGCCGCTGGCCGCGATCCACGATGAGACTTACCAGGTCGCCATCTCGCGCCTGGGCAATCGCTTGCGCGTGGCCGGCACCTACGAGCTGGGCAAGGACGACCTGGGGCTCTCGCCCACGGCCATTCGCACCCTGGTCAAATGCGGCGAGGATTGGTTTCCCGACGCCGCCAACTACAATACGGCCTCTTTCTGGTGTGGCGCCAGCCTTTGCCTGCCCGACGGTTCGCCGATCCTGGGCAGGCTGGCACCCGGAATTTACTTGAATATTGGGCACGGCAACCATGGCTGGGCCATGGCCAGCGGTGCCGGCAAGATCGTGGCCGACATGATTTCCGGCCACGCCGCCGACATTGATCTCGAAGGACTGACACTGGCACGTTATGGATAGGGTGGATTGCATAGTTGTGGGCGCGGGCGTAGTGGGCCTGGCCATCGCGCGCCGGCAGGCGCTGGCGGGACACGAAGTGATGGTGCTGGAAAGCCATCCGGGCATAGGCATGGAAACCAGTTCGCGCAACAGCGAAGTGATTCATGCCGGCATTTACTACGCCACCGGCAGCTGGAAGGCGCGCCTGTGCGTGCCGGGGCGCGACGCCCTGTACGCCTATTGCGAAGAGCGCGGGGTGGATGCGCGCCGCTGCGGCAAGCTGATCGTGGCCAGCAACGAGGCGCAATTGCCCGAGCTGCGCGCCATTCAACAGCAGGCGCATGCCAATGGCTGTACCGAAGTCAGCATCATCAGCGGCGAGCAAGCGATGGCGATGGAGCCGGCCCTGCATTGCGTGGCTGCGCTGCATTCGCCCAACACCGGCATCATCGACAGCCATGGCTACATGCTGGCGCTGCAGGGCGATGCGGAGAACGCCGGCGCCCTGTTCGCCTTCGACAGCCGGGTGACCGGCGGCCGTGCCACCAAGGATGGCATCGTGCTCCAGGTGCGCGCCGGCGATGGCAGCGAGATGGAAATCGAAACCGGCTTGCTGATCAATGCGGCGGGCCTGTGGTCGGTGCATCTGGCGCGCGCCATTGAAGAACTCTCGCGCGAGGAATTGCCGCAAGCCTGGTTTGCCAAGGGCAATTACTTCTCGCTGTCCGGCCGCGCGCCCTTCTCGCGCCTGATCTACCCGGTGCCCGAACCGGGCGGCCTGGGCGTGCACCTGACGCTGGATCTGGGCGGCCAGGCCCGCTTCGGCCCGGACGTGGAATGGTTGAGCGAGGAACAAGTCAGGAATGGCATCGACTATCAGGTCGATCCGGCGCGCGGCGAAAAGTTTTATCGCGCCATCCGCACTTACTGGCCGGCGCTACCGGATGCTTCGCTGCAGCCGGGTTATGCCGGGGTGCGGCCCAAGATCAGTCCGCCCGGCGCGCCGGCGGCCGACTTCCTGTTCACGCGCCATGGCAACCGCCACTACATCGGTCTGTACGGCATGGAGTCGCCCGGCTTGACGGCTTCGCTGGCCATCGCCGACCATGTGCACGGAATCTCCCTGGCCCAATAAGCGATAGGGGCGAGCGAAATGAGCGATGCCCTGAACCTTTACACCGTCAAACAGCTGCGTGCCGTGGAAACGGCGGCGCAGGCCGTGCTGCCGCCGCATACGCTGATGCAACGCGCCGGCGGCGCCGCGGCCCAGTGGGCGCTGGAATTGGCCCGCAAGGAAGACGCCCGGGTGCTGGCCGTGGCCGGCCCCGGCAACAATGGCGGCGATGCGCTGGAAGCGGCCCTGTGCCTGTGCCAGGCCGGCATCGACGCCCAGGTGCTGTTGCTGGCCGAGCCGGCGCAGTTGTCGGGCGATGCCGCCTTGGCCTGGCAAAGGGCGACTGCGCTGGCAGTGCCGATCCATGGCGCCGCTGCGGCGCAAACCCTTTTCGCCCAACACTGGGATCTGCTGCTGGATGGCCTGTTCGGCATCGGCTTGACGCGTGCCATCGCCGGTCCCGCGCGCGACGCGGTGATCGCCATCAATGCCCTGCCTTGTCCGGTGCTGGCGCTGGATGTGCCGAGCGGCCTGGACGCCGACACCGGGCGCGTCGTGAGCGCGCAAGGCGAACAGGCTTTGGCGGTTCGCGCCACGCATACCTTGAGCTTCATCGCCGGCAAACCGGGCCTGTACACGGGTGCCGCGCGCGACCTGGTGGGCGAGTTGCGCATTGCCGATCTCGACATCGACCCAAGCTTGTTCCCGCCTTCACAGGCGCACGCCGCTGCGGTGAGCGCATTCGCCCATTGCCTGCAGGCGCGCAAACAGGACAGCCACAAGGGCAGCTATGGCGATGTGATCGTGCTGGGCGGCGCCCAGGGCATGACCGGCGCGCCGGTGCTGGGTGCGCGCGCGGCCCTGCATTGCGGCGCCGGCCGGGTGCATATCGCCTTCATCGATCCGGGCCTGGCGGCCGACGCCGGCCAACCGGAACTGATGTGCCGGCCGGCCGAGGATCTGGATTTCAATCATGGCGTGACCGTGGCCGGCCCCGGCATGGGCCAGCAGCGCCATGCCGGCGACCACTTGGCGCGCGCGCTGTCCTCCAGCGCGCCGCTGGTG
>JAEVZY010000018.1 GCA_023392035.1 Pseudomonadota bacterium | reverse complement strand
GCGGCCAGCGACTGCTGCAATGCGCCTGCCTCGCTGGCGTGCGGCGGTCGCAGGCTGAAGATTTCAGCGGGCGTGATCGGCTTGCCGAAAAAAGCCTGATTGGCCTGGGCATCGACGGAAATCAGCGCCGTTTCAAGATTGACGCTGCGCGCATTCGGGGTTTTCAAGTCCAGCACCAGCACATCGGCGCGGGCGCGCTGTTCCGGACTGGCTGCCGCGGCTTCCATGCGCAAACCGCCTTTGCCGGGCAAGGCAGGATTTTTCAACCAATCCATGCTGTCTTCAGTCATGAAAGCGGCCAGCAATTCCTGGCGCTGCGGCGTGCGGGAAAAGCCGGTGCCGCCGCTGCCCGTGGCGGCATTCACCTGGGTCACGGCGTAGAAGGCCGGCGCTGAAAGCGTGTTGCTGCCCGGCGTGCGCGCCAGCGCCACGCCACCGGCATTGGGGCTGACGATCAACACCGCCCGCGCCATGCCGAGATCGCGCCGGAATCCGGCCGGGTCCGGCAGGGCCGCGGCTTTCTGCACGGTCTGGCGCGCCGCCGACAGCTCACGCGGCTGGGCGGTTTTTTCCGGTGAGGCGCTGCAGGCTGCAAGACAGGTTGCGAGACAGACGGCAACAAACAGCGCGCCGGGCAACATGAACATGCGTTGGTTCAACATCGGCATGGGCAAGGCAAGGCAGGATCGGATGGCAATCGGCTCATGCTAGGCACGCAGGCATGGCCAGCCTATTGGACTTTGGGGCAGAATGACAATTCCTCGCTTGCGGGAGACGGGACACCGGGGCCATCTTTCTGGCGGGATCGCATCATGAATTTCCGCGTGCAACGCCGCATCGGTGTACTGCTCCTTGGACTGTTGCTCTCGCTGCTGGCGGCTTGCACCAGCCTGCCGCCGCTTGAGGGGCGCACGCCCTCCACGGCCTTGCCGGCGCCAACCGATGGCCGGCTGGCACACTTGGTGGCCACGGGTATACAGGCGCATCCGCAACAGTCCGGCATCCTGCCGCTGGCCGATCCGCGCGATGCCTTCGCCGCCCGCATCCTGCTCGCCCGCCAGGCTCAACGTTCCATTGATGCCCAGTACTACATCTGGCGCGATGACATCACCGGCGCCATGCTGCTCTCCGAATTGATGAAGGCGGCCGAGCGCGGCGTGCGGGTGCGCATCTTGCTCGACGACATGAACACCGGCGGCATGGATGAGGCCCTGGCCCTGGTCGATGCCCATCCGAATGTGGAAGTGCGGCTGTTCAATCCTTTCCGCACCCGCGGCCTGCGCTGGCTCGGCTATCTGACCGAATTCGATCGCCTGAATCGGCGCATGCACAACAAGTCCTACACGGTCGACAACCTGGCCACCGTGATTGGCGGGCGCAATGTGGGAGACGAATATTTTGGCGCCGGCGAAGCGGTGATGTTCACCGACCTCGACATGGTGGGCGTGGGGCCTGTGGTCGATGACGTGTCCCGGCAGTTCGACCGTTACTGGGCCAGCGCCTCGTCCTACCCGGTGCGCGGTTTCCTGAGGTCGCCGGCGGCGGACAAGGCGCAAGCCCTGCGTTGGCAGATGCATGAACGCGAGCAATCGGCGAAAGCCCAGGAATATCTTGAGGCCGTGCTGGAATCACCGCTGACGCAGATGGTGAACCAGGGCACGGTGGACAGCGCCATTGAATGGACTACGGTGCACATGCTGAGCGACGATCCGGCCAAGGGCCTGGGCCAGGCGCCACCCGGCTCGCTGCTGCTGGACCGGCTGATGCTGGCCGTCGGCGAACCGCAGCACAAGCTGGATCTGGTCTCGCCCTATTTCGTGCCGACCGAAAGCGGCACCGAAACCTTCGTCAAAATGGCGCACCAAGGCGTGCAGGTGCGCATTCTCACCAACAGCCTGGAATCGACCGATGTCGCGCCGGTGCATGCCGGCTATGCCAAACGGCGCAAGGAATTGCTGCGCGGCGGCGTCACCCTGTACGAACTGAAACGCTCGGCCATGCCGGATACGGGCGCACCGCCGCCCAAGCGCAAGCGGATGGGTTCATCGGGTTCTTCCGGCGCACCCGGTTCATCCGGTTCTTCCGGCTCCAGCCTGCATGCCAAGACGTTCGCGGTGGACGACCAGAAAGTCTATGTCGGCTCCTTCAACTTCGATCCACGCTCGGCCAGGCTGAACACCGAAATGGGATTTCTGGTGGACAGCCCACACCTGGCGCACCGCATGTCCAATGTGTTCGACACCCAGGTACCGCGCGATGCCTACCAGCCGCAACTGGATGCCGAAGGCCATCTGTTCTGGCTCGAGCGCAAAGGCGATTCCGTGATCCGCTACCAGCAGGAGCCGGGAGCCAGCTGGTGGCGCCGCACCGAGGTCTTTCTGCTGGCGCCCTTGCCGATCGAATCCTTGTTGTAAGGCCCAACGCCGCTGCTGGAACCGAGGCTGCCGGTGCGCTACCCAGCCTCCCTTCAGCTCAAATGGCTCCGGTTGAGTGCTGGCTCGCGCATCCGGCACAGAACGGAAGGCCTGCGTGGAAGGCCTGCGTGCCAAGGTCTCAGTAGCGGAAGCTCAGGAACGCCTGGCCGCCGTTATGGCTGGCGTCCAGCGTGCCCAGCCAGGCGCTGCGGTTGACGTCGAGGTTGTAGCGAACGCCGGCCCAGGCCAGGCCCACGCCGATATTGTCGGTGAAGAAGTAGCGCGCGCCGACCCGGTAGGCCACGGCGGTGCCGCTGTAATCCTTGATCGAGGCAGACATGCCGGACACGTGCCCGAACAATTCCCACTTCTCATGCGGGGTCCAGTTCACCGCCAGGCCGATCATGGGCACCGGGCCATTGGCCTCGGCTTGCTGCGACAGGCTGAGCGAAGGCGCGTTCAGGGTCGCCACTATCTTCGCCAAATGCACGCCAAGCGTCGCCGCCCATTCCAGCTCATCCGACTTCCAGAACGAGTACATGTAATCCAGCTCCGTCTCCTGCAGCCGGAAACTGGAATTGACCCTGCTGCCAAGGTTGTAGGTGGCATCGCGAAAACTGATGGTGCGGTCGATCAGGCCGCTCCCTTCGCGGGTCGAATCCAGGTACATGAAGCGCAAGCGATGGCGTTCGAAAGGCCTGATCGTGCCGTCCACCCGAAACACGGTGTCGTTGTCGGGCGTGCCTTCCCGTTCGATGCCGAACTTGGTGCCGGCAATGGTCGGTCCGCCGACCGAGATGTTGTCCTTCGCATGGAAGGTATAGGCGCCCAGATCGAGCTGGATGATTTCGTCCTTGGCCAGCGCAGCCGGCGGACACAGCGCAAGTGCCGCTGCCAAAACCAATGCGGCTTGCGAAAAGCGATATCCACGATATGCACGCATCGATTTCTCCCGGCTGACGTTGGCGTGATTCTAGGCAGGAGCGGTCCCCCAACTTTGCGCTGGCTCATTCAGTACTTGAGTCGCCTTGCTGCGCTTCCCGAACGGTAATGTGACCAAGGTCCAATTGCCTGTGCAGGGCCCGGACCTAAACTGGCATCGAACCGGCGCGCATCGCTTGCGTATCGATTTCGAAGCGCGCTTGAACAGCTGCAACCTTGCAGCTGGAAGCTTGCAGCTTGAACCTTGACGACTATGCCGGAGAACATCTTGCGTGCCATGCCAACCCACTCCCTGCAGCGATGGACCGCCATCAGCCTGGCGGTGATCATGCTGGCCGCCTGCGCCAGCAAGAAAGCACCCGAGGACCTGAACCTCGAAGTGAAGAAAGCGGAAGACACCCTGACTTCCTTCCGCAACGACCAATCGATGAACTGGATGCGGGCCAACATGCACAATGCGCGCGCCATCATGGTCAGTCCCAACGTGTTCCAGGCCGGATTCATCGTCGGCGGTTCCGGCGGGCGCGCCATGGTCATCGCCCGCCACGACAGGACGCAATGGAGCGGGCCGGCCTTCTACAAGCTGGCCAGCGGCAGCCTGGGCCTGCAGGCCGGCGCCCAGGCTTCGGAAATGGTGGCCTTGCTGATGACAGACAAGGCAGTCAATTCCATGCTTTCCAACTCCTTCAAGTTCGGCGGGGATGTCAGCGTCGCCGCCGGTCCGGTTGGCGCCGGCACGGCAGCGCCGGTGAACGCCGACATCGTCATCTTCACCCGCTCCAAGGGCTTGTATGGCGGCGTCAATCTGGACGGTTCGGTGATTTCGGTGGACGACAAGAGCAATGCCACCTTCTACAAGAAAGCGGTCACCCCGACCGATATCCTGATCAAGCACAGCGTCACCAATCCGGCCGCGGCGGGCTTGCTGAAAGCGGCGCAGTAAGCGGCCAGGCAGGCAGCCGCCTCCCCCGTCGGCTGCCCCCTGGCTTCACATGGCAGGCGGCACCGGCGGGGGGCTGCGGCGCGCTGCCGGCGCCTGCCGGCAGTCCGATTCCGCTTCAGCCTGCTCCGCCATCAAGCCAAGCTCCACTGCCATGCGCACCAGTTGCGCCAGCGATTGCACGCCCATCTTCTGCATGGCGCGCGCGCGATGCACTTTGATGGTTTTTTCCGAGGTGCCAAGATCGGCTGCGATCTGCTTGTTCAGCCGCCCGCGCACGACCTGGCCCATGACTTGGCGCTCGCGCGCGGTCAGGCTGTCCAGGCGGATGCGCAGCGCGTCCAGGCGCAGCGCTTCGGTGCGGGTGCGGGCGTCGTCCTCCAGCGCGCGCTGGACGGCGGCCAGCAAGGCTTCATCCTCAAACGGCTTGACCAGGAAATCGACGGCGCCGGCCTTCATGGCACGCACGCTCTCGGTAATGCTGCAGAGTCCGGAGATGAAAACCGTGCTGCGCCGGCAACCGGCGCAGCGCAGCGCTTCAACCAGCGCCAGGCCATCCTGGCCCGGCAGCCGCAGATCGAGTACCAGGCAACCCGGAACCTGGCCTTCATGCGCCGCCAGGAATTCTTCCGCCGAACCAAACGCAGCGCACTGCCAACCCGCACTGTGCAGCAAGCTTTGCAGCGCGGTGCGCAGTGCAAGATCGTCCTCGACCAGATAGACGGTGGACACGGAGTTCATGGCACTTGCTCACTTGTTCGATTTTTGCGAGGTGGGACAGCCGCTTGCGGCGGCTGCCCCGGCCCTTCTCTAGACCCGCAAAACGATGCAAGTACCGGCCCGCGCCCCTGCTTCTTGATCTGTCCTAAGCAGGTGGACGTACAAGCCCGCCATAGGCCAGCCAGAATCGCCCGGAAAGCCGGAGATCGGAAAATCGCGCCCTAGCCCCGGCTTGCGTTGCCGCCCTGGTCCACGTGCGCAAGTTTGCGCGGCGTTAAAGGCCGGGACTTTCGAAGTGATTAGCCTTGATCGAGCCGGGCGCAGCGGCCTTGGCAAATCCCAGAGCTTGGGGCCGGACCTGGATCAGCCATTCTTTTGCCATTTCGAATGCGCAGCGCCAGGTTCCGGCCCACCCTTTTTTGCCCTGCCAGCGGCAATCGTCAAGCTCAGATTTCACTTTAACGTATGGCATAACTGTCTTTTGCATCAATGCCTTGCGACTTCATTTGAAGTTTTCACATGAGGTCATGGCACAGCCAGTTTCCACGTCAAGTGCTTTCTCAGCTTGTGCAACATTTCTGTTTCCGGCATCGTCCAGCCAGCCGGCTCGCTTACAATGCCGGCCATGCAAATTCCTTCGATCGCAGCCGTAAGCGAACCCCACCCCGTACCTGCCCTGGACGAAGACCAGGGCAACAGCCTGCAAGCCTGGTTCCGGCCAGGCATGGCGCCTGAAGACATCGAAGCGGTCTGGCTGCTGCAACGGGCGCGGCCGATCCTGGCCGGCTTTACCGCCCTCTTCCACGGCGGCTTCAACGGCGTGCTGGTGCGCCTGTTGGTGCTGCGCGAACTGGCCTCCGATACCGAATCCGGCGCGATTTCCCGCGCCGACATCAATGCGCGCCTGGCGTACCTGGACCCCGACAGCCTGGAAACCGTGCTGGCGCGCCTGCGCAGCCACGACCTGCTGGCCTGGGATCCGACCCAGGCGGTGTACCGCATCACGCCGCTGGCGCGCAATATCCTGGCCAGCCTGGAGGGCCTGCTGCGCCTGACCCAGGGCGAAGACGAAGCCGAGATGGGCTTCCTGCTGTCGCAAGTGGCGGGCGCGCAAGCCATTGGCGGCATCAGCGCCGACCAGTTGCACCAACTGCTGGGCCGGCTGATGGAATTGCGGGAAGAATTCAGCGACGCCATCGCTTCCGGCTCCGAATTCCGGCTGCGCCAGGCCCAGGCCAAGTGGCATACCGCCTGCGACTGGGTGGAGCGCGGCTCGCAAATCCTGCACGCCATCACCGCCGATCCGCGCGCCGACAGCGCCACCCACCGCGCCGCGCAAGCCATCGGCCGCGCCCAGGGCGCGCTCTTGAATATGCAGGGCATGTTCAGCCGCGCCCTGAACCAGATCGAACGCCAGCGCGTGCACCTGGGCCAGTCCGGCCTGTCCACCACCGACATCAAGACCTGGCTGATGCACCAGGACGACCTGGCGGCCCTGGCTTCGGGCGCGCTGTCCTTCCCGGTGGCGCCGGCCTTCATCACCCCGCATGAAATGCTGGACGTGGCCGAGACCGAGCTGCTGGCCGATGCCCGGCAAGATCTGCCCTCGACCCTGCCCAGCGGCCAGGACGTGGACATCAAACAGAGCGACGCCGCCGTCATTCCGCGCGAACTGGCGCAGTGGCTGGGGCAGCTCACCGCTTTGTGCCAGGACGAGCCCAGCCCGCGGCCGGTGGCGCAAACCATCCTGCCGGCCAGCTTTGCGATTGCTTCCTACCGCGCCTCGCTGCTGCCGCTGTTGGGCGATCCGGCCGAATCCTCATTGCAGGGGCCGACGGCCGACATCGCCCGCCTGCCGCTGCACTTTGTGCCCGCTGACCGCCTGGAAAAGCAGAGCGCGCCGCAGGTGGCCGCCATGTCTGCCGGCAGCCTCAATCCCCTCACCGCCCAAGAAGGGCCCGAGCAAGAAACCCAAGCATGAATGACGATATCCAGGTCCTGATCGCACGCCTGCTGGCGCATCAGGTATTGGCGCGCGAAGACAAACTGGTCAAGCGCGCCCTTTCCGATGAACTGTTCCGCAGCGAACTCGATACCCGGCTGGCCGCCTGCGGCCTGAAGCTGCTGGACAACGTCTATGCCGACCACGTCACCCTGGCGCTGGCGCGCGAGGTGGAACCCAAGGTCTTTGGCGCGCGCGAAGTCTGGCAGAACAACAACATGGGCCTGGCGCGCGATGGCGTGGCGCTGTTGGTAGTGCTGTGGGCCCTGATCATCCTGCCCAAGCGCGAACGCCAGGAAGCGCACCAGCAGGCCGGCGAAGAGCAGGACGACATGTTCGGCAAGGACAAGCCGCTGCCGCGCGCGGAAGACGCCTCCAGCGGCATTTCCTACCGCGCGCTGCTGGCCGACTTCGGCGACAAGCTGGGCAAGAAAACCCGCCTCGACATGAATCTCGGCACCCTGGCGCGCCTGGGCTTCATCGAGCGCCGTGGCGACCAGTTGGTGGAAGGACCGCTGCTGGATCTGCTGATGGATACCGACATGCTGAAGGAGCGCGTCATCAACGGCGCCCTGGCCGACATCCTCAAGAGCGAGGCCATCAATAGCGAGGCCATCAATGGCGAGGCGCACAACAGCGAGGCCCCCAACAGCGAGGCGCGCGGCGCGCTCGGCGATGCCGCTCCGGCGTCCTCCACCCTCGAATAAGGCTCAGCATGTTCCACATCAAATCCCTGGAGCTGGTCCACTGGGACTACTGGCAGCGCATCAAGAACATCCCGCTGGATGCGCGCATCATCACCATCGCCGGCCAGAACGGCTCGGGCAAGACCACGCTGCT
>JAEVZY010000001.1 GCA_023392035.1 Pseudomonadota bacterium | reverse complement strand
GTTGCTGGCCGGTTGCGATCGCCTGAGCGGCAATCCGCACTTTCGCGAGCTCCTGTCCCTGGGAGAAAAGGCCAGCCTGGCGGTACAGCGCGCCGTGGTTCCCCGCAAGGCCATGGCGCAGGAATTCAGCGAGGCCGATCTGTCGCCGGGCTTTCGCAGCAACGGCACCAGCCGTCCGGCCAATCCGGAATGGGAGGCGCTGGCGCGGACCGGATTCTCGGACTGGTCTTTGACCGTGGACGGCCTGGTGGCGCATCCGCGCCGCTATTCGCTGGCGCAGTTGCGCGCCCTGCCCGCGCGCACCCAGATCACCCGCCACGATTGCGTCGAGGGCTGGAGCGCGATCGGCAAATGGACCGGCGTGCCACTGGCCCGCATCCTGCAGCAAGTGGCACCGACGGCCGCTGCGCGCTACCTGGTGTTTTACTGCGCCGATCCGATGGAGAACGATCCCGCCAGCCTCTACTATGAAAGCATCGACATGGATGACGCCTGGCACCCGCAAACCATCCTCGCCTACGGCCTGAACGACGAGCCGCTGCCGATCAAGAATGGCGCGCCGCTGCGGCTGCGGGTGGAACGCCAGCTCGGCTACAAGCACGCCAAATACCTGATGCGCATCGAGCTGGTGGAAAGCCTGGCCGGCATTCGCGGCGGCAAAGGCGGCTATTGGGAAGACAGCAACGGCTACCAGTGGTATGCCGGAATCTGAAGGCGGCTGGCTGGCTTGAAGCCCTTCAAGCCGCCTTCACATGGCTCGCGTCTTCATGAAACACGCCGCGCTGTTGTCCCAGCGCGAGCTGCACCAGCAGGCAGACCACCACATTGCAGACCAAGGCGCTCAGGCCGGTGTAGATTGCATAGCCCTCGCCGCCGATCATGAAGGTGTGGACCGGCTTGACGCCATCGGCAAATGCCAGCCAGGTGCCGATCGCCATGCCCACCACCCAGCCGGTCAGCAAGGCCGGCGCGCGGAACCAGCGCGAGAACGAGCCGAATACCACGGAAGGAAACGTCTGCACGATCCAGACCCCGCCCAGCAGCTGCAGATCCAGCGCGAACTTGGTCGGCGCGAACAGGATGAAAGCCAGCGCGCCCAGCTTCACCACCAGCGATACGATCTTGGCCACCTGCGCCTGCCCGGCATGGCTAACGTCGGGATTGACATAGGCGCGCCAGATGTTGCGCGTGAAAAGATTTGCTGCGCCGATCGACATCACCGCCGCCGGCACCAGGGCGCCGATGGCAATCGCGGAGTAGGCAAAGCCGGTGAACCAGGACGGGAACAGCGCGCCGAACAGGGCCGGCACCACGTCGTTGTTGTCCTTCAGGTTCAGGTGCGCGGCATGGCCCATGAAGCCGAGCAAGGCGATCAGGCCGAGCAGGATGGTGTAGGCCGGCAGGAAGACCGCATTCTTGCGGATGGTATTGGCGCTGTTGGCGGCAAACACGCCGGTCAAGGTATGCGGATACATGAAGGCGGCCAGCGCCGAACCCAGGGCCAGGGTGGCAAAGGGCAGCATCTGGCTCGACTTGAGTGTCAGGCCGGTGGCGCCGCCCTTGGCCGCAAAGGCTTCGCCCGCCGCGGAAAACACCTGGCCATAGCCGCCCAGTTTCAGCGGCACCAGGATCACCGCCACCAGCACCACGATGTAGATCATCAAGTCCTTGACGAAGGCGATCAGGGCCGGCGCGCGCAGCCCGGCCGAATAGGTGTACAGGGCCAGGATGATGAAAGCCGCCGCCAGCGGAAACTCGCCGGTCAGGCCAAGCGCCTTGATCACCACCTCCATCCCCACCAGTTGCAGCGCGATATACGGCATGGTGGCGACCACGCCGGTGATGGCGATCGCAAACTCCAGCGGACGCGAACGATAGCGCCCATACACCACGTCCGCGGCGGTGACATGGCCAGCCCGGTGCGCCGCATGCCACAGGCGCGGCATGATCGCAAATACGATGGGGTAGACGATGATGGTGTAAGGCAGCGCAAAGAAGCCGTAAGCGCCGGTGGCATACACCAGGGCCGGCACGGCGATCACCGTGTAAGCCGTGTAAAAATCGCCGCCGACCAGGAACCAGGTGATCCAGGTACCGAAACTGCGGCCGCCCAGGCCCCACTCATCCAGGTGCGCGCCCTTGTGCCCGGGGCCGCGCTGCCAGCGCGAAGCCGCAAAGCCCAGCACCGTGACCAGCAGGAAGAAGAAGACGAAGACGGCCAGCGCGGTCCAGTTGAGGTGCGAGCTCATCACTCGACTCCTCGCTTCAGGCCGTCACGGTACACAATCCAGATCAGGAGGGAGGTGATCGGCACCCAGACGAACTGGTACCAGTAGAAAAACGGAAAGCCGAACAGGGCCGGCAGTTCGTGGTTATAGAAGGGAATCCACAGCAATCCGATGAAGGGCAGCAAGAGCAGGATCCACATGACAGCGCCTCCTCCGAGGCAGCACCTCGGGCGGAAATGATCGTTCATTGAACATGTGTTCGACAGTGTTCGTTGAGCGCAAAATCCGTGCCGTCATATGGATTGTGGAAATCACGCAGGCCTGCTCAAGGCTGGAAGCTGGACCCCGCATCCTGCCCGCTCTGCCCGCGCCATTGCGCCCACGAAAGCGCCGAGCCATTGAAGTTGACGAACACCGGCGCATTGCTTTGGTAATGGTTCAGGTCATAGCTGCCGAACTGCCCGACCGAGGCGCTGCCCTTGTCGCTGGACAGGCGATAGCTTTCCTCCCCGGCATGGGCGATGAAGCTGTTGTTGCTCACGCTCACGTTGCGCACATTGCCGCTGCCGGTTTCCACCATCTGCACGTGGGCCGTGCTGCTGGACTGGAACTGGTTGCCGCTCAGCACCAGGTTGCTGCTGTCCTGGATATTGATGCCGGTGCCGTTGTTGGCGAACAGGTTGTCGAGGATGCTCATCCCATCGGCGCTGTCGAGGTAAATGCCCCAGCCCAGATGCTGCCCGACGCCGGCATTGCGGATGGTATTGCCCTGCACCCGCGCCGACAGCGGCGAGCCGTCGCCGGCCATGCCATACAGGCCGCCGCAATCGGTCAGCACCAGGCAGGCGCCATCCACGGTATTGCCGCTCACCACATTGCTGCGGAAAAAGCGGATGCCGATATAGCCGGAATTCTTCACGCTGTTGCCGGCAATGGTGGCATTGGGAGACAGGGTGAGATTGATTGCCGCCCGCGAATTGGTCGGCATGCCGACCACCCCGGAGGCCTCTATCTGCGAGTTGCGGATCACTTCATTGCCGCCGCCCCAGCGCACCGCGATGGCGTCATTGCGCACATTGCGGATATGGGCGCCATCCACCAGCAAGGCGCTGCCGCCGGAATTCCAGATGCCGTAGCGGCTGGCATTGGCGATATCCACGCTTTGCACCTGCAGATTGCGCGCGCCATCGGCATGGATGCCATTGGCCGCCCCGAAGATGGCAATGTCCTGCAGCACCACGTTGCTGGAATTGCTGGCATCCACGCCATGGGCATCGGGCGAGGCCCAGGTGCGTCCTTCCGGCGACTGGCCGTCAGCGCTCCACAGGTAGAGCCGGCCGTTGGCGACCGCCCATTCGCCCGGCGCATCCAGCATCCACAGCTTGCCTTCCACGTAGAAGTCGGGCTGGCCGGAGGGCGCGAAGCCGCCGAACGCGGCGTCGTTCAGGCTGGTGAGGCTCATGACGCCATTGCTGTAGCCGCTGATGCGACGGCCTTCGATGGCCCAGTCATAGGCGCGAAACACCAGTGTCGCCCCGACCAGGTCGGCATTCGGCATGGCATAGCTCAAGCTGCTGCTGGAAGCGGCGCTGGCCTTGGCCCACACCTGGGGGCGATTCGGCCAGTGCGCGCGCTCCATCGGCTGGCCATCCACCAACACCTGCGCCGCCTCGAAGGACAGGGGCGCGGACCAGATCTGGCCCTGCTCCTGGCGCCAGCCAGTGACTGCCTGCCCCGGACTGATGAGGGCCTTGCCGCAAGTGCCGGCGGTGCGCACCGTCACGCCGCTCTTGCCGCGCAGGTCGAGCGTGCCGAGATAGGTGCGAGCGCAAGCCAGCTCCACCACGCTGTTGTTGGCAATGGCTGTGGGCAGCGCCAGCACCGGCTGGCTGAGGTCGGGACTGGTCACGTCCGGCAACTCCACCACCGAGCCGGCGCCGGGCGTGGAGTTGCCACCACCATTGCCGGAATTGCTGCCCAGGAGCGCGTCGCCGCCGCCGCCGGAGCCGCCGCAAGCGGCAAGGAAGCTGGAAAGCAGTGCAAGGAGCAGGAGATTGCGAGACTTTTTGGTATTGAAATGGGAATTTCCCGCGGTGTTTTGTGCGTACATCGGACAGTTGCGACAGGATCGCCTGATTGGGACAGTCCGATTCCAACATTGCCATTCCCTGCGAACAATATTCCAAACGGCAATAAAACGCTTTCATCTCCCTCTAAGTTGTGACAAATTTCCTTTTCGACCAGGCTTCTCTTGCCACGGCGACAGCTTCTCGGGAGGAACCGCCCCCGGCGCCTGATGTCCGACTGACATGCAGACCCCGCAGGAAAAACCGGCGCGCTTGCGCGCCCGCTTCCACTTCGACCGGCGCCTCGATCATTTCCTGGCACGCGAGCATCGCGATTGCGAATTCGATTGGGACTGTCCGCCGCAATCCAATCTGAAGCACATGGTGGAAGCGCTGGGCGTGCCGCACACCGAAGTGGGAATGGTGCTGGTCAATGGCCATCCGGCGCCGCTGAACCAGCCTTTGCGCGCCGGCGACAGCATCCAGGTCTTGCCGGCCCTGCCCTGCGCCGGCGAACAGGCGCTGCGCTTTGCCGCCGATTCGCATCTGGGCGGATTGGCGCGCCTGTTGCGCATGGCTGGCTTCGACACGCTGTTCGACAACGCCTGGCCCGACCAGGACCTGGCCGGCTGCTCGCGCCAGGACGGCCGCATCGTGCTCTCGCGTGACCGCGACCTGTTGAAGCGCAGCGACATCCTGCATGGCTGCCACGTGCAGGCGCTGCACCCGCCGGAGCAATTGCGCGAACTGGCGCTGCGCTATCCGCTGGCGGCCAACATGAAGCCGTTTTCGCTATGCCTGCTGTGCAATGTGGAATTGGTGGAAGAAGCGGCCGAGGTCGTGGCGCCACGCCTGCCGCCCTCGGTCAAGAGCCGCCTGACGCGCTTTTGCGCCTGTCCGGCCTGTCGCCGGGTGTATTGGGAAGGATCGCACTGGACGCGCATGCGCGGCATGCTGGAGCAATTGCTGCCGCAACCCGCCGTCCCTAGCCCGCGCGCAGACGCTGGCGCATGACGTGCACCACGCACGCCCACTCCAGTTCATCGTGGTGAATCGCGGCGCCGAATTCGATGAATTCATACACCGGGCCGCAATTCACCGGGCAATCCAGTTCGGATAGCGCCGCGGCCATCTGGGCTGCAATCTTTTCCAGGTCCGGATCGCCAGGATCGGCGCTGTGGGCTACCGGCTCATTCATGAATCGCTCCCCTGAGAGGCATATCAAATGTGACAGGGCCGCCACGACAAAGGTTCGTCCCGCCACAGCCATTGCACAGATGTGCGACTACTGCCACTATGCTTGACTTCCGTCAAGACTTTCGACCGCCAGTAGGAGTCTTTATCGTGCGCATACCGCTGGAGCAAACCGGGAAGCATGCTATTGACTGGACAGTCCGCGCCAACCGGACTGGCCGCAACCTGTCTGCGGTGCTGCTGTTTCCAGCCATAGGTGCCCACCTGCTCGACACTGGCGCCGGCGCCCTGGCCTGGACCCTGCTTCTGCTGCACTGTCTGGCGTATCCGCAACTGGTGTACTGGCGCGCCGCGCGCGCGCCGGACCAGCGCAAGGCGGAAATGCAAAACCTGCTGGCGGATGCCTTTCTCTTCGGCGCCTGGTGCGCGGCCCTGGGTTTTCCGCTCTGGATCAGCTATGCCCTGGTCGCCACGGCCGTCATCGACCTTACCACTTACCGCACCTGGACCGGCTTGCTGCAGGGCTTGTTCGCCCTGCTGGCCGGCGCCCTGTTTGCCATCGCCGTCGGCGGCTTGAAATTTGCACCGGCCACCGGTTGGGCCGCGACCGTGTTCAGCATGCTGGCCAATGCCGTCTATGTACTGGTGGTGGTGAATTTCGGCTATCACCGCGCCCACAGCCTGAGCCAGGCGCGCAAGCAGTTGCGCGAGCGCGAGGATGCGCTCAAGCGGCAATTGGAAGAAATCCAGAGCCTGCAAACCAAACTGCGCGAACAGGCCGCGCGCGACCCGCTGACTGGCTTGTACAACCGCCGCTACTTCGAAACCAGCTTCGAACGCGAGACGGCCCGCTGCCGCCGCGAAGGGCTGCCGGTGAGCCTGGTGATGCTGGACATCGACCACTTCAAGCTCATCAATGACAGTCATGGCCATGCGGTCGGCGATGCCGTGCTGCGCACGCTGGCCGGCCTGCTGCTGGCCGAAGTGCGCGAGTCGGATATTGCCTGCCGCTTCGGCGGCGAAGAATTCCTGCTGTTCCTGCCCGGCTTGCAGGAACAGGCCGCCCTTGAGCGGGCGCGCCAACTGTGCCTGGCGTTTTCCGAGGGCACGCTGCAGATGGATGGAAAGCTGGTACGGGCCAGCCTGTCGGCCGGCGTGGCCACCTGGCCGGCGCCACCTTCCAGGCCGGAAGAGCTGGTCAAATGCGCCGACGCCGCCCTGTATCGGGCCAAGAACGCCGGCCGCAACCGGGTGCTGCAAGCCACGCAGGAGGAGTGCGACCGGGCGGCGCAAAAACTGGTGGTCTAGGCGAGTGTCGTGCCTGCCGCGCCGGCGGTGCCGGCCCTGCCCTGCGCCAGACAGGCGTAATCCCACATGCTGAGCGTCGCCTGACCTTGGCCGCAAACCAGGCGCGCGCGGGCGCCGACCGCCAGGCTCGCCTTGTCGCGGATATGGCCGAAAGGCAGGCCGGTGACGATGGGCAGCGGCAGCGCCTGCCGCAGGTAGTCCAGCATGGCCTGCGGTCCATAGCCGTTTTCATACTCGGTCAGGCGCACCTGGCCGAAATCGCCCAGCACCAGGGCCTGCTGCTGTTCCAGGATGCCGGCGTACTTCAGCTGCAGCAGCATGCGTTCCACCCGGTAGGGATGTTCGTTGACGTCTTCCAGGAACAGGATGCCGCCCGCCACCCGCGGCATGTAGGGCGTGCCCGCCAGATGCGCCAGCATGGCCAGGTTGCCGCCCCACAGGACGCCTTCCACTTCCAGCGCTGCCTGATCCGGACTTTCCCACGCTACTTCATGGCGCGGGCCGCGCAGGCATTGCCAGAACTGGCGCATGGTGTAATCGCTGCGGTCTTCGCGCGTGAAATCGTCGCACAGCATGGGGCCGGCAAAGCTGGTGGCGCCGGTGCGCGCCAACAGCGCCAGTTGCAAGGCGGTGATGTCGCTATGCCCCACCAGCAGCTTGCCGCTGGCGGCCAGCAGTTCATAGTCCACTGCATCCAGCAGGCGCGAACTGCCGTAGCCGCCGCGCAGCGCCAGGATGATCTGGATGTCCGGATCGCGCGCGGCCTGGTGCAATTGCGCCAAGCGCGCTTCATCGCTGCCGCCGAAACGCTGGTAGCGCGACTGCGGCGTATAAGCGCAGTGAACCCGATGACCGCGTGCCCGCAAATCCTCTATGGCGCGCGCCAGCGCTTCACTGTCGGGCGCATAGCCGCCGGGCGCGACGATGGCGATGCCGGGCAAGTCCTGAGGCGACTCCTGGGTCATGGTCGGGTTCCCGATTGGATTCAGAAAACGCTGGCGGCGGGCGTGCCGCGCGCGCGTTTTTCCGCGAAAAATTCCTTGAGCAGCAGGCCGCATTCCTCAGCCAGCACCCCGCCCACCACCTCGGTGTGATGGTTGAGCTTCTGCTCGCCAAAAAGATGGACCACCGAACCGCAGGCGCCGGTCTTGGGGTCGCTGGCGCCATACACCACGCGCGCCAGGCGCGCATGCATCATCGCGCCCGAGCACATGGCGCAGGGTTCCAGCGTCACATACAGTTCGCAACCGGGCAGGCGGTAGTTGCCAAGGATGGTGGCGGCGGCGCGCAGGGCCATGATCTCGGCATGCGCGGTCGGATCGTGGGTGCCGATCGGCTGGTTGAAGCCGGTGGCCACCACTTCGCCGTCTTTCACCACCAGCGCGCCCACCGGTACTTCGCCCAGGGCCCAGGCATTGCGCGCCTGGTCGATCGCCTGGCGCATGAAGATGGCGTCGCGCTCATTCATGTTCATTCAGTGCTCATTCAGAGATCTCGGCCCAGCAATTCGGGGTCTCATGCAGCACCAGTTTCGACAGCCGCAGGCCGGTGCCGAAGCGATCGGCAAAGGCCGGCTTGAGGATATTGAAGGCGGTGCGCGCCAGGTTTTCCACGGTGGGAATGCAATCGATCACCACCGTCTTGTGGCCCGGCAGCGATTCCAGGAATTGCCGCACCGCGGTGTCCTTGGCATAGGTGATGAAGGCATGGTCCCAGACATCCACCAGGCGCTCGCGGGCGATGGTCTTCACATCGGAGAAGTCCATGATCATGCCGTTGTCGGAATGGCCTTCCTGGCTGATCACGTCGCCGGTCAGGGTGATTTCCAGCGTATAGCGATGGCCGTGCAGGTTGCGGCATTGGCTCTTGTGGTCGGGGATGCGGTGGCCGGCGTCGAATTCCAGCTTGCGGGTGATGGTCAGCATGTGGGCTCAGGGAATTCGCAGCAGTTTATGGGTCTGCAGCGAGAGTTTCCATTGCGGACGCGCCTTGCAGGTGGCAATCGCGGTTTGCGTATTGCGTTCCTTGTCGGGGCCGTCCATGGGTTGCAGGTAGAAGTTGGCGAAGTCCAGCTTTTCATAGGCGGCCAGGTCCTGCCCGGCTTGCGGGATCACCACTTTCAGTTCATTGCGCGGGTTTGCACCAGCGGCGCGCCCATCTTGGG
>JAEVZY010000384.1 GCA_023392035.1 Pseudomonadota bacterium | reverse complement strand
CGATGGCGGCCCTCGAACAGCACGGCGCCATCGGCGCCGACCAGCACCGAGCCGAAGGGCTCATCGCCCGCTTCCAGCGCCTCGGTCGCCAATTCCACACAGCGGCGCAGATGCCGCATTTCCAATTCGTTCGCCATGATGGCCTCCAGACAGTGGTTCTGATCTTCGCAGAAAATCCAGGCTCCATTGTCCTGCATTCTTCAAGCACGCGATCGGCCCGGCAAGGGAAATGCAGGTCGGGTAGACTGACGCGCCGCCTGCCTTCACCAGTACACCATCTTGTTCCTAAGCCTCCTGTTCCCCTACCTGCTCAGCAATTTCTATCGCGCCTTCCTCGCGGTTGTCGCCGGCGATCTCACGCGCGACCTGGGCCTGGACCCGGCCCAGCTGGCCAGCCTGCAAGCCGCCTTCCTGCTGGCCTTCGCGCTCACACAGTTTCCGGTGGGCCTGGCACTGGACCGCATCGGGCCGCGCCGCGCCCTGATCCTGGGCCTGTGCGCGGCGGTGGCGGGCAGCATCCTGCTTGGCTTCACCAATCACTACTGGCAGGGCCTGCTGGCGATGGCCTTGCTGGGCGCCGGCTTTTCTCCGGTGCTGATGACGGGCTTCTACCTGATCGGCCGCAGCTATGCGCCGGCGCGCTTTGCCACCATGAGCTCGCTCTTGTTCGGGCTGGGTACGCTGGGCGATCCTTTGAGCGGCACGCCCTTGACGCTGGCGGTGGCCGCCTTCGGCTGGCGGCCGACCATGCTGGCCATGGGCGGCGTTACTGCGGCCAGCCTGCTGTGCGTGGCGGCTGTGATCCGCAATCCGCCGCGCATCGCGCCGCCCGGCGGATCGCATTCGGTACTGGCCGGCGTGCGGCAAGTCATCGCGCTGCGCGCACTGTGGCCGCTGATGCCGGTGGCGCTGACGACTTACGCGGTGATTGCCGCCACCCGTGGACTGTGGATCGCGCCCTACCTTGGAAAGGTCCATCACTTCGGCCCCGAGGCGGTGGGCATCAGCGCCACCGCCATGGGCTTTGCCATTGCCGCCGGCGGCCTGTTGTATGCGCCGCTGAATCGCCTGATTGGCGACGCCAAGCACACGGTGCTGGCCGGCGTCGGCGCCACCGTCATCGGCTGGCTGGTTCTCGGTCTTCTCGGCGAGCGCTCGAGCGCGCTGGCGATCGTCCTGCTGCTGTTGGTGGCCTGCCTCGGTGCCAGCTTCCCGATCGTACTCACGCACGCCCGCTCCTTCATGCCTATCCATCTGCTGGGCCAGGGCGTGACCCTGGTGAACCTGGTTTTCTTTGTCGGGGCCGGACTCGCGCAATGGGTCTCGGGGCGCTATGTCAGGGCCGCCGAGTTGGCGTCGCTCGCGCCCGCCCTGATCTACGAGCGCTTGTTCAGCGGCTTCGCGCTGATGCTGCTGATAGCCTGGGTGGTCTATCTTTATTCGCCCAGGGAAAAGCATGGCTTGCATCATCGCAGCGCTTCTTCCAGCTGAAGCGTTTCCGCCTCACACCGGGGCGCAGATGGGCGCAATGGCGATGCACAACATTGCAGTGGCCGCAGTGCAGCCAGCGCCCGCCGCCCACCCATGGCGCGCGCAAGGGAGCAGCGGTTCCCAAGCCTGAGCCTGCGCAAACCTGCCTGTGTATGCCTTGAGTGTGTCTCATCGAGGGACAAGAATGCACTCTCCATTTCTTTGCACAGGAGATGAAAATGAGAATCCGAAACGTCTTGATCACCGCCGCACTCGCCGTTCCCGCAGGACTTGCATTCGCGCAAACGACGACCAGCACTTCAGGCAGCACCTTGCCCTTCATTCCGCTGATATCCAGCACGGCCAGCAGCACCAGCGGCACTTCCGGAGCGAGCAGCACCTGGTTCGTGGACGCCACCAACAAGCTGGTGGTCTTTTGCTCCTCGCCGGCGCCTACCGGCACCACCAGCACACCCACCTTCACTTGCGTGGCCCAAGCCGCGCCGACCGCAGCCACCAGTGGCGCTTCCGGAACCAGCGGAACCAGTGGCAGCACTGGAACGACGGGAACGACGGGCACCACCGGAACCACCGGCGCCACGGGCGCCAATCCAATGGGAGGCTGATCCAGGTTCGCCACAGTGAAGACTTCCCCAGCGCGCTGAATGCGGCTTGCAGCCGGCGCGCCTACAATATCGGCTATCGTCGATCGCGGCACAGCCAGGCAGCAGCCCGGCTGTGCCTGCCTTTTTCTGGGGAAGCAATATGTCTTTGTGGCCGTTGATCTTTGCCTTCATCGCCGGTGTCGCCGTGCCCTTGCAGACGGCCATCAACAGCCGCCTGCGCCTGGATCTGGCCTCTTCCGCCACGGCCTCGACCCTGATTTCCTTCGGCACCGGCACGCTGCTGCTGCTGGTGGTGGCCGCCCTGCAACCGGGCGGCCTGCGGCTGGCGGCCAGCGCCTTTCAGCAATCGCCATGGAAACTGCTGGGGGGACCGATCGGCGTGTGCTTCGTGTTCACCATGACGCTGTTGGCGCCGCGCATCGGCATGGCCTCGCTATTGGCGCTGGTGATCGCGGGCCAGGTGATCAGCTCGATCGGCTTCGACCATTTCGGCTTGTTGGGGCTGGAACAAAAGAGCATCAGCTGGGAAAAGGCGCTGGGCGCGCTGCTGATGATCGTGGGCGTGCTGATGGTGAACTGGAGCCAGATTTCCAGCCAGTTCGCGCGCCAGGGCTGAGCGGCCAAGGCCAGGCGGCCAGGGCTAAAGGATGAGCCTGCAGCGCAGGCTCGGTCGTCTTGCATAAATTCCGTTCTCTTGCGCAGGCTTTTCTTTGCGCGCAAGCATCACGGCGCATTTCACTGCGCCGGCTTCTCCACCTTGGCCTTGAGTTCGGCCAGTTCGCGCCGCGCCGCCCGCTCCTGCTGGAAGCGCTGGGTGGCTTCGCGCGCCACGGCAAAGGAGCCGATGGTGTTGCCGGCGCTGTCCTTGACGATGGCAAAGCTCATGTCCACATACAGCGGTTGGCCGCTCTTGTGCAGCGCCTTGGTCATGCGCGAGGGCTGGGCCGGGCTGGAGGACAGCACCTCGCCCTTCTGCATCGCCATTTCATAGCCCTTCCAATGCGCCGCGCGCAGGTTTTCTGGAATGATGATGTCCAGGTTCTTGCCCAGCACTTCTTCCGCCGGGAAACCGAACACCGCTTCCGCCGCCGGATTCCAGGCGCGGATGGTGCCTTCCTTGTCGGCAAAAATCATGGCTTCGGGCAAATGGCGGACGACGTCGTCGTAGTCGAGTTTTTGATTCATTTGGCTGGATGTGGGTTTGCAGTGGGGACAGTGCAGGAAAGACAGGCCGCGGCTTGCGGCGTTCCGTCCAACTAATGCTGCATTCTACATGCAACTTTACAGCCAGTCATGGGCCGCCGAGTCCGCGTTCGCCCTCCCCTTTCCTGCCCCGCGTGTGCGCCCTTACCAAATCCCGTAATGCACGCCGGCCTTGTGGTGGTTGTTGGTCCTGGCTTCCACTTCTTCCAGCGTCACCGTGGTTCTGCGTTTGCAGGTCTGCAGCCAATCCAGCAGTTGCTCGCGCATGCGCGCGCGAACCGGGGCCTGCGCCGGGTCGGCGCCAAGGTCGATCATCTCGCCGGGATCGTCGACCAGGTTGAAGAGCTGCGGCCGCAAGCCCTGCCATTGGATGTACTTCCACTGCGTGTCGCGCACCATCCAGGCGCGGCATTCGTCCGGCGCGCGCAACATCAGGCGGCGCGCCTGGCGGAAGGCGTAGTCCAGCTCGCAGAACGCGGCCTCGCGCCAACTGCCTTCGAATTGCGCCTGGCGCAACAGCGGCAACAGCGAGCGGCCTTCCACCCGGTGCGCATGGGCCGGCAAATCGAGCGCCTCAAGCACGGTCGGCACGATGTCGATGGCTTCCACCAGACGCGCGTTGCGCTGGCCGCGTGTGGCATCGGCCGCGCGCGCGGGGTCGTACACGATCAGGGGCACCTTGACCACCGGGTCGTAGAACATTTCCTTCTCGCCCAGCCAATGGTCGCCGAGCAGATCGCCATGGTCGGCGGTGAGCACCACCAGCGTGTCTTTCCAGCGCCCGGTTTCTTCCAGCACCTGCCAGATCCGCCCCAGGTGCGCATCCAGTTGCGAGATCAGGCCCTGGTAGGTCGGACGCACGGTTTTCCAGGTTTCATCGCGCGCGAAGTTCAGCGATTCTTCATGCTGGCGATAGGCCGCCAGCACCGGGTGCGCGTTGTCCAGCTCGGCCGCCGACTTCAGCGCCGGCAGGATTTCGTCCTGCCCATACATGGCGTGATACGGCGCCGGCGCCAGGTAGGGCCAGTGCGGCTTGACATAGGAAAGATGCAGGGCCCAGGGCTTGTCGCCCTGGGCGCGGATGAAGTCGATGGTCCGCGTGGTGGTGTAGGCGGTCTCGGAATGCTCTTCGGCCACGCGCGCGGCCAGGCCGGCATTGCGCATGTTCCAGCCCGAGACCGGCTTGCCGTCCCGGTCCAAGGCCGAGATCACGTAATCGGTCCAGGGATCGGCGCTGTCGTAGCCGCGCTCGCGCAGCCAGTCGGCATAGCGGGAATCTTTTTCGGCGTGATGGCCGTCGTGGCGGTCCAGCTCTTCAAAGCTGCCGGCGCGAATCAGGTCGGCCAGCTCCTGGGCGCCGTCGAACTTGTCCAGGCCGAAGCGGGCCAGGCCGCGCTCGTCCGGCATCATGTGGGTCTTGCCGGACAGGGTCAGGCTGCGCCCGGCGGCGCGCAGGTAATCGCCCAGGGTCAGCTCGGCGGCCGACAGCGGCACCCGGTTCCAGGTGGCGCCGTGGCTTGCGACATAGCGCCCGGTGTAGAAACTCATGCGCGAAGGACCGCACACGCCCGACTGCACGAAGGCATTGGAAAACATCACTCCGCGCTGCGCCAGCCGGTCGATGTTGGGCGTCTTCAAATAGGGGTGACCGGCGGCGCCGAAGTAATCGAAGCGCCACTGGTCCGCCATGATGAACAGCAGGTTGCGGATCGCCATCGCGCGGCCCCTTGCCGGTTTACACCGGGACGTCGCCCACCACCGCCACCCGCTCCATGCGCCTGCGGTTGGGGTAGTAATCGTTGCAGGCGTAATGCTGGGTGGAGCGGTTGTCCCAGAACACGATGGTGCCCGGACGCCAGCGCACGCGGAACTGGTATTCCGGCGTCTTGACCTGGTCGGTCAGGTACTGGATCAGCATCCGGCTTTCCTCTTCCTGCATGCCGACGATGTGCTTGGTGAACAGGCGGTTCACATAGATCGCCTTCTTGCCCATGTGCTCCAGCGTGCGGATCACCGGATGGGTCGGATTGGGCAGGCGCTCTTCGATCTCGCGCAGGCGCGCCTGGTCTTCCGGCGTGTTCTTGAACAGGCGGCGGAAGGTGATGAAGTCGTGCACCGCGGTCAGCGGATCGACCATCCTGCGCATGTGATCGCTGATGCCTTCATAGGCGGCGCACATGTCGGCCCACAGCGTGTCGCCACCGAAGGGCGGCGAAATGTCGGCGCGCAGGATGGAGTACTTGGTCGGACACCTGCGGAAACTGGTGTCGCTGTGCCAGACATCGGTCGACAGCACCGGGTTGTCCTTGTGATTGTCCAGCACCATCAATTCCGCCGCCGCGCCTTGCGGGTGAAAGGGATGCACTTCCAGCTCGCCGAAGCGGCGCCCCAGCGCCACATGCTGCTGCGGCGTCAGGAACTGGTCGCGCGCATAGATCACCTTGTGCTGGATCAGGGTCTGCTCGAATCGCGCAAAGCTATCGGCATCCAGCGGCCGCGTGAGGTCGATGCCGTGGATTTCGGCGCCGATGGTGGGGCCGAGCTGTTCAACCTGGAAGTCCTGGTATTCGCCCTGCGTTGGCTCACCCTGCGTTGGCTGCAGCGTCGCGGCTTTTGCCATCTGGTTCATGTCCTTGTCTCCTTCACTGTTCCATCTTGATGCCGGCAGAGGAAATGACCTCCCCCATCTTCTTGTATTCCGCCTTGTAGAAGGCTTCGAATTCTTCCGGGCTGCTGCCGCGCGGCTCGGCGCCCAGCTCCTTCAATCTTTCGGCCACGGCCGGGATCTTGAGGATTTCTTTCACCTGGTTGGCCAGGTAGCGCCGCACTTCGATCGGCGTGCCGGCCGGCGCCAGCATCGCGAACCAGGGACCGGAAACGATGTCGATGCCGCTTTCCCTGAAGGTCGGCACATCGGGCAGCACGCTGCTGCGCTTCTCGGCCGCCACTGCCAGCGGGATCAATTCCTTGGACTTCACATGCGGCACCACCAGCAAGGTGTCGGCGATCATCATGCCCACGCGCGAAGCGGCCACGTCCACATACATGGGGGGATAGCCCTTGTAAGGCACGTGCGCCAGCTTCATGCCGGTCTGCTGGTTGATCATCAGGCCGGTGATGTGGCCGGTATTGCCCACGCCCTGGGTGGCGAAGGTCATGGCGGCCGGGTTCTGCTTGCCATAGGCGATCAATTCCTTGATGGTACGCACCGGCATGCGCGGATTCACCACCAGCACATTGGGCGCGTCCACCACCACCGTGATCGGCGCGAAGGCGGTCGCGCCGTCATAGGGAATCGACTTCATGATGAAGGGATTGATGGTGAGCGGCCCCTGCGATGTGAACAGCAGCGTGTAGCCATCCGGCGCCGCCTTGGCCACCGCCGCCGCACCGATGGTGCCGCCGGCGCCAACCCGGTTTTCGACGATGATGGTCTGCCCGGTGCGCTGCATCAGGTGCTGGCCTATCATCCTGGCCAGCAGATCGCCTGAGCCGCCGGCCAGATAAGGCACAATCATGGTCACCGGACGGGACGGGTATTTGTCCCCGGGCTGCGCCTGCGATGCCGGCGCAATCAGCAAGGCGGCGGCAAGTGCCGCCAGCAAGGAAAATCGTCGAAACACGCGCATCAGCAGGATCTCCCGGACTCATCCATGGACATGCAGCACCGTTACCCGATTCCAAACACCTTGATTCAAGCACCTTGATTCGAATACCTTGATTCGAACACCGCGCCCCAGGCACTTGGCGAATTAGTTGCGATTCGCTAGTATTTTAGGAACTCTATACCACCTTCCAGGAATGTCAAGCCTGATGAACAAAGCTGCCGTAAAACAAGCGAATCTCGAAGAACGCGTCTCCTATCGCTGCAACATGGTTTCGGCGCGCATCACCCGCCTGCTGGCGCCGATCCTGGAGCAGCACGGCCTGACCGTCATCACCTGGCGCGTGATGGCGGTGATCTCGCACTTCGGTCCGCTCTCGGCCAAGGAGGTCGCGGCCCACACCAGCACCGACGCCTTCTTCGTTTCGCGCGCGATCGATCAACTGGTGAAGCTCGATTTGGTGCGGCGCGATGTCGATCCGCACGACCGCAGGAAGCTGCTGCTGCAGCTTTCGGCCAAAGGCAAACGCATCCACGCCAAGATCGAGAGCTCGGTCAACGGCATCGAGGAACACGTCCTCTCCGGCATGAGCAAGGCCCAGCGCGAGCTGGTGCACAAAGCCCTGGCGCTGCTCATGCAAAGCACGGCGCAGCTGCAGGAAGGCGACAGTACCTGGGAAGACTTCCTGTGATGCGCTGACCCCGCCCCATTTTTTTCGACAGCACGGTCGATCTGTCACGCTCCCGTCATCAAGCCTTGGCAGGATTGCAGCCCGGCTTTCCGCCTTTCGGGGAGTCCTCCCAACCGTGCGCAACCTGTTTTCAAAACTGTTCCCGCGCGGCCAGGACGCGCTGCCCTGGGCTGTCAGCGTGCTGGCCGCCCTGCTCCTGCTGGCGATCTGGCTGGAGGCCGGCTTGCGCATGCGCGAACAGGAAGTCCAGGCCATGCACAGCGCGCGCAGCGAGGCCAGCAATATCGCCACCACCATCGCCGCCAATCTGGATGAAATCCTGGCGCGCACCGCGATTTACGCACGCGTTGCGCAAGACTTGCTCGATGGCCATGGCGGCGACGCCGGTCAACTGGGCGCGGCAATCGCCAGCGATGGCGCCATCCTGAATGCCGCCGTCTTCACCCACGACGGCCGCCTGACCTACAGTTCTTCGCAGCGGGGTCAGGAACCGGAGTTGCGCCAGCTGGCGCTGGAAGCCCTGCGCAAGCCGTCCACGCCGGGCGAACTTTTCATCGGCAGCCATGCCGCCAGCGAAGCCCGGATGTCCTGGCGCATTCCGGTTGCGATCGCCCTGCACAGCGGCAGCGGCGTGTTCGCCGCCTTCATGGACCTCGGCTATTTCCTGCAGGTTTATCGCGGACTCGACCTGGGTTCCGGCGGCCGCCTGGAAATCCTGGACCTGGAAGGCAATGGCCTGGTGCAGTTGCGCAATGGCATGCTGGCCGGCGGCGAATTGCAGAGCCGAGGCGCGCCTGCGGCATCCGAATCCGATTGCGCGCTGCCGGAACTGGCCTGCGCCGGCACCCTGCTGACACTGGATCGCCTGCCGCTGAAGATTGCCGTGCTGCGCGAGCGCGCCGCCGTGGTCGCCGCGCTGGAACACAGCCGCCGCGTGCAAATCCTGCGCGGCATTCTCGGCAGCGTGCTGATCCTGGGCGCGGCGCTGGCCATCATCGCGGTACTCTCGCGCAAGCAGCGCCTGTACGGCCAACTGGAACACGCGCAATTGCAAAAGCAGGTGCTGATCGAGCAACTGCAGCAGGAACGCAACCGCGCCTTTCAATTGGCATCGCTGGACTACCTGACCGGCATTCCCAACCGCATGGAATTCGTGGCCCGCGCCGAACGCGAGCTGGCGCGCGCGCGCCGCAGCCGCAACCTGGTGGCCATGTATTTCCTCGACCTGGATCGCTTCAAGCCCGTGAACGACACCCTGGGCCACAACGTGGGCGACAAACTGCTCAAGGCGGTGGCCGAGCGCCTGTGCTCGGCAGTGCGCGAATACGACCTGGTGGGACGCTTCGGCGGCGATGAATTCGTGGTCCTGGTCTCCGAATTGCAGGACGAAGCGCAAGTGGCGACGATTGCCGACAAATTGCTGGAAGCGATCTGCACGCCCTTCTGCGGCATCGAAGGCCATGACATCGAAATCGGCACCAGCGTCGGCGTGGCGCTGGCGCCGCGCGACGGCCGCGACATCCAGTCGCTGCTGGCGGCGGCCGACTGCGCCATGTACGCCGCCAAGAGCGCCGGCCGCGGCCATTTCCGCTTCTACGATCCGGCGCTCAACAACAGTACCGCGCGCGACTACGAACTGGTGGCGCGCCTGAAACGCGCCATCGCCGATGGCGAGCTGCAATTGCACTACCAGTCGCGGGTGCGGCTGGCCGATTTTTCGGTGGCTGGGCTGGAAGCCCTGGTGCGCTGGCAGCATCCCGAGCATGGCCTGATCTATCCGGGCGAATTCATTCCCCTGGCCGAAGCCCATGACCTGATCGTGCCGCTGGGCGAATGGGTGATCTGGCAAGCCTGCCGCCAGTTGCGGGCCTGGCTGGATGAAGGCGTGCCGGCGGTGCCGGTTGCAATCAACATCTCGGCGCGCCAGTTGAACGGCACCGGACTGGCCGATTGCGTGCGCCAGGCCCTGGCCGGCCACCAGCTGTCCCCGCAGATGCTGGAAATCGAAGTCACGGAAAGCTGCTTCTTCGATCCCGACGGCCCCGGCCTGCGCGAGCTGCGGCAACTGGAACAGCTGGGCATGAAGATTTCGCTGGACGACTACGGCACCGGTTTCTCCAGCCTCAACCAGTTGAAGCGGCTGCCGGTGAATACCATCAAGATCGATCGTTCCTTCATCAAGGACATCCGCAACGATGCCAACGACATGCTGATCGTCGGTTCCACCATCATCCTGGCGCACAACCTGGGCTTGTCGGTGGTGGCCGAAGGCGTGGAAACCAGCGAGCAGCTGGTGCACCTGAAAACCGCCGGCTGCGATGAAGTGCAAGGCTTTTATTTCCATCGGCCGGCGCAGGCACAGGAAGTGCCCGCCATCCTGGCCCGTTCTCCCCTGATGCGCGTTGTCGCCTGAAATTCCTCGTAATGCTTCGTCCCGCAAGTTCGCTGTTCCGGCGCTTGGCCGCCTGCCTGTTCCTGATCGCTCCGCTGGCGCTGGCCCAGCCTTCGCGCGGCAGTTGCGAAACGCCGCAACGCCTGCGCTTCGCCCTCGCCCCCGAGGGCAACCTGGAGCGCGACCTGCAAGCCTTCAAGCCGCTGTTGCAGGACCTGCAGGAAGCCCTGGGCATACCGGTTGAAACGCTGCGGCCGGCTTCCTACAGCGCGGTGGTCGAAGGTCTGCTCAACGGCAGCATTCATCTGGCGCGGCTGGGTCCGGCCAGCTATGTGCATGCGCGCCGCGCCAGCGGCGAGATCGAGCCCTTTGTCAGTTTTGCCGCGCCGGCCAGCGCCTGGCAGGCTGAGGGCAGCAGCTACCGCTCGCTGCTGATCGTGCGCGCCGACGGCCAGCGCCGGCGCCTGCCGCAATTGCGCGGCGCCAGCCTGGCCATGGCCGACCCGCACAGCACTTCCGGCAGCGTGGTGCCGCGCGCGCTGTTTTCGCAAAGCGTGAAAATGCCGCTGGCGGAATACTTCGGCTGGACCGGCTATGCCGGCAGCCATGAAGCCGCCATCAAGAGCGTGCTGGCCGGGCGTGCCGACGCTGCCTTCGTGGCCGGCATCCAGCTGGCCGCCATGCAGCGGCGCGGCGAACTGGATCCGAAGCAGATCAAGGTGCTGTGGCAATCGCCGCCCTTGCCGCTGGACCCCTTTGTCTATCGCTCCAGCCTGTGTGCGCGAATGCGCGAGCGCATTGCCGAAACCTTCCTGCGTTTTCACCAGCGGCATCCGCAAGCCTTGGCCGAAATGCAGATGACGCGCTTCATCGAAGTGCGCGACGCCGACTTCGATGTGGTGCGCAAAATCGAAAGCCCCAGCGCAAGCAATCCGGCCAAGCGGTAAGCAAACGTAACGAAAGCGTCATCCCGGACTGCAACAATGGCGAGCCGCTTCAGGAGCCTGCGCGGCAGAAGGCTCCTGGCGGCTTTTGAATCCCGGCTATTGAATGCCGCCTGAAAGGATCGCCATGACCATCCGGCAGCGCATCGCGCTTCTTGTCGTTCTCATGTTCACCGCCATTGCCGCCATCGGCGGCTATGCCATCGTTCAATCGCGGCGCGGCGCGGCCGAGGTGAAAACCGTCACCGAAGGCGTGGTGCCCAGCGCCCTGGCCTCGGCCGACCTGGTGTCGCAGCTCAAGGATGTGCAACTGGCGGTAATTGTGCTGGCCTCCAGCAGCGAGCCGGCGCTGGAACAAGCCGCGCGCGACAAACTGGACGCCGCGCAGACCGCGCTGCAAAGCATGCTCGACGCCCAGCAGCGCGGCGCCAACAGCGCGGCGCAAAAAGGCCTGGTGCTGCAGGCGCGCGAAAGCCTGGACAACTACTTCGGCGCGATCGGCGAAACGCTCAGCCTGAAAGCCGCCGGCAAGAACGAACTGGCGCAAGCCAACCTGTTCGGCAATGTGGTGCAGTACGAAGGCGAGCTGCAGCAGATCGTCGATACGCTGCGCATCGAAAAGACGCGCAGCAAGGACCAGGCCATCGCTTCCCTGAATGACAACCTGGCCTCCACCGCCTCCGCCATTTCGATCCTGACCGCAGTCTCGGTGCTGGTGCTGTCTGTTGTCGGCCTGCTGCTGTATCGCCGCATCACCGGCCCCATCACCCGCATGCAGGCGGCCATGAGCGAAATCGCCGACAAGCAGGATTTCCGGCGCCGGGTGAGCGTGGACAACATGGATGAGATCGGCCATTCCATCGTCGCCTTCAACGGCATGATCGAGAAGATCGAAACCAGCTCGGAGCAATTGCGCCAGAAGACGGCCGACATCGAGGCCTTGCTGTCGCACCTGCCGCAAGGCGTGATGAGCGTCAATCCGGATCTGCTGGTGCATGGCGAATATTCAGCCTGCCTGCAGGAGATATTGGGCACGGCCGACATTGCCGGCCAGCCGCTGCGCCAACTGCTGCTTGACCGAATCCAATTGGACCAGGAATCGCTGTCGCAGATGGAAGAAACCTGCCGCGCCGTGCTGGGCGAGGATGTGCTCAATTTCGGCATGAACGCGCACCTCTTGATCCATGAAGCCGATCTGGCCATGGGCGACGGCCAGACCAAGCGCATTGAATTCTCCTGGGCTCCCATCGTCGACGAACACGACCAGGTCTTGCGCCTGATGATTTGCCTGCGCGATGTCACCGAGCTGCGGCGCCTGAGCCTGGAATCGCAGCGCCAAAGGCGCGAATTGAACATGATCGGCCAGCTGCTGGAACTCGGCTCGGGCCGCGCGCTGACGCTGCTGGAACAGGCGCGAGCCAGTTTGCGCGACTGCCTGGTGATGGCCGGCGAACCGGTGCCGCAGCTGACCCAGATCATGCGCCAGCTGCATACCTTGAAGGGCAATGCCCGTACCGCCGGCCTGCAGAGCCTGAGCCAGGCCGTGCACGAAGCGGAAACCCTGTGCGTGCAGCGCCAGGGCGGCGAGGGCACGCACGACGCCATGCTGGCCAGCCTGCAGCAGGCACAGCAAGTGGTGGAGGAATACCGCCGCATCCAGCGCGAGCGCCTGGGCCATGACAACCAGGCCGCCAATGACAGCAACAGCGTGGTGCTGGATCGCCCGCGCCTGGTTGCGCAATTGCGTCGCCTGCAGGCAGCGGGGGCCGACCAGGCCCTGCTTGCCGCCTGCCGCAGCGAACTGCTGAGCCTGTTGCCGCCGCTCACCACGCAAAGCCTGGCCGAGGCGCTGGCGCCGGCGATCGCCGACGCGCCGCGGCTGGCCGAAGAGCTGGGCAAGCCGGCGCCGCTGATTCATCTTTCCCGTCCCGAATTGCGGCTGTCGCTGGAACACGCGCGACTGCTGGCCGATGCCTTCGGCCACCTGCTGCGCAATGCACTCGACCATGGCCTGGAAAGCGCCGAGGAAAGGCAGGCGCAGAACAAGCGCCAGGCCGGCCAGATCACGCTGGAAGCGCAGGCCGATCATCAGTCCCTGTCCTTGCGCCTGCGCGACGATGGCCGTGGCCTGATGCTGTGGCGCATCCGCGCCAAGGCGCAAGCCGCCGGCCTGATCGACGCCCAGACCCAGCTTGCCGATGAAGACCTGGCAGCGCTGATTTTCGCGCCCGGCTTCTCCACCGCGCAGCAGGTGAGCGCCATCTCCGGCCGCGGCGTCGGCCTGGATGCGGTGCGCGACCTGTTCCAGGGCGCGGGCGGCGCAGTGCGGGTGCACCTGCTGGGCGAGGCCGGCGGCAACGAGGCCCGTGCTTTCGAATTGCAGCTGAGCCTGCCGCTGGTAGCGGAGCAGGACCTCAGCGTGGCCGAGGCCTGAACGAGAATGAACATGACTGGAATTTTTCCCTGGATTGCCGCCGCGCTTGGCATGGCTGCCGCCATCGTCGCCGGATTGATGGTGCAGCGCCAGGCCAAGCATGCACGCGCCCAGCAACTGCGGGCCGAACGCGCGGAAGCGCAAACGGCCAACC
>JAEVZY010000376.1 GCA_023392035.1 Pseudomonadota bacterium | reverse complement strand
AATCGGTGCTCAAGATCCAGTGCGCGCCGGTGACCTGGCCGATCGGCATGGGCAAGACTTTCCGCGGCGTCTATCACCTGCTGCGCGACGAGATCATGCTGTTCACCGCCGGCAGCGAGCGCGCCGACCAGGAATTCGAAGTCATCAAGGGCCTGGACAATCCGCGCCTGGATGAAATGTTCCCGCTCGAGATCGAGCAACTGCGCATGGAAGTCGAACTGGTGCACGGCGCTTCGCATCCCTTCGATCTTGAAGCTTTCCTGGCCGGCAAGCAGACGCCGGTGTTCTTCGGCTCGGCCATCAACAACTTCGGCGTGCGCGAGATTCTCGACGCCTTGCTGGACTGGGCCCAGGCGCCGCGTGCGCGCGACGCCAGCGTGCGCGCGGTGGCGCCGACCGAGTCGGCATTTTCCGGCTTCGTGTTCAAGATCCAGGCCAATATGGACCCGGCGCATCGCGATCGCATCGCCTTCCTGCGGGTTTGCTCGGGGCGCTTCGAGCGCGGCATGAAGATCAAGCATCTGCGCCTGAACCGCGAGATCAAGGTTTCCAGCGTGGTGACCTTCATGGCCTCCTCGCGCGAGCAGGTGGAAGAAGCCTACGCCGGCGACATCATCGGCTTGCCCAATCACGGCAACATGCAGATCGGCGACAGTTTTTCGGAAGGGGAGATGCTGCAGTTCACCGGCATTCCTTTCTTCGCGCCGGATTTCTTCCGCTCGGTGCGCATCCGCAATCCGCTCAAGATCAAGCAGCTGCACAAGGGTTTGCAGCAACTGGGCGAAGAGGGCGCGGTGCAAGTCTTCAAGCCGGTCTACAACCAGGACCTGGTGCTGGGCGCGGTCGGCGTGCTGCAGTTCGAAGTGGTGGCCAGCCGCCTGCTCAACGAATATGGCGTGGATGCGGTATTTGAAAGCACCTCGATTTCCAGCGCGCGCTGGGTGTCCTGCGAAGACAAGAAGATGCTGGCCGATTTTGAAAAGTCTTCGGCCGGCCAGCAGTTGGCGCACGATGCCGCCGGCAATCTGGCCTACCTGGCCACCTCGGGCGTGAACCTGCGCCTGGCTCAGGAGCGCTGGCCGGGCGTCACTTTCCACGCCACGCGCGAACACGCGGCGCGCCTGTAGCAGGCTGGGGTTTGCTGTAGCGGCTGGTAACAAGCCGGGTCGCAGCCCGGCTTGCGCCGGCGCGGCATTCTTGGCAAGGTGCGCAGGACGCCCTCATTGAAGAGAAAGAGAGATCAGCGCCATGCCCAAGATCCTGCAATTCACCCGCTTCTCGCTGCGCGACCTGGTCGTGACAGCCGCGCCGATCCTGATCCTGGTGCTGCTCCTGGGCGCGTTGGCCTATTGGCTGATCGATCCGACGCCGCCCAAGGTGGTGACGCTGATGGCCGGCCAGGAGAACAGTTCCTATGAGCGCTTTGCCCGACGCTATGCCGACAAGCTGAAGAAGCAGGGCATCGAGGTCAGGATCAAGCTTTCGCAAGGCGCGCAGGAGAACCTGCAGAAACTGAGGGACGAGAAATCCGGTGTCGACATCGCCTTCGTGCAAAGCGGCACCGCCGATCCGGAAAGCGTGGAAGGATTGAAGTCGCTCGGCAGCCTGTTTACCGAGCCGCTCTGGCTGTTCTACCGCGACAAGCACCGCATCGACCGGATTCCCCAGCTCAAGGGACTGAAGGTGAATATCGGCCCCGAGGGCAGCGGCGTGCCGCGCATGATGCGCAAGATACTCAGCCTGAACGGACTGGAAGCCAAGGACCTCAAGCTCTCAGGCCTGGAGAACACGCCGGCCACGGTGGAACTGCTGGAAGGCCGCATCGACGCCCTGGTGTTCAGCTCGGCGCCCAACGAACCGCTGATCCAGATGCTGCTGCAAACGCCGGGCATCAAGCTGTTCGACTTCACCCAGGCGCAAGCCTATGCGCGGCGCTTCCCCGCCATGAGCGTGGTGACCCTGCCGCGCGGCATCGTCAACCTGGGGGCGGACGTTCCCGCGCATGACTATCAATTGATCGGACCGACCGCTACCCTTGTGGCGCGCGAAGGCCTGCACCCGGCGTTGGTGGATTTGTTCGTGCAGACGGCGGCCGAAATCCATGGCGGCGCCGGCTGGTTCCGCCAGCGCGGCGAATATCCCAACGCCGGCCACGGCGAAATCCCCTTGGCCAAGGACGCCGAAAAGTTTTACCGCAGCGGTCCGCCGCTGCTGCAGCGTTATCTGCCGTTCTGGCTGGCCAACCTGTTTGGCCGCATGTGGGTGGTGATCGTGGCGCTGGGCGCCTTGCTGCTGCCCTTGTCGCGCATCCTGCCGCCGCTCTACGTGTGGCGGGTGCGCTCGCGGGTGTTTCGCTGGTATGGCGAATTGCGCACCGTCGAATTGGCGATTGAAGACGTACCGCCGGACCAGCGCGCCAGCGTCTATCGGGAGCAACTGGCGCGCCTGAATCACATTGAAAGCCGGGTCAACCAGGTGTCGGTGCCGCTGTCTTTTGCCGACGAGCTGTATGGCTTGCGCAGCCATATCAATTTCGTCAGGACCCGTATCGGGCGACTCTCGGATCGGGAGACCGAACGGGCCGATGCGGCAGCGACGGCGGCCTAGGAGCCGGCGCGGCAGAAGCTAAGTCGGCTGCAGCCGTCCATCGCGCAGCCTCCTGCCGCAGCCGGCGGCTGGCGCTCAGGCGCCCAGCCAGGGCAGGCCGGCCTTGCACCAGCCGGCCACGGTCTTGCGGTGGCCTTGCGCATCCTTGTCGCCTTCGAATCCTTCCAGGATGTCAAAGCTGTTGGCATAGCCGCGCTCGGTGGCGAGCTTGGCCGCATGCCGCGAACGTACGCCGGAGCGGCACAGGAACAGCAGGATATCGTCCGGAGCGGCGACATCGGCCAGTTGCTGGGCGAATTCCGGATTGGGCACGCCGCCCGGGTAGAGCGACCACTGCACGGCCAGGTGCTGCTCCGGCGCCAAGTGCACGCGGCCGACCCAGTCGCGCTCGGCATTGGTTCTCACGTCCACCAGCTTGACCCGCGGATCGGCCTGCACCAGGGCATAGGCTTCGGCCGGGGTCACGGCGCCCGCATAGGGCAGGTTCTGTTGTTGGCCGCGCGCACGGGCGGCGGCGAGAAGGTCTTCTTTGCCAGACATCGTATCGATCCCAATTGAGCAAGATGTAAACAACTTGATGGAATTATAGGCCTCCGGAAGCCGAAGGCTTGATGCGCTTCATCTTGGTGCTCTGCGGAATAAATGCACCACAATGGTGCTTCACAATGACGGAATGCACCATAACAGCGCGAACAATCCGATTGCCGAAGATGCCAACTAGCCTACCGGAAATTTCCTTCACCAAATCAAGCACTTCCGCACTGCGCGCGAGGGAACGGATGCGCTATTGGGTGGCATGCTTTCTGCTATCATTTCGGGCTGGTTTGGTCGCTTGCTGCTACGCACTTCTCCCGGAGTCTGCATCAGCCGCGTTCCCCGACACCGACAATATCACTGCATTCTATTAGGAGAATTCGCATGGCAAGGACGGCCGCTGAGGTCTTGAAGATGGTGAAAGACAACGAAGTCAAGTTCGTTGACTTTCGTTTTGCCGACACCCGGGGCAAGGAACAGCACGTCACCGTTCCGGTGTCCCATTTCGACATGGACAAGTTCGAGTCGGGCCACGCCTTCGACGGTTCTTCGATCGCCGGCTGGAAGGGCATTGAAGCGTCGGACATGATCCTGATGCCGGACCCGAACACCGCCAATATCGACCCGTTCATGGAAGAGACGACGCTGTTCATGCAGTGCGACGTCATCGAACCTTCCGACGGCAAGGGCTATGACCGCGATCCGCGCTCGATCGCCAAGCGCGCCGAAGCCTATCTGAAATCGTCCGGCATCGGCGACACCGCCTACTTCGGTCCGGAACCCGAATTCTTCATCTTCGACAGCGTGCGCTGGCAAATCGACATGTCCGGCTGCTTCGTGAAGATCAATTCCGAAGAAGCGTCCTGGAGCACCGGCAAGGAAATCGAAGGCGGCAACACCGGCCATCGTCCGACCGTCAAGGGCGGCTACTTCCCGGTTCCCCCGGTCGACAGCTTCCAGGACATGCGTTCCGAGATGTGCCTGCTGCTGGAGCAGATGGGCATTCCGGTTGAAGTGCACCACCACGAAGTGGCCGGCGTCGGCCAGAACGAAATCGGCACCAAGTTCTCGACCCTGGTCGAGCGCGCCGACTGGACCCAGAACCTGAAGTACATCGTCCAGAACGTGGCCCACACCTATGGCAAGACCGCCACCTTCATGCCCAAGCCCGTGGTCGGCGACAACGGTTCCGGCATGCACGTGCACCAGTCGATCTGGAAAGACGGCAAGAACCTGTTCGCAGGCGACGGCTATGCCGGCCTGTCCGAGTTCGCGCTGTACTACATCGGCGGCATCATCAAGCACGCACGCGCGCTGAACGCCATCACCAATCCCGGCACCAACTCGTACAAGCGCCTGGTCCCTGGCTTCGAAGCGCCGGTCAAGCTGGCTTACTCGGCCAAGAACCGTTCGGCTTCGATCCGTATTCCCTACGTCGCCAATCCGAAGGGCCGTCGCATCGAGACCCGCTTCCCGGATCCCTCGTCCAACCCCTACCTGTGCTTTGCCGCGCTGATGATGGCTGGCCTGGATGGCGTGCAGAACAAGATCCATCCGGGCGAAGCCGCCACCAAGGACCTGTACCACTTGCCGCCGGAAGAAGACGCGAAGATCCCGACCGTTTGCTCTTCGCTGGAGCAGGCGCTGGAATACCTGGACAAGGACCGCGAATTCCTGACCCGTGGCGGCGTGTTCAGCGACACCATGATCGACGCCTACATCGAGCTGAAGATGCAGGAAGTGCAGCGCTTCCGCATGACCACGCATCCGATCGAGTTCGACATGTACTACTCGCTGTAAGCGGGAGCTAGATCTGTCCTTCATGTGAAGGGCGCAAAAAGGCGAAGCGCCCCGGCGCTTCGCCTTTTGTTTTCTGTGCATGGCTTTTTTGGGATGGCTGTTGCGCCCACGCCAGAGCGGGCCGGTGCAGGTTTGAATCCGGGAGGCATCTGGCCTAAACTGGCAATCCGGTCCAGTCGGGACGGGTCCATCCAAGCATCCATGAAAGTACTGTCTACGGTCCTGCTTCTTTTAGCCGCCGGCCTGGCGCATGCCCAGTCGCAGAATCAGTCCGAGGTCTATGTCTGCGTCAACAGCGACGGCACGCGCGAATACAAGAACACCGGCGCCACCAAGGGTTGCAAGCGGGTCGATCTGCAAGGCGTGTCGATGATTACGGCGCCGCCGCGGCGTGTCGGCCCGGCGCCTGCCAGTCCGTCGGCCACGGCCAAGCCGGCCACTTCGCCGGCCGGATTTCCGCGGGTGGACAGCAGCACCCAAAAGCAGCGCGACAACGACCGCATGGCCATCCTGGCCGAGGAACTGAAGGCCGAGGAAAAGAAACTCGCCGCCCTGCGCCAGGACTACAACAATGGCGAACCCGAGCGGCGCGGCGATGAGCGCAACTATGCCAAGTACCAGGAGCGCGTGGCCAACATGAAGGACGACATCGCGCGCGTGGAACGCAATGTCGAAGCCTTGCGCCGGGAAATATCCAACCTGAAATGAAGTGCCGGGCGCAGCGGTCTTTGCCTCAGCCCCGGCTTCGGACAAGATCACTGCAAGCACCGTGAAAACCTCTGCCCCCGCCACGGACGGCCTGGACCTGCTGTCCTCCGCCGTCCTGCTGTTCGATTCCGCCAAGCGCGTGCAATACGCCAATCCGGCCGCCGAACACCTGCTGGAAAGCTCCGCCAAATCCCTGATCGGCCACCCGCTGTCCGAAATTTTCCTGAACAGCGAAGAGCTGGAATCGATGTTCGATCAGGCTGTTGCGCATGAATTTGCCGACAAGCGGGTCGAGATGTCGCTCGAACGCCTGGGACGCGAGCCGCTGCAGGTGCATGTGGTAGTCGCCGCGCTGGACAACCAAGAGCAACCGGTCCTGATCGAGCTGCGCGAGAACGAGCAGCAATTGAAGCTCGATCGCGAGGAAAGGCTGATCGACCAGAGCCAGGCCAACAAGGAGTTGATCCGCAACCTGGCGCACGAGATCAAGAATCCCCTGGGCGGCATCCGCGGCGCGGCCCAGTTGCTGGAGATGGAACTGCCCGAGCGCAATTTGAAGGAGCTGCGCGAATACACCCAGGTCATCATCAAGGAAGCCGATCGCCTGCAGACCCTGGTCGACCGCCTGCTGGCGCCGCATCGCCGGCCGCACATCGTGGGCGACGTCAACATCCATGAAGTGTTCGAGCGCGTGCGCAGCCTGATCCTGGCCGAGTTTCCCCAGGGCCTGACCATCACGCGCGATTATGATTTGTCGATTCCGGAATTCCGTGGCGACAAGGAGCAATTGATCCAGGCCGTCCTGAACATTGCCCACAACGCCGCCCAGGCCCTGGCCGAACGGATTGCGGCCGGCGATGCCAGGCTGGTTTTCCAGACCCGCATCGCGCGCCAGATCACCCTGGCCAAGATCCGTTATCGGCTGGCATTAGACTTGCATATCGTGGACAACGGACCGGGCATCCCGCGCGAGATTCAGGACCGCATTTTTTATCCGCTGGTCTCCGGGCGTGAGGGAGGCAGTGGACTGGGGCTGACGCTGGCGCAGACTTTCGTGCAGCAGCACCTCGGCTTGATCGAATGCGAAAGCCGCCCGGGCCAGACCGATTTCCGGATTCTCATTCCCTTGCCTTGAGCACGGCGTGGCGATCCGGAAGCTGAACACCCAGCACCTGTCCGGCGCGGATACCGGAAGCACGACGAAAACGGAAACCATGAAACCAATCTGGATTGTTGACGACGACGAATCGATACGCTGGGTGCTGGAAAAGGCACTGGCAAGGGAAAACCTGGCCAGCCGCAGCTTTTCCAACGCGCGCGACGCGATGGAGGCGTTGAAGACCAGCACGCCCCAGGTGCTGGTGTCGGACATTCGGATGCCGGGCGATTCAGGCCTGGCGCTGCTGCAGGAAGTGAAGGCGCGCCATCCTGGCCTTCCGGTGATCATCATGACCGCCTTCTCCGATCTCGATTCGGCCGTGGCCGCGTTCCAGGGCGGCGCCTTCGAATACCTGGCCAAGCCCTTTGATCTGGACAAGGCGGTGGAGCTGATCCGGCGCGCGCTGGATGAAAGCCTGCGTGAAGCCAGCGTCGACCAGCTGTCTGCCGAAACGCCTGAAATCCTCGGCCAGGCGCCGGCCATGCAGGACGTGTTTCGCGCCATCGGCCGCCTTTCGCAATCGAATGTGACGGTGCTGATCACGGGCGAATCCGGCAGCGGCAAGGAGCTGGTGGCGCGCGCCCTGCACAAGCACAGCCCGCGCTCGTCGCAACCCTTCATCGCGCTCAATACCGCCGCCATTCCCAAGGATTTGCTGGAGTCGGAATTGTTCGGCCATGAGCGCGGCGCCTTCACCGGCGCCCAGGCCATGCGCCGCGGCCGTTTCGAGCAGGCCGAAGGCGGCACCCTGTTCCTGGACGAGATCGGCGACATGCCC
>JAEVZY010000083.1 GCA_023392035.1 Pseudomonadota bacterium | reverse complement strand
CTGGAAAATGAATGGCAGCCTGGCCGCCAATGCGGTCTTGCTGACGGGCTTGCGTTCCGGTCTGGGCGATGCGGCTTGCGATGTCGCGGTCTGCGTGCCCGCGCCTTACCTGGCCCAGTGCCGCGATGCGCTGGCCGGTTCGCCCATTCGCTGGGGCGGCCAGGACTTGTCCGTGCATGAGGCAGGCGCCTATACCGGTGAGGTTTCGGCCGCCATGCTGCTTGATTTCGGCAGCCGCTATGTGATCGTCGGCCATTCCGAGCGCCGCACCCTGCATGGCGAAAGCGATCAGGCCGTGGCCAACAAGACCCTGCGCGCGCTGGAAGCGGGCCTCACCCCCATCGTTTGCGTCGGCGAAACTTTGCAGGAGCGTGAAGCCGGACAGACCGAAGCCGCGGTCTGCCGCCAACTCGATGCTGTTTTGTCAGCCCTGAGTCAGGAGCAGGCGGCGCGTCTGGTGCTGGCTTATGAACCGGTATGGGCCATCGGCACCGGCAAGACCGCCACGCCGAGCATGGCGCAGGACGTGCATGGCTTGCTGCGCAAGTGCCTGCACGAGAAATCGCCGGCGGCCGGGCAGCAAGTGAACATTCTCTACGGTGGCAGCATGAAGCCTGACAATGCCGCCGAATTGCTGGCCATGGCCGATATCGATGGCGGCCTGATCGGCGGAGCCTCGCTGAAGGCGGCTGATTTCCTCGCCATCATCCGGGCCTGCTGAACGCGTCCGGCAATGCGCACTCCAAGAACCTTGACCTTACCTGTTACTGGAACAGAACAATGAATGCAATGTACACCCTGATCATCGTCGTCCAAGTGCTGGCGGCCCTGGCCATTATCGGCCTGGTGCTGATCCAGCATGGAAAGGGCGCGGACATGGGCGCGGCCTTCGGCTCGGGCGCTTCCGGCAGCCTGTTTGGCGCCAGCGGCTCGTCCAATTTCCTTTCCAAATCGACCGCAGTGGCGGCGGCGATCTTCTTCATCGCCACCCTGGCGCTGGCTTATGTCGGCACCCGTCCGAGCCATGTCACCGGCGGCGTGATGGATCAATTGCCGGCCAATTCGGTTCCGGCGCCGGCCACTCCGGTTCCCGAGTCTTCGTCGGCCCCGGCGCAAGCCAATCCGGCCCCGGCGGCACCGGCCGCGCCCGCAGGAAACGACCAGTCCAGCCAAATCCCTAAGTAATGACCGCAAACCCCGGTCTCGTCATTGTTTTTGCGCAATTGTTCATTGAACTGAGACCCTGAAACGCGGTAAAATCTCCGGCTGATGCCGACGTGGTGAAATTGGTAGACACGCTATCTTGAGGGGGTAGTGGCGAAAGCTGTGCGAGTTCGAGTCTCGCCGTCGGCACCAAGGTAAAAGGCAAATGGATCATTGAAAAGCCAGCGAGGGTCCAGCCCTTGGCTGGCTTTTTGCCGAAGGATCAGTCGTTTTCATTACTGGCAGTAACGACTGTCCTTACAACTCCTACGACAAACACCGTGAATCTCGAAAACTATCTCCCCGTTTTGCTTTTCATCCTGGTAGGCATAGGCGTCGGTGTCGCCCCCCAGATCCTCGGTCGCCTGGTGGCGCCGCACAAGCCCGACGCGGCCAAGACTTCTCCTTATGAATGCGGCTTCGAAGCCTTCGAAGACGCGCGCATGAAATTCGACGTTCGCTACTACCTGGTGGCGATCCTGTTCATCCTGTTCGACCTTGAAACAGCCTTCTTCTTCCCCTGGGGCGTGGCCATTCGCGACCTGGGCTGGCAAGGCTTCGTCACCATGCTGGTGTTCGTGATCGAATTCGCGGTCGGCTTTTGGTACATCTGGAAGAAAGGTGCCCTTGATTGGGAATGAGCCATGGCAATTGAAGGTGTTTTGAACGAAGGCTTTGTCACCACCACGGCTGACAAGCTGATCAACTGGACCCGTACCGGGTCGATGTGGCCCATGACCTTCGGTCTGGCCTGCTGCGCTGTCGAAATGATGCATGCCGGTGCTGCCCGTTACGACCTTGACCGCTTCGGCGTGGTGTTCCGTCCCTCGCCGCGTCAGTCGGACGTGATGATCGTGGCCGGCACGCTGTGCAACAAGATGGCGCCGGCCCTGCGCAAGGTGTACGACCAGATGGCCGAGCCGCGCTGGGTGATTTCCATGGGCTCCTGCGCCAATGGCGGCGGCTACTACCACTACTCGTATTCGGTGGTGCGCGGTTGCGATCGCATCGTGCCGGTCGACATCTATGTCCCCGGTTGCCCGCCGACCGCCGAGGCGCTGGTGTATGGCGTCATGCAGCTGCAGAACAAGATCAAGCGCACCCAGACCATCGCGCGCTAAGCACAGGCCCTCACCATCATGAGCACCAAACTCGAAACCCTGGAAGCCGCGCTCAAGAACGCGCTGGGCGACCATCTCCAGGCCCTTACCGTCGCACTGGGCGAGATCAGCATCGTGGTCAAGGCCGCCGATTCGCTGTCTGCCATGCGCGTGCTGCGCGACCATGCCGATCTGCACTTCGAGCAATTGATCGACCTGGCCGGCCTGGATTACCTCACCTACAAGGATGGCCTGTGGGAAGGCCCGCGTTTCGCGGCCGTGACCCATCTGCTGTCCATCAAGCACAACTGGCGCCTGCGCGTGCGCGTGTTCGCGCCGGACGATGAAATGCCGGTGGTGCCTTCGCTGGTCGATATCTGGCCGGCTGCCAACTGGTATGAGCGCGAAGCCTTCGACCTGTACGGCATGCTGTTCGAAGGTCACCCCGACCTGCGCCGCATCCTGACCGACTACGGCTTCATCGGCCATCCCTTCCGCAAGGATTTCCCGGTGTCCGGCTACGTCGAGATGCGTTACGACGCCGCGCAAAAGCGCGTGATCTACCAGCCGGTGACCATCGATCCGCGCGAGAACGTGCCGCGCGTCATCCGCGAAGAGAATTACGGGATCAAGTAAATGGCTGAGATCAAAAACTACACGCTGAACTTTGGCCCGCAACACCCTGCGGCCCACGGCGTTCTGCGACTCGTTCTGGAACTGGACGGCGAAGTCATCCAGCGTGCCGACCCCCATATCGGCCTGCTGCATCGCGCTACCGAAAAGCTGGCCGAGCAAAAGACTTTCCTGCAGTCGGTGCCCTACATGGACCGCCTGGATTACGTCTCGATGATGTGCAACGAGCACGCCTATGTGATGGCCATCGAGAAGCTGCTGGGCGTGGAAGTTCCGCTGCGCGCGCAATACATCCGCGTCATGTTCGACGAGATCACCCGTCTGCTCAACCACCTGCTGTGGTTGGGCGCGCATGCGCTGGACGTGGGCGCGATGGCGGTGTTCCTGTACGCCTTCCGCGAGCGCGAAGACCTGATGGACTGCTACGAAGCGGTCTCCGGCGCGCGTATGCACGCGGCTTACTACCGTCCGGGTGGCGTCTACCGTGATCTGCCCGACAGCATGCCGCAGTACAAGGTCTCGCTGCTGCGCAACGAGAAGGCGATGCGCGAAATGAACGCCAACCGCCAGGGCTCGCTGCTGGACTTCATCGAAGACTTCACCAACCGCTTCCCCAAATACGTCGACGAGTACGAAACCCTGCTCACCGACAACCGTATCTGGAAGCAGCGCCTGGTGGGCATCGGCGTGGTGTCGCCGGAACAGGCTTTGGCCGCCGGCTTTACCGGCGCCATGCTGCGCGGCTCGGGTATCGCCTGGGACCTGCGCAAGAAGCAGCCGTACGAAGTGTATGACCTGATGGATTTCGACATCCCCATCGGCACCAACGGCGATTGCTACGATCGCTACCTGGTACGGGTGGAAGAGATGCGCCAATCCAACCGCATCATCAAGCAGTGCATTGAATGGCTGCGCAACAACCCGGGCCCGGTGATGACCGACAACCACAAGGTTGCGCCGCCCAGCCGGGTCGACATGAAAACCAACATGGAAGAGCTGATCCATCACTTCAAGCTCTTCACCGAAGGTTTCCATGTGCCCGAAGGCGAAGCCTATGCCCAGGTGGAGCACCCGAAAGGCGAGTTCGGCATTTACCTGCTGTCCGATGGCGCCAACAAGCCTTACCGCGTGAAGATCCGTGCCCCGGGCTTCCCGCATTTGCAGGGCCTGGACTTCATGGCGCGCGGCCACATGATCGCCGACGCGGTGACCATCATCGGCACGCAAGACATCGTGTTCGGCGAGATCGACCGCTGATCCAGGATTAGTGATACAAGCGGCCGCGGCAACGCGGCCCAACCCAAAGGCAAGACGATGCTGTTATCCGAGCAAGCGTACAAGAAGATCGATCGCGAGATCGCCAAGTTTCCCGCCGAGCAGCGCCAGTCGGCGGTGATGTCGGCGCTGGCGATCGCCCAGGACGAACATGGCTGGCTGGCACCCGAGCTGATGCAAGAGGTGGCCGACTACCTGAAGATGCCCGCCATCGCGGTCCAGGAAGTGGCGACCTTTTATGCCATGTACAACCTGAAGCCCACCGGCCGCCACAAGATCACCGTGTGCACCAACCTGCCTTGCCAGCTCTCCGGCGGCGAGAAGGCGGCGCACCACCTCAAACAGCGCCTGGGCATCGATTACCGTGAGACCACGGCCGACGGCGAGTTCACCCTGATGGAAGGCGAGTGCATGGGCGCTTGCGGCGACGCCCCGGTCATGCTGGTCAACAACAAGCGCATGTGCAGCTGGATGTCGAACGAGAAGATCGACGCGCTGCTGGAGGAATTGAAGAAATGACTAGCCTGCACGACCGGCACATCAAGCCGCTGATCCTGGCTGGGCTCAACGGCGACAACTGGCATTACGAAGACTACGTCAAGCGCGGCGGCTACGAAGCCCTGCGCAAGATCCTGACCGAAAAGATCACGCCCGAGCAGGTCATCGCCGAGCTGAAGGCATCGTCCCTGCGCGGTCGCGGCGGCGCCGGTTTTCCCACCGGCCTGAAGTGGAGCTTCATGCCGCGCCAGTTCCCGGGTCAGAAATACCTGGTCTGCAACAGCGACGAAGGCGAGCCCGGCACCTTCAAGGACCGCGACATCCTGCGCTACAACCCGCACGCCCTGATCGAAGGCATGGCCATCGGCGCCTATGCCATGGGCATTTCGGTTGGCTACAACTACATTCACGGAGAGATCTGGGACACCTATGATCTCTTCGAGCGTGCACTGGACGAAGCCCGCGCCGCCGGCATGTTGGGCGACAACATCCTTGGCAGCGGCTTCAATTTCCAGCTGCATGCGTTCCACGGCTACGGCGCCTACATCTGCGGCGAAGAAACCGCTCTGCTGGAATCGCTGGAAGGCAAGAAGGGCCAGCCGCGCTTCAAGCCGCCGTTCCCGGCCAGCTTCGGCCTGTACGGCAAGCCGACCACCATCAACAACACCGAGACCTTCGCCGCGGTGCCCTTCGTCATCAAGATGGGTGGCCAGGCCTATGCCGAACTGGGCAAGCCCAACAACGGCGGAACCAAGATTTTCTCGATGTCGGGCGATATCGCGCGTCCCGGCAACTATGAAGTCCCGCTCGGCACGCCGTTCGCCACGCTCTTGGAACTGGCTGGCGGCATGCGCGACGGCAAGAAGATCAAGGCCGTGATTCCCGGCGGTTCTTCCATGCCGGTGCTGCCGGGCGACGTCATGATGGCAACCGACATGGACTATGACTCCATCGCCAAGGCCGGCTCCATGCTCGGTTCCGGCGCGGTGATCGTGATGGATGAAACGCGCTGCATGGTGAAGTCGCTGCTGCGCCTGTCCTACTTCTACTACGAAGAGTCCTGCGGCCAGTGCACGCCCTGCCGCGAAGGCACCGGCTGGTTGTGGCGCATGGTGCACCGTATCGAACACGGCGAGGGCAGGGCGGAAGACATTGACCTGCTGAACGAAATCTCGGACAACATCCAGGGCCGCACGATTTGCGCCCTGGGCGACGCCGCGGCCATGCCGGTGCGCGCCATGATCAAGCATTTCCGGGACGAGTTCGAGTACCACATCGAACACAAGCGCTGCCTGGTGCCGGCCTACATCTGATCACGCAGCGAAGCGAAAAGCATACAAGGCAAGACGAAGCCATGATCGAAATCCAAATCGACGGCAAGAAAGTGGAAGTGCAGGAAGGCAGCATGGTGATGGACGCTGCCAACAAGATAGGCACCTACATTCCGCATTTTTGCTATCACAAGAAACTGTCCATCGCGGCCAACTGCCGCATGTGCCTGGTCGAGGTTGAAAAAGCGCCCAAGCCCTTGCCGGCCTGTGCCACACCCGTCACCAACGGCATGGTGGTGCACACCCATAGCGACAAGGCCGTCAAGGCGCAAAAGGGCGTGATGGAATTCCTGCTGGTGAACCACCCGCTGGATTGCCCCATCTGCGACCAGGGCGGCGAATGCCAGCTGCAAGACCTGGCGGTCGGCTACGGCGGCAGCAGCTCGCGCTACAAGGAAGAGAAGCGCGTGGTGGCGCCCAAGGATGTCGGCCCGCTGATCTCGATGAAAGAGATGACGCGCTGCATCCACTGCACCCGCTGCGTGCGCTTCGGCCAGGAAGTGGCCGGCGTCATGGAATTCGGCATGCTGGGTCGCGGCGAGCATTCGGAAATCACCTCCTTCGTCAACAAGACGGTGGATTCCGAACTGTCGGGCAACATGATCGACCTGTGCCCGGTCGGCGCGCTGACCTCCAAGCCTTTCCGCTACAGCGCCCGCACCTGGGAACTGTCGCGCCGCAAATCGGTGGCGCCGCACGACGGCCTGGGTTCCAACCTGATCGTGCAAGTCAAGGGCGGCGACGTGATGCGCGTGCTGCCGCTGGAAAACGAAGACGTCAACGAATGCTGGATCTCCGACCGCGATCGCTTCTCCTATGAAGGCCTGGGCCAGGAACGCCTGTCCAAGCCGATGCTGAAGCAGGACGGCAAGTGGATCGAAGTCGATTGGCAGACCGCGCTGGAATATGTGGCGCACGGTTTGCGCAACATCCGCCACGAGCATGGCGCCAAGGCCATCGCCGCGGTCGCTGCTCCCAACTCCACGTTGGAAGAGTTGAGCCTGCTGTCCAAAGTCACGCGTGGACTGGGTTCGGACAAGGTGGATTTCCGTTTGCGTCAATCCGACTTCTCCTTGTCCGGCACCGTTACGCCCTGGCTTGGCATGTCGGTCGACGAGTTCGCGCAACTCAAGCGCGCCTTCGTCATCGGCTCCAGCCTGCGCAAGGATCATCCGCTGCTGGCCGCGCGTCTGCGCCAGTCGGTCAAGCGCGGTGGCAGCCTCTCGCTGCTGCACGCGGTGGATGAAGACCTGCTGATGCCGGTCGCCGCCAAGATGATCGCCGCGCCTTCGGCCTGGCTGGCTGCGCTGGCGGAAGTGGTGGTGGCCGTGGCTGCGGCCAAGGGCGTCGCCGCTCCGGCCGGCTTCGATGGCGTGCAGGCAACTGAGGAAGCCAAGCTGATCGCCGCCAACCTGCTGTCGGGCGAGCCGCGCGCCGTATTGCTGGGCAATGCCGCCGCCAACCACCCGCAAGCTTCGCAATTGCACGCCGCCGCGCAATGGATTGCCGAAGCCACCGGGGCTCGTTTCGGTTACCTCACCGCCGACGCCAACAGCGTGGGCGGCCATCTGGCCGGGGCCTTCCCGCAAGATGCGCGCGAGCATATCTTTGCTTCGCCGGCCAAGGCTTACCTGGTGCTGCACGCCGAGCCCGAGCTGGACAGCTACAACCCGCAAGCCGCGCGCGCTGCGTTGGACCAGGCCGAAATGGTGGTCATGCTGACGGCTTACCAGCAAGGCATGGACTATGCCGACGTGCTGCTGCCGATCGCACCGTGGTCGGAAACCTCCGGCACCTACGTCAACTGCGAAGGCCGCGCGCAAAGCTTCAACGGCTCGGCCAAGCCGCATGGCGAAGCCCGTCCGGCCTGGAAAGTCCTGCGCGTGCTGGGCAATCTGCTGGATCTGCAAGGCTTCGACTATGAAACGCCGGAAGCGGTGCGCAACGAGGTGCTGGGTTCGATGCCGTCCCAGGCCGATGTGCATGCGCGCCTGAGCAACCAGGCTCAGCTGGCGCCGCAACGCGGCCAGGCCGCCGACGCGCAAGCGCTGGAGCGCGTGGGCCTGGTGCCGATTTATTCCACCGATCCCATCGTGCGCCGTTCGCGTTCGCTGCAGCAGACCAACGACGCTGCCCGTGGCCGTCGCGCCGGCATCTCGGCCGCGCTGGCTGCGCAACTGGGTGTCGCCAATGGCGCCCAGCTGCGTTTCACGCAAGGGCAGGGCAGCGCCGTGCTGGAAGTGGAAATTGACCAAGGCCTGCCGGCCAATGCGGTGCGCGTATCCGCCGCCTTGCCGACCACCAGCACGCTCGGTGGCATGTTCGGCGCGATCAGTGTGGAGAGAGTCTGATGGATGGTTTCGTGACTTCGATGTATGCCGGCGGCGCCAATCTGTTCGGCCCCGGCTGGCCGGTGGTGTGGAGCCTGATCAAGATCATCTGCGTGGTCGCCCCGCTGATGGGCGCCGTCGCCTACATGACCCTGTGGGAACGCAAGCTGATCGGCTGGATGCACATCCGCCTCGGCCCGAACCGCGTCGGTCCGCTCGGCCTGTTGCAACCGATTGCCGACGGCCTGAAGCTCTTGCTGAAGGAAATCGTGGTGCCGGCCAAATCGAACAAGGCCTTGTTCGTGCTGGCGCCGGTGATGACCATCATGCCGGCCCTGGCGGCCTGGGCCGTGATTCCCTTCGGTCCGGAAGTGGCGGTGGCCAATGTCAACGCCGGCCTGCTGTTCGTGATGGCGATCAGCTCGCTGGAAGTGTATGGCGTGATCGTCGCCGGCTGGGCTTCCAACTCCAAGTACGCCTTCCTCGGCGCCATGCGCGCCTCGGCGCAGATGGTGTCGTATGAAATCGCCATGGGCTTTGCGCTGGTGATCGTGCTGATGGTGTCGGGCAGCCTGAACTTCATTGACATCGTGATGGGGCAGAACCGCGGCTTCTTCGCCGACCTCGGCCTGCCGTTCCTGTCGTGGAACTGGCTGTCGCTGCTGCCGATCTTCGTGATCTACGTGATCTCCGGCATCGCCGAGACCAAC
>JAEVZY010000322.1 GCA_023392035.1 Pseudomonadota bacterium | reverse complement strand
CGCCGCCGGCCCCCCCACGCCGATGATGGGGGATGCGCCCCAGCCCTTGTGGCAGCACTCCAGCGCGGCACGCATCAGCTTCACATTGCCCACGCACTCAAACGAATAGTCGACGCCGCCATCGGTGAGTTCGACGATCACTTCCTGGATCGGCTTGTCGTAGTCCTGCGGATTGACGAACTCGGTCGCGCCCAGGCTCTTTGCCACTTCAAACTTCGCGGGGTTGATGTCGACGCCGATGATGCGATTGGCGCCCGCCATCTTGGCGCCGATGATGGCGGCCAGGCCAATGCCGCCCAGACCGAAAATTGCCACCGTCGAGCCGGCTTCCACCTTGGCCGTGTTGAGCACGGCACCAATGCCGGTGGTGACGCCGCAACCGAGCAGACAAACCTTTTCCAGCGGCGCATCCTTCTGGATTTTTGCCAGCGAGATTTCCGGCACCACGGTGTACTCCGAAAAAGTCGAAGTGCCCATGTAGTGGTAGATCGGCTTGCCCTGATACGAGAAACGCGTGGTGCCGTCCGGCATCAGGCCCTTGCCCTGGGTGGCACGGATCGCCTGGCAAAGATTGGTCTTGCCGGAGAGGCAGAACTTGCACTTGCGGCATTCGGCGGTATAGAGCGGAATCACATGGTCCCCAACCGCCAGGCTGGTGACGCCTTCGCCCACCGCTTCCACGATGCCGCCGCCTTCATGTCCGAGAATGGCCGGGAAGATGCCTTCCGGATCGTCGCCCGACAAGGTATAGGCATCGGTGTGGCAAACGCCGGTGGCGATGATGCGCACCAGCACTTCGCCGGCGCGCGGCGGTTCGACGTCGACTTCAACGATTTGCAGAGGCTCTTTGGCGGCGAAAGCGACCGCGGCGCGCGATTTGATGGTCATGGATGTTGGATTGATCTTGTGTGGATTTTTGTGTGGATTTTTGTGTGGATGCGTGTGCACATGCTGCAGGCGGCATCGCGAAATCATAGCCGCCCATGCGAGTCCTTGCCAGCGCCCGCCAGGATCGGACGGCAGCCGCCAGCAGCCACTTGCCGTGGCGCATACAATAGGCGCCCAAGTTTTCCCGCGACAAAGGAATTGCGCATGAACCGGTCCACGCTTTGGCGCGGCATCGGCTGGTCGCTGTTATCGGTCGGCATATTTGCCGGCTGGTTCGTGACCACCCGTTTTTCTGTCACTCACGAATTGCGTTTCTGGGATGTGATCGCGCTGCGCTTCGGTATCGGCGCGGTGCTCCTGCTGCCGGTGCTCCTGCTGCGTTGGCAGCGCCTGCGGGCGCGCGCCGGCGAAGGCCTGCTGTACGCTTTCCTGTGGGGCGCGCCCTTTGTGCTGCTGCTCACGCTCGGCCTGCAGCTGAGTTCGGCGGCCCAGTCCTCGGCCGTGACGCCCACGCTGATGCCCGTGTTTGCCGGGCTCATCGGCGCGCTGTTTTTTGGCCAGGCGCTGGGACGTGCCCGCATCCTGGCCTATTTGGCAATTGCGGGCGGCATGCTGATCCTGTGGTTGCTGCATCCGGTGCAGGGCGTGCAGTCGCATCCGGCGGCACTGGTGCCGCTGCTGCTGGCCTCCATCATGTGGGCCACCTACACGGTGCGTTTCAAGCGCAGCGATTTGACGCCGCTGGAATCGGCAACCTTGATGTGCATCTGGTCGGCGCTGCTCTTTCTGCCGCTGTATTTCAGTCTGGGCCTGTCGCGCCTGGGAACGGCCAGCGCGCGCGAGATCCTGGTCCAGGGTTTTTACCAGGGCGTGTTGATGTGCGTGGTGGCGATCATTTCTTTCAACCGCGCCGTCACCTTGATCGGGCCGCGCGCAGCCGCCGCCATCATCGCTTTCGTGCCGGTATTGTCGGCCTTGCTGGCGATCCCCTTCCTGGGTGAAGTGCCCACGCCTTCCGGCACGCTGGCGATCCTGTTGATTGCATCGGGCGTGGTGCTGGCGGCCTGGCAAAAAACAACGGCCAGGACGTAAATCCTGGCCGTTGTGTGGGGCGATCCGATCCCGCTGCTTACTTGGCGGCGCGATTGATCAGGAAGGTGGTCAGCAAAGGCACCGGCCGTCCGGTGGCGCCCTTGGCGGCGCCGCTCTTCCAGGCGGTGCCGGCGATGTCCATGTGCGCCCACAGGTACTTGCGGGTATAGCGTTCCAGGAAGCAGGCTGCAGTCACCGCGCCGGCCGGCGGGCCGCCGATATTGGCCATGTCGGCGAAGTTGGACTTCAGCTGTTCCTGGTAAGCGTCTTCGATCGGCAGGCGCCAGGCGGTGTCGCCGGTCTCTTTGCCGCAGGCGATCAGCTCGGCGGCCAGCGCATCATGGGCCGGATCGTCGCGCGTGAAGAGGCCGGAATTGTGATGACCCAGCGCCGTGATGCAGGCACCCGTGAGGGTGGCAACGTCGATCACCGCCGCCGGCTTGAAGCGCTCGGCATAGGTGAGTGCGTCGCACAGGATCAGGCGGCCCTCGGCATCGGTGTTCAGGATCTCAATCGTCTGGCCCGACATCGAAGTCACGATGTCGCCCGGCCGGGTGGCCGAGCCGGAAGGCATGTTTTCGGTAGTGGGAATGACGGCGATCACGTTCAGCTTCAGCTTCAGGCGACCGACCGCACGCATGGTGCCCAGCACCGAACCGGCGCCGCACATGTCGTACTTCATCTCGTCCATGTTGGCGCCGGGTTTGAGCGAAATGCCGCCGGTGTCAAAGGTGATGCCCTTGCCCACCAGGACAATCGGCGCATCCTTGCTCTTGCCGCCCATGTGCTTGAGCACGATGAACTTGGGCGGCTCCACGCTGCCATTGGACACCGAGAGGAAGCTCAGCATCTTGAGCGCCTGGATCTGCTTGCGGTCCAGCACTTCCGCCTGCATGCCGAATTCGGCCGCCAGTTCACGCGCGGAATTGGCGAGATAAGTCGGGGTGCAGATGTTGGGCGGCAGATTGCCCAGGGTCTTGGTCAGGTCCATGCCGTCGGCAATGGCCGCGGCTTGCGCGACCGCGGTCTTGGCGCCGTTGCTGTCGCCGGCCACGGCAAAGCTCACCTTGCGCACGCCGCTGGTGGCCGACTCCTTGCGGCTCTTCAATTGATCGAAGCGGTACACCGAATCGCGCAAGGCCAGCACCAGCGCGCGCAGCGCCCAGGCGCTGTCGCGGTTCTTCACTTCATCGATGGGAAGCGCCACCACGGCTTCATTGCAGCCCAGCGTGGTGAAGCTGCGCGCCAGGCTTTGGGCTGCGGTGTTGAAGTCCTTGGCGCTGGTTTCGCCCTGGCGGCCCAGGCCCAGCAGCAGGATGCGGCCATTGCCTTCGCTGCTGCGCAGGAGCAGAGTGCTGCCGGCCTTGCCGCTGATGTCGCCGGACTTCAGCGCATTGCTGATCTGCTTGCCGGAATCAAGCGCGCGTGCCTGGCTGGAGAGCTTGTTGTCCTCGAAGATGCCCACCGCGATGCATGCGTTCTTCGACTGGGCGGCGACGATCTTTTCGTCAAAAGTTTTTATGCTAAAGTCCATGGACGCTTCCTCAAGAATCCGGCAATTATAGAGCCTATTCCCAAATGATTTTTCAGCGCGCCCTTCGACGCGAGTTGATCAGTAACGCCGGCGCCGTCTTCACCACCCTGTTCACCATCACCATCACCGTGATGTTGATCCGCATACTCGGACAGGCCGCAGGCGGCCAGGTTGCCTCGCAGGATGTTGTGGCATTGATCGGCTTCGCGGCGCTCAATTACCTGCCGGTTCTGCTCATCCTCACCAGTTTCATTTCGGTGCTGCTGGTGGTGACGCGCAGCTACCAGGATTCGGAAATGGTGGTGTGGTTTGCTTCCGGCCTGTCGCTGTCGCAATGGATCAGGCCCATCCTCGGCTTCGGCTTGCCAATCGTGGCGCTGACGGCGGCCTTGTCCTTCGTGGTCACGCCCTGGGCCAATCGCCAGAGTTCCGAATTCCGCGAACGTTTTGAAAAGCGCCAGGACATCTCGCGTGTTTCTCCCGGCAAGTTCCAGGAGTCGGCGGCGGGCGACCGCATCTTCTTCGTGGAAGGCATCGCCAATGACGCCAGCCGGGTGCGCAATGTATTTGTCAGCACTTTTCGCGACGGCAAAAGCAGCGTGGTGGCGGCGCGCGAAGGCACGGTTGAAATCGACAGGAACGGCGACAAGTTCGTGGTCCTGCAGAACGGCCGTCGCTATGACGGCTCGCCCTCGCAGCCCGACTTCCAGATGATGCAGTTCGAGCGCTATGGCTTGCTGGTGGCGCCGCAATCGTCGGCCGCGGCCGGCGACAAATCGGCACGCGCCTTGTCCACCATGCGCCTGATCGCCGAACCCAATTCCTTCAACATGGGCGAACTCCTGTGGCGCTGCGCCTTGCCGGTGATGTGCATGATGCTGATGCTGCTGGCGGTGCCGCTGGGCTTCGTCAATCCGCGCGGCGGACGTTCGGCCAACCTGCTGGTGGCCTTGTTCCTGTTCGTCGTGTACAGCAATACCGTCAGCATCTTCCAGGCGGCGGTGGTGCAAAAGCGCATGAGCCTGGCTGGCGCCCTGTGGCCGGCGCATGCGGTGGCGGCCTTGCTGGTGATCGGCTTCTTCCTGTGGCGCATCAATGTCAACAGCCCGCGCCATCCGCTGGTCTGGTACGGGCGCTTCAAACGGGCCGTGCTGCACAGGCGAAAGGCAGGCTGACATGAGCGTACTGCAGCGTTATCTGTCGCGTGAAATCGTGCGGGCGGTACTGTTCGTGCTGGTCGCTTTCCTGGCCCTGTTCGCATTTTTCGATTTGATGAATGAGCTGCCCGCGGTCGGTCGCGGCGGCTACAAGCTGCAGCATGCCTTTGCATATGTCGTGCTGGGCATGCCGGGCTACGCCTATGAACTGATGCCGATCGCGGTGCTGATCGGCACCATCTATGTGTTGTCGCAGATGGCGGCCCGCTCCGAGTTCACCATCATGCGGGTCTCCGGGCTGTCCACGCTGCGCGCCGGCGGCATGCTGGCCAGCATCGGCATCCTTTTCGTTCTGCTGACGCTGCTGTTCGGCGAGGTGATCTCGCCGCGCGCTACCGACCTGGCCGAGCGTCTCAAGCTGGAGTTGCGCGGCTCGGCCTTGTCCCAGCAATTTCGTACCGGGCTGTGGGCCAAGGATGTGGTGCGCGCCAACGGCGTCACCGGGCCCATCACCGGCTCGCGCTTTCTGAATGTGCGCGAAGTGCGCAACAGCGGCGAATTGATGGGCGTGAAGATCTACGAGTTCGATCCCGATTTCCGCATGACGCGGGTGGTGGAAGCCCAGAAGGCCAGCTACAGCGGAGACAATGTCTGGACCCTGACCCAGGTGGCGCAAACCCGCTTCCCGCCCTCCACCGGCAAGACCATCAGCATGGACGAGCTGGTGGGCGCCAAGACCAGCACGGCGCCGGTGGTGAAACTGGTGTCGGAAATCACGCCCGATATTCTTGCGGTGCTGTTTGCCGATCCCGACCGCATGTCGGCCGCCGACCTGCAGGCCTATACCCGCCACCTGCAGGAGAATCGGCAACGCACCGAGCGTTATGAAATCGCCTTCTGGCGCAAGCTCACCTATCCCTTCGCGGTGTTTGTGATGATGGCGCTGGCGCTGCCCTTTGCCTACATGCAGGTGCGCGCCGGCGGCGTCAGCCTGAAAATCTTCACCGGCATCATGCTTGGGGTTTCCTTCCAGCTCATCAACAGCCTGTTCGCGCATATCGGCTTGCTCAATACCTGGCCGCCATTTGCCACCGCGGTCTTGCCGAGCCTGCTGTTCTTCCTGCTGGCGGTGTTTTCCATGATCTGGGTGGAACGACGATGAAGCAGGCACTGGTGCTGTTTGCCCATGGCGCGCGCGATGCGCGCTGGGCCGAACCCTTCGAAAAACTGGCCGCGCGCCTGCGCCAGATGCAACCGGCTTTGCGGGTGGAGCTGGCCTTCCTTGAATTGATGGCGCCGCGCCTGCCGGAGTGCGTGGCGACGCTGGTCGCCGCTGGAATCGAAGAAGTGAGCGTGGTGCCGGTTTTCCTTGGGCAGGGCGGGCATGTGTTGCGCGATTTGCCGCTGCTGCTGGAACAGCTGCGGCAGGCGCATCCGCAACTGCGGCTGCAAGCCGCCTCGGCCGTGGGAGAAGACGCCAGCGTGCAGGAAGCGATGGCCCGCTATTGCCTGTCCACGCTGGAGAAGTAAGTCTGGTTGCTAGGGCTGACGCGGACCCAGCGAATCGCCGATCATCACCAGCACCGGGCCGCTGCAGGCTTCCAAACCCTGGCGCAAGCTGCCCAGGTTCAGGTATTCCACGCGCTGGTTGGGCAGGCTGCAGTTTTCCACGATGACCACCGGCGTTTGCGGCGAGCGGCCTTGCGCCAGCAGACGCTCGGCCGTGATCATGGCTTCGCTGCCGCCCATGTATT
>JAEVZY010000318.1 GCA_023392035.1 Pseudomonadota bacterium | reverse complement strand
GTTCATGCATGAAGAAGGTCATCGGCAGCATCAGCACCAACACCAGCACCGAAAGGATGAAGAAGGCCTGCTGCCAACCGGCGTGGGAAATCAGCGCCTGTTCAATCGGCATCAAAATGAATTGACCGAAAGAGCTGGCCGCACCCGAAATGCCGAATGCCCAGGAGCGGCGCGACTCCGGCGCCACCCGGCCGATAATGCCGCTGACGGCGCCAAAGCCGGTACAGGCCATGGCCGCGCCGATAAAGGTGCCGGCGCCGATCACATACAGCGTCGGATCGTCCACCAGGGCCATGCTGAGCAAACCGGCGACGTAGAACAGGGCGCCGGCAAACACCACCTTGGCCGTACCGTAACGGTCGGCCGCCATGCCGGCGAAGGGACCGAAGGCGCCCCACAACAGGTTCTGCAGCGCCAGGGCCAGCGAGTAGGTCTCGCGGCTCCAGCCATGCGCCTGCGAGATCGGCTGCAACCAGAAACCGAAACCGTGGCGCACGCCCATGGCCATGGTCAACACCACGCCGGTTGCGATCAGGATTGTCTTGAGCGAAGGAGCTGGGCGCGCGGTTTCCATGGGGCTTCCCGTTTTGAGAGGCGAACAGTGTAACCGAGCGTTCCGGTTCTCGCTGACCACACAAGCATGAGCAATATTGCAGGGAAAAATGGCAGAAAACTTGCCGTACATCAGCAACGCATGACGCCGCTCGAACAGGAGAGGTTCCACGCGGTCGAAAAAACTGCGGCCTTGCAGCGCCGCTGGTCTTCGTTTCAAGAGGCAGCACGATGCTCAATTTCTTTTCCCGCGGGTCAGCCGACGACGGCACCGTCTATCGCTTCCGCGAACCCTCCATGGACAGCAGCGAGGTCCCGGCACGCCAGGCTGCCACGCCAGCGAAGCGGCCGGGGCGGCCGGCCGAGCCGAAAGTGATGCCGACCCATTACGGCGACATCGTGGCGTTTTTCCGCCGCACCGTGGCCGAACGCAAGTCCCCCTATAACCAGCTGTGTCGCGCCGCCGACCAATTGCAGGATTACATCCCGGACGAAATCAGCCGCCTGAAAGTGGCGTGGAAAATGCTGGGCGAGCAAGTCAGCGCCGAAGCCATGTCGCTGGCCATCAGCACCCACCTGAACGACATCGATCTCGCGCGCCAGAAAGCCGCGCGCCGCACGCCGGAAATGGTGGCCGACGAAACCCGCCGCCTGCAGCAGGAATTGGCAAGCGGCCAGGCGCGCCAGCAAAGCCTGCAGCAAGAGATCCGGCTGCTACGTGCCAAGCTGCACAGCCTGGAAGCGGCCCATGCAGAGGAAGAAGTCGCGCTCAATGCGCTGCGCCAGCAACTGGAGACCTTGCAGACCAGCGCCAACAGCGCCTCCTTCCTGGATCAAGCGGCGGAAAACGAAAAGAACGATCTGCTGGCACGCAAGGTCTTGCTCGGCCTGGAGTGAATCGCAATAATGGCGGCGCCTTCCACGATTGGAGTCGCCCATGTTGGAGTCGCCCATGCCACGTCGTCGCTCCCTGCTGGCCGCAGCCGGCGCGGCGGCGCTCATGCCGCTGATTGACGCGCAGGCCCAGGAAACGCTGTCCACGCGCCGGCCGCTGGCCGGAGCCGGGGCGGCGCAGGGGCCGGTGCTGCTGACCATCAGCGGCGCGATCCAGGTCGCCAATCGCGGTGCGCTCGATCCGGCGCTGGACCAGATGATGGCCAAGCAAAAGCTGCGCTTCTCACGCGCGCTGGCCTTGCGCTTCGACGATCTGCTGCGCTTTCCGGCCCAGCAGATCCGTCCCACCCTGGAATACGACGCCCGTCCACATACGTTGACCGGCCCGCTGCTGTCGGAAGTGGTAGCCGCTGCCCGACCCGATGTACCCGATCCCTTGCTGATCCTGCGCGCGGTCGATGGTTATACGGCGGCGCTGAAATATTCGGAGGTGGTCCGCTCGCGCTTCATCATTGCCACCCATCTGGATCGGCAGACCATGGCGCTGGGCGGCCTGGGGCCGCTGTTTGCCATTTACGATGCCGACCGCGACCCACGCATGCAAGGCCGCACCCTGGCGCAACGCTATCAGCAGTGCCCCTGGGGCCTGTATCACATCGAGGTGCGTGGCTGAGCTTCAGGACGCGTCGCGCACCATGTTCTTGGCAATCACGATCTGCTGGATCTGGGTCGTGCCTTCATACAAGCGGAACAGCCGCACATCGCGATAGAAGCGCTCGATGCCGTACTCGGCCAGATACCCCGCGCCGCCGAAAATCTGCACCGCGCGATCCGCCACCCGGCCGCACATTTCGGAGGCAAACATCTTGCTGCAGGAAGCTTCGGTGGAGACGTTCAAGCCGGCATCGCGCTTCCTTGCCGCATCCACCACCATGCAGCGGGCGGCATACAGTTCGGCCTTGCTGTCGGCCAGGAGCGCCTGCACCAGCTGGAAATCGGCGATCGCTTTGCCGAACTGCTTGCGCTCCATCGCATAGCGCAGCGCATCGCGCAGCATGCGCTCGGCCACGCCGACGCAAATGGCGGCAATGTGAATGCGTCCCTTCTCCAGCACTTTCATGGCGGTCTTGAAACCCTGGCCTTCCTTCAGGCCGATCAGGTTTTCCGCCGGCACCCGGCAGTCCTCGAAGATCACGTCGGCGGTATGCGCGCCTTTCTGGCCCATCTTCTTGTCGATCTTGCCGATGTGCAGTCCCGGCGTATTGCGCTCGACGATGAAGGCGGAGACGCCAGCGGCGCCTTTGACTTCCGGATTGGTGCGCGCCATCACGGTGAACAATCCGGCCTCGGGCGCATTGGTGATGAAGCGCTTGGTGCCGTTGAGCACGTAGTGGTCCCCCTCGCGCCGGGCGCTGGTGCGCAGGGAACCGGCATCCGATCCGGCATCCGGTTCGGTCAGGGCGAAGGATGCGATCAACTCACCGGAAGCCAGCCTGGAGAGATAGCGCGCTTTCTGCTCCGGCGTGCCGTCGATCAGGATGCCTTGCGAGCCGATACCAACAGTGGTGCCGAACAGGGAGCGAAAGCAGGGCGAGGTCTGGCCCATTTCAAACATGGCCAGCACCTCCTCTTCCATGGTCAGGCCCAGGCCGCCGAATTCTTCCGGCACCGTCAGGCCGAACAAGCCCATGTCGCGCATCTCCTGCACCAGCTGCGGCGGAATCTGGTCGGTTTCGGCCACCTCTTCCTCGGCCGGCACCAGGCGCTCGCGCACGAAGCGGCTGATGGAATCGAGCAGGGCGTCCAGCACTTCCTGGTCACGTATCATTTTCAATCTCCTTGCAGCATGTCATTCGAATCCGGCCACCACGCGACCGATGATCTCACGTTCGCGCAGCCGGCCAAGGTAATCGGGTATTTGCTCGAAGCGGATCTGCTGCACCAGCTGCAAGGCGCGCCGCGGACGCAGCGCGCTCGCCAGGCGCTGCCACAAATCCTGCTCGATGGAACGATAAGCCGTGGCGTTCACGCCGATCAGCCTGACCGAGCGCAGGATGAAAGGCAAGACGCTGCTGCCGAAGTCGTTGCCGCCGGCATTGCCCAGCGCCGCCACCGCAGCGCGTTCGCGCAGCGTGGCAATGATCCAGGGTAAGCAGGCGCCGCCCACGGTATCGACCGCGCCGGCCCAGCGGCCCGACTCCAGCGGCCGACTGAGCTGCGGCGCCTGGCGGCCATCCAGCCAGTGCGCGGCGCCCAGCGCCAGCAACTTGTCCTGGTGCTGCGCCTTGCCGGACATGGCCACCACTTCATGTCCCAGCATGGACAGCATGTCGATTGCCATGCTGCCCACGCCGCCGCTGGCGCCGCTCACCAGCACCGGCCCCTGGCCGGCACGCAAGCCGGCCTCTTCCAGCAGATGCACCGCCAGCGCCGCGGTGAAGCCAGCCACGCCGAGTGCAGCGGCATCCAGCAGACTCAATTCGGCCGGCACCCGCAACAGGCTGGCGGCCGGCACACGCACGTATTCGGAGAATCCGCCATCGCGCTCCACGCCCAGGCCGGCCGCATACGCCATCACCCGTTCGCCCGCCGCAAAGCGGGCATCGGTGGACGACACGACGGTGCCGGAAAAGTCACTGCCCGCCACGCGCGGAAAGCGGCTGATGACGCGCCCCTCCGGACTTGCGGCCAGCGCATCCTTGTAATTCAGGCCGGCAAAGGCGGTCCTGACCACCACTTCGCCCGGCGACAAGTCATCCAGTTCCAACTCGACAAAGGCGGCGCTGATGCGCTCCTGTTTTTCCACCCGAAACGCGCGAAAGCGTCTTGGTGAGTTGCCGCTTTTGACGATATGCTCTGTTACCATCTCGCACCCTTCATTCAGCTCTGCACGACATCCAGGCAAACATGAAATCCCCGTTGGCGAAAACAAACTCCAGGACCGAGGCCGAGGCGGCCGAAACTCCCGGCGGTCCGCGCTCGCTGATGCGGGTCTTGCGCATCCTCGGGCTGCTGTCCAAGTCGCCCGATGGCATGAGCCTGGCGGCCCTCAGCACGGCGCTGGAATCGCCCAAGAGCAGCCTGCTGGGGCTGTTGCGGCCGATGGTGGCCAATGGCTACCTGGAGCTGGCCGACAACCGCTACTCGCTCGGCCCCGCCACCTTTCAACTCTCGGCCGATGTGCTGGCCGTGCGCAGCTTCCCCAAGATCATGCGCAGCTTCCTCGAAGAATTGGCCGAGCGCAGCAATGAAAGCGTCTACCTCGCCGCCATCGATCGCGAAAGCCGGGTCGTGACCTATATCGAAGGCGTGGAAAGCCAGCGCGTCCTGCGCTACGCCACGCCCACCGGCACCGTGCGTCCCTTGTTCGTCTCTTCCGCCGGGCGTCTTCTGCTGTCGCTGCAAGACGAGGAATTCATCGATCAATACCTGGCGCGCGGCGGCTTCATCGGTCCCGTGACCGGCAAGCCGATCGACGTCGGCGCACTCCGCAAAGACCTGGCCAAGATTCGCCAGGCCGGCTATGCGGTCAGCATCAATGAAGCGGTGGAAGGCGCGGCCGGCATGGCGGCGCCGATCCTGATTCCCGGCAAGCGCACCACCTATGCCTTCATGCTGGCCGCGCCCGCGGACCGTTTCCGCAAGGCGCAATCCGAATTGCTGGCGCTGATGCTGGATGTGGCGCGCCGCGCTTCGGCGGCGATCAGCAGCGCCAGCTGAAGCAAAGCGCTCCCGCGCCGGCGCCCTCTCCAAGCCTCAGTCCATCCGCACCTGGTTCTGCTTGATGATCCTGGTCCAGCGACCCAGTTCGGACTGGATGAACGTGCCGTACTGGGCCGGCGTGGTGTGCTTGGGTTCGGCGCCCTGGGCCGCGAATTTTTCCAGCAAGCCCTTGTCCTGCATGGCTTGCGCCAGTGCCGCGTTCCACTTGTCTACGATTTGCGGGCTGGTGCCGGCGGGAGCCACGATGCCCGACCAGGCGCCCAGCTCCAGCCCCTTGGCCACGGTCTCGGACAAGGTCGGCACATTGGGCAGGCTGTCCATGCGCTTCAGGGTGCTGACCGCCAGCGCTTGCAGACGCTTGTCCTTCACCAGCGGCATCACGCCGGGGGCGGTGCCGCAATAGAAGTCGACCTGGCCGCCCGCCACATCGGTCACGGCCGGCGCTTCGCTCTTGTAGGGCACATGGGTGGCGGTCGCGCCCACGGCCGACAGGAACAAGAGGCAGGACAGATGGGTGATGTTGCCATTGCCGGCCGAGGCGTAATTGAACTTGCCGGGATTGGCCTTCAACTGTGCCACGAATTCCTGGATGGTCTTGGCCGGAAACTTGGGCGAGGTCACCACCACGATCGGCAGGTTCGCGCTCAACGAGACCGGGGTGAAATCCTTGCTGACGTCGTAGTTGAGCTTGCTGTAGAGCCCGGGCGAAAGCACTACCGATGAGGTGTTGTAGAGCAAGGTATAGCCGTCATTGGGCGACTTGGCCACCGCCTCGGCGGCGATGTTCCCGTTGGCGCCGGGCTTGTTGTCCACCACCACTTGCTGGCCCAGGATATCGCCCACTTTCTGGGCGATGCCGCGCACGATGACGTCCGTGCCGCCGCCGGCGGCAAAGCCCAGCACCAGGCGAATCGGCTTGTTGGGATAGGCGTCCTGGGCCTGCGCCGGCAGGGCGGCAAACAGCGCTGCGGTAAGCGCGACGATGGCTTTGAATCGGGTCTTCATGTTTGTCTCCGTTGGAATTGGTCTGTGTGGAATGAGCCGCGAAACTGGCCCTGGAATCAGCCGTGCATGGTGAGGCCGCCCGACACTGAAATCACTTGCCCGGTGATGAAGGCGGCGTCATCCGACGCCAGGAAGCAGATCGCGCCCACCACGTCTTCCGGCTGCCCGAGGCGGCCAAAGGGAATCGCCTTGGCCAGCGCGCCGCGCAGCTTGTCGCCGCTTTCGCCCTCGCCTGCAAAGTCGCGAAACAGCGCCGTATCGGTGGGACCGGGGCAGACCACGTTGACATTGATCTGCTTGCGCGCCAGTTCGCGCGCCAGGGTCTTGGAGAAGGCGATGATGCCGCCCTTGCAGGCCGAGTACACCGATTCGCCCGACGATCCCACCCGGCCGGCGTCGGATGCGACATTCACCACCCGCCCCCGGCCGCGCGCCGCCATGCCCTTGACCACCGTGTGCTGCAGGTTGAGCGGCCCCACCAGGTTGATGGCGATCAGTTTTTCCCACAGCGCCGGATCGGTATCCAGGAAGCGCGCGGCATGATCCCAGCCGGCGTTGTTGACCAGCACGTCGATCGGTCCCAGCTCCTGTTCCGCGCGCGCCACGGCGGCGGCGACGTCCTGGTATTGGCTGATATCGACCGCGTAGCTGGCCGCGGCCGCGCCGCTTTGCTTCAACTCGGCCGCCACCCGCTCCGCCGCATCGGCATTCAAATCGAACACCGCCACCTTGGCGCCTTCCTGCGCAAAGCGGCGGCACAGTTGGGCGCCGATGCCACCGGCGCCGCCGGTCACGATGACGACCTTGTCCTTGAGTCCACGCATGTTTGTCTCCTCTTCCGATTTGCTCAGTTGTCCGCGCGGCACTTCACCATGCGCAGGGGGGTATAGGTCATCACCAGCGTGCCGTCCTGTTTGTAGACTTCATTGCGGGTGCGCACCAGGGCGCGGCCGGGACGGCTCTTGGAAGCGCGCGACTCGATCACTTCACACACGACATGAATGGTGTCGCCGGCAAACACCGGCTTGTGTACCGTGAGCTCCATGCCCATGAAGGCATAGCCGGTCTTCTGCATGGTCGATTGCGCCAGCAAGCCTTCGGCAATGCCGTAGACGAAAGAGCCGGGCGCAAGCCGTCCCTTGATGTCCGATTCGTTCTTCACGAATTCCATGTCGGTGAACAGCACTTCGGTCATGTGGATCACGTTGCAGAAGGCGCAGATGTCGGCGTCCTGCACCGTGCGTCCCAGCGACTTGAATTTTTTTCCGACCGGCAAATCTTCGAAATACAGGCCCAGGCCTACGGTTGGGATATCGTCTTTGCTCATCGTGTCTTCCTCTTGAATGGTTTTACGGCTTGCGTGAAACCCGGCCCAGCAGGCTGTTGGCAATGATGTTGCGTTGGATCTGGTTGGTACCTTCGATGATCTGCAGCACCTTGGCGTCGCGGAAATAGCGATTGATGGGGTACTCGGCCGAGATGCCGGCGGCGCCAAACAATTGCACGGCGTCGGTCGCCACCCGCATCGCGGTGTCGGAGGCAAAGCACTTGGCCATGGCGGCAATCGGCGCCAGCTCAGCGGCCGGTGCGCCGGCATCCACCAGCGATGCGGCGCGATACACCAGGTTGCGCGCGGCTTCGGTCTGGATCGCCATGTCGGCCAGCATCCAGCGCACGCCCTGGAAATCGCCGACCGCCTGGCCGAAGGCGCGCCGCTCTTGCACATAGGCCTTGGCGTGGTCGATGGCGCCTTGCGCCAGGCCGACGCCGCGCGCGCCGATCAGCGGGCGGCTGGCGTTGAAGGCTTCCATCACTGCCTTGAAGCCGCCGCCCAGCAGGTTCGCATCCGGTACGAACACGTCATCCAGGAACAAGGGGCAGGACGGCACGCCGCGCGCGCCGATCTTGTCTTCCTTGCGGCCGACGCTGAAACCCTGGCTGCCTTTCTCGACGATGAACAGGCTGATGCCATCCCTGCCTTCGATTTCGCACTTGGCGGCCACCAGTACGAAGTCGGCAATGTCGGAGTTGGTGCACCAAATCTTGGCGCCGTTGATGCGGTAGCCACCCGCCACTTTCACGGCGCGGGTCTTGATGCCACTGACGTCCGAGCCGCTTTGCGCTTCGGTGGTGGAAAACGCGCCGCGCAAATCGCCGCTGGCCAGGCCCGGCAACAGCCGCTCTTTCTGTTCCTGCGTGCCGCCGGCCAGGATGGCGCCGAAAGGCACCCATTGCACCAGCAGGAGATAGGCAGTGTTGTAGCAGACCCGACCCAGTTCCTCGATGGCGATGCAGGCGGAAAGCATGCTGCCGGCGCCGCCGTACTGTTCCGGGAAGGGCAGGGTGAACATGCCCAGCCCCTTCAACAGCTCGAACATGTCATGCGGGTACTGGGCGCTGCGATCGATCTCATCCGCGCGCGGCGCGACCTTCTCGCGCGCCACCCGGCGCAGCAGATCCTGGATCTGGATCTGATCTTCGTTCAATTGATAAGTCATGCCCGATTCCCCTGCGGCGCGGCTTCGATTGCACCTTGCTGCTTCAACTGGTCGATGCGTTGCTCGGATATCCCGAACACGTCTTTGAGGATTTCTTCCGTGTGCTGGGCGCGCAGCGGCGGCGGGTAGCGGTATTCGATGGGTGTGCCGGACAGGCGGATTGGATTGCGCACCGTCGTGATGCTGGAGCCATCCGGCATCACCTGCTCCACCTTGAGCTGGCGATGCGCCACTTGCGGATGGAGAAACACCTTGTCGTAGGTATTGATGCTGCCGTTGGGCACATCGCAATCGGCCAGCAGGTCGAGCCAGTGCTGGGTGGGATGGCGGGTGAACACGGCCGTCATCATTGCCACCAGTTCGTCGCGATGCTGGTTGCGGTCCGACATGCGCAGAAAGCGCGCGTCCTCGGCCCACTGCGGATGGCCCAGGTAGCCGCACAGCTTCTTGAACTGGCTGTCGTTGCCGCAGGCGATGATGATGTGGCCGTCGGCCGTCTTGAACGGCTGGTAGGGCGTGAGGTTGGGATGGGCATTGCCCCAACGCCTTGGAATTTCGCCGCTGGCGAAATAGCTGGCGATCTGGTTGGCGCCGAATTGGACGATGGTGTCCAGCAAGGCGATATCGATATGCTGGCCTTGACCCGTGTGATGCCGGCTTTCCAGCGCGGCCAGGATGGCGATGGTGGCGTTCAAACCGGTGAGCACATCGGTGACGGCGATCGAGCTCTTCATCGGTCCGCCGCCCGGCTTGTCGTCCGCCTCGCCATTGATGCTCATGAGGCCGCCTTCGCCCTGGAAGATGTAGTCGTAACCCGGCTTGTGGGAATAGGGACCGTCCTGGCCATAGCCCGTCACCGAGCAGTAGATCAGGCGCGGGTTGACGGCCTGCAGGTCTTCATACGCCAGGCCGTAGCGCTTGAGATCGCCAACCTTGTAGTTCTCCACCAGCACATCGCATTGCGCCGCCATCTCGCGCAGCAGCGCGCGGCCGCTTTCCTGGGTGAAGTCGATGGCAATCGAGCGCTTGTTGCGGTTGGCCGAGCTGAAGTAGGCCGAGTCGCGGCTATTGCTGCCATCCGCTGCCTTCATCCAGGGCGGTCCCCAATGACGGGTGTCGTCGCCCAATACGGGTCGCTCGACCTTGATGACGTCCGCGCCCAGGTCGGCCAGCATCTGAGTCGACCAGGGTCCGGCCAGAACACGGGTGAGGTCGAGAACGCGGATGCGGGAAAGCGGTCCTGCCATGTTGTCTCCGTTTCGAATCTCTTTTGAAGCGCACATCTGAGTCGCGCTTTGAATCGATCTTGATTCGATTTGCTGCGTTCGTATTTTCGAACGCGGTTCGTATATTACAACGCAAACGGTTTTGTGTCATCATCCGCTTCGCGGCCCGCGGCCGGCCTGGCGCGGACAAACCAAACAACTTGGAGGGACAAGTGAGCGACTATTCAGACATCCAGTACAGCGTGAAAAATGGCGTGGTCACCATCTGCATCAACCGGCCGGAGAAGTACAACGCCTTTCGCGGCAAGACCTGCGACGAGATGATCGACGCGCTCCATCGCGCCGGCTGGGACAAGTCGATCGGTGTGATCGTCCTCACCGGCAGCGCCGACAAGGCCTTCTGCACCGGCGGCGACCAGGCGGCGCACGACGGCGGCTATGACGGCCGCGGCATGATCGGCTTGCCGGTGGAAGAACTGCAGGGCCTGATCCGCGAAGTGCCCAAGCCCGTGATCGCGCGCGTGAACGGCTATGCCATCGGCGGCGGCAATGTGCTGGTTACCTGCTGCGACCTGGCAATTGCATCCGAGACCGCGATCTTCGGCCAGGTCGGTCCCAAGGTGGGCTCGGTCGATCCGGGCTTTGGCACCGCCTTTCTGTCGCGCGTCGTGGGCGAGAAGAAAGCGCGCGAAATCTGGTTCCTGTGCCGCCGCTATTCCGCCCAGCAGGCGCTGGACATGGGCCTGGTCAACGCCGTGGTGCCGGCCGATCAACTCGATGCCGAAGTCGAAAAGTGGTGCGCCGAAATCATGGCCCTGAGCCCGACTGCGATTGCGATTGCCAAGCGTTCCTTCAATGCCGATTCGGATTCGATCCGCGGCATCGGCGGCTTGGGCATGCAAGCCTTGAGCTTGTACTATGGCACCGAGGAATCGAAGGAGGGCGTGAACGCCTTCCTGCAAAAGCGCAAGCCGAAGTTCAGGGACCTGTAAGCCCGAATCCATAAAAAAGGAGACAGCATGGCCGCCAGCTATCCGAAGCTGTTCACGCCTTTGCGCATTGCAGGCCACAGCCTGCCGAACCGGATCGTGATGGGCGCCATGCACACCCGCCTGGAAACCATGGACCGGCCGCTGGAACGCATGGCGGCCTTCTATGCCGAACGCGCGCGCGGAGAAGTCGGCCTCATCCTCACCGGCGGCTTTTCACCCGTGCCCGAGGGCGTGATGGATGAAGGCGGGCCGCTGTTCAACAGCAGCGAACAGGTGGCGGACCATCGCCGCATCACCAGCGCCGTGCATGAGGCGGGCGGGCGCATCGTGCTGCAGATCCTGCATGCCGGGCGCTATGCCAGGGTGGCGACTTGCGTTGCGCCTTCGGCGCTCAAGGCGCGCATCAATGCCTTTGCGCCGCGTGCCCTGTCCACGCAAGAGGTATGGGACACCATCGAGCGCTTCGCCGAGTCCGCCGCCCTGGCGCAGCAAGCCGGCTATGACGGCGTGGAGATCATGGGCTCGGAAGGTTATTTGCTCAATGAATTCACGGCGGCGCTGACCAATCTGCGCGAAGACGAATTCGGCGGCAGTTTCGAAAACCGCTTGCGGCTGCCGCTGGAAATCATCAGGCGCGTGCGCGCACGCGTCGGGCGCGAGTTCATGCTGATCTATCGCATCTCTTCCATCGACCTGGTGGAAGGCGGCATGACCGGCGCTGAAATTGCGCGCTTCGCCGCCATGGTGGAAGCGGCCGGCGCCGATCTCATCAATACCGGCGTCGGCTGGCACGAAGCCGGCGTCCCCACCATCGCCGCTTCCGTGCCGCGCGCAGCCTGGGTCGATGCGGTGGCCAACGTCAAGCGCGCGGTGAAGATTCCGGTGATGGCGTCCAACCGCATCAACACGCCGCAGGTGGCGGAAGAGCTGCTGGCTTCCGGCTGCGCCGACCTGGTGTCGATGGCGCGCCCGTTGTTGGCCGATTCGCACTTCGCGCGCAAGGCGCGCGCCGGCAAGGCGGAAGAAATCAATACCTGCATCGCCTGCAACCAGGCTTGCCTGGACCGGATTTTTTCCGAGCAGGTGGCAAGCTGCCTGGTCAATCCCAAGGCCGGCCGCGAGCTGGACTACCCGGCCGGCAAGGCGGCGCGCGCCAAGCGCATCGCGGTCATCGGCGGCGGCGCGGCCGGCATGGCTTGCGCCTTGAATGCCGCCGAACGCGGACACACCGTCAGCCTGTTTGAAGCCGCGCCGCAGCTCGGCGGCCAACTCAATCTGGCCAGGGTGGTGCCGGGCAAGGGCGAGTTCAATGAAACCCTGCGCTATTTCCGCGTGATGCTGGAGCGCAGCGGGGTGAAGGTAGAGCTGGGCCGGGCGGCGCGTGTGGAAGACATTCAAGCCGGCCAGTTCGACGAAGTGGTCCTTGCCAACGGCGTGCTGCCGCGCGTGCCGCAGATTGCCGGCCTGCCGCATCCCAAGGTGGTGAACTACGTCGACGTGCTGAGCGGCCGGGTGCAGGTGGGCGAACGGGTTGCCATCATCGGCGCCGGCGGCATCGGCTTTGATGTGGCCGAATATCTGCTGGACGAAGCAGCCGGGATGAGCGAAGTGCCGCGCTTTCTCGACTACTGGGGCGTGGACGCCAACATCGCCACGCCCGGCGGCTTGAAAGCGCCGCAAGCCGCCAAGCCCAGGCGGCAGATCACCATGCTGCAAAGGAAACCGGAGTCGCCCGGGCGCACCCTTGGCAAATCCACCGGCTGGATACTGAAAGCCAGATTGCGCAAGGCCGGCGTGAAGATGCTGCCTGGCGTGCGCTATGAAGCGATCGACGATCGCGGCTTGCACATCAGCCTGAATGGCGCAGCGCAAGTGCTGCAGGTGGACCACGTGGTCTTGTGCGCCGGCCAGGAATCCAATCGGGATCTGTACCGGGCGCTGTCCGATGCCGGATTGCGGCCGCATCTGATCGGCGGCGCGGAACGCGCGGAAGAGCTGGATGCCTTGCGCGCCATCGAGCAGGCGACGCAACTGGCGTACAGGCTTTGATGGTGCAATACGCTGCGCGTATTGCACCGCAAACTCAACGCCGCTGCGGGGCGCCCGGCGTTTCCGCACTGCCGCCGGGACCCTGGCTGCCGCCGGTCTGACCGCTGCCTTGCTCGGTGCCGGTACCCGGCGCAGTCGGCTGTTGCGGGCCAGCGCTTGGCGCAGGGGCTGGAGCCGCACGCGCGGGTCCCAGCGCGCGCGTGGCGGCCGCAGGCGGCGCCGGCAAGCTGGCGTACCAGGCTGACAGGCCGGCCACATCCTGTTCACTCAACTGTTTGGCAATCGCCGGCATCTGCATGGAAGCATCGTTCTTGCGGCTGCCGTCGCGCCAGGCTTTGAGCTGCGCACCGAGATAACTCGCATGCTGGCCCGCCAGCGGCGGCATGATGGGCGGCTCGCCAGCGCCTTGCGGACCATGGCAATTGGCACAGGCCTGGACGCGCTTGGCCTCATCACCCGTGGTATTGAGTTGCAGCGCGCGTTTGGTTTGCGCCGCGTCCGGCTTGGGCCCTGGCGTGGCCGGCGCCTGCAGCGAAGCGTAGTAGCTGGCCATGGCGTCGATATCCTTGTCGTCGAAGGCCTTGGCGATGGGCGTCATCACCTGGCTGTTGCGCGAGCCGTCGGTAAACGACTTCATCTGGTGCGCGAAATAACGCGCCGGCAAACCGGCAATGCGCGGAAAGCCGGCCTGGGCATTGCCTTCACCCTGCGCGCCATGGCAACTGATGCAGGGTGCGGCGCCTTTGCCGCCTTGCTGGGCAATGCGCTGGCCGGCGCCGGCATCCTGGGCCAGGACAGATTCGAGCGGCGCGGCACACAGGCCGGCCAGCAAGAGTAGCGATCGGCAATAGGCGTTCATGTCCGCACCAGTGGGCCAGGGTTTTTCAGGTACTGCTTGATGATGGCGTCCGCCGCCAGGTAGGCCAGGGCCCCGACCGTGCCGGTCGGGTTGTACGAGGCGTTCTGCGGGAAATTGGAGGCGCCAATCACGAACACGTTGTGTACATCCCAGCTTTGCAGGTAAGGATTGACCACGCTGGTGCGCGGGTCCTTGCCCATGACCGTGCCGCCGGTGTTGTGCGTGGTCTGGTATTGGGTGGTGGTGTAGGGGCCCTTGCGCGGCGAAACGCTCACCTGCTGGCCGCCCATGGCGCGACCGATCTCGCCCGCCTTGGCCGTGATATAGGCCGACATCTTCAGATCGTTCTCGGGGAAATCGAAAGTCATGCGCAACAGCGGCAAGCCCCAGGCGTCCTTGTAGGTGGGATCGAGGTCCAGGTAGTTTTGCCGGACCGCCACCGAGCTGCCGTGCACGCCCAGCGAGCTGGTGTGGTTGTAGTGGCGCACCACGGCTTTCTTCCACTCGGCGCCCCAGGCCGGAGTGCCGGGCGGCGTGGGATGGAATTCGATCGGCCGGCCATGGGTCATGACTTCGCCGATGTAGGCGCCGCCAACGAAGCCCAAGGGACCATGGTCGAAGTTGTCGCTGACGAAGTCGGCCATCACGGTGCCGTTGGCGCCGGAGCGCATATAGGGATTGATGCGCGTGTTCTGGTCGTAGAACACCGTCACCGAGCCCATGGTCTGGTAGGCGTAGTTGCGTCCCACCGTGCCCTCGCCGGTCTTGGGATCGTAGGGCTTGCCAATCTTGGACAGCAGCAGCATGCGCACATTGTTGAGCGCAAACAGGCCGACGATCACCAGCTTGGCCGGCTGCTCGAATTCACGGCCGCGCGAATCGACATAGGTGACGCCCGTGGCCTGCTTGCCGCTGCTGTCGAGGTTGATGCGCAAGACCTGGCACTGGGTGCGCACGCTGAAGCGCTTGTCCTTCAAGAGCACCGGCAGCAGGATGGTTTGCGGCGAAGACTTGGCGAAATGCTCGCAGGCATAGCGCTCGCAAAAACCGCAGAACATGCAGGTCTGCAGCGTCACCCCTTCCGGATTGGTATAGGGCTGGCTCATGTTGGCCGAGGGCTGCGGGAAGGGGTGGTAACCCAGGCCCGCGGCCGCCTTGCGGAACAGCGCCGATCCATAGGGCTCTTTCATCGGCGGCGTCGGGTATTCCCGCGAACGCGGGTCCTCGAAGGGATTGCCGCCCGCGATCTTGCTGCCGCGCAGATTGCCGGCCTTGCCGGCCACGCCCAGCAGGTATTCGAAGCGATCGAAGAAGGGCTCCATCTGTTTGGCATCCACGCCCCAGTCCTGGATCTGCAAGCCTTCCATGAACTTGTCGCCATAGCGCTCGCGGGTGCGGGTGGCCAGCTGGAAATCGGTGTCCTGGAAGCGATAGGTCTGGCCGTTCCAGTGCACCGCCGCGCCGCCCAGGCCGGTACCGGGCAGGAAGCTTTCCCAGCGGCGCTGCGGCAGGGCCATCTGATCCATCCTGTTGCGGAAGGTGACGGTCTCGCGCGTGTTGTCCTGCATGAGTCCCTTGCGCACCGAGAAGCGCAATTCGTCGTGCATGTTGGGCCCCTGGAAGTCGGGCACGGTGGCGCGCGGTTCGCCGCGCTCCAGGCCCACCACGTTGAGGCCGGCGCGGGTGAGTTCGCGTCCGAGTATGGTGCCGACCAGGCCAACCCCGAGCAGCACGACATCGGTTTCGGGCAGTTTCTTGGCCATCATTTTCCTTTCCCATGGACGGAGGCCGGGATGTCGGGACGGATGTGGATCATTCCGTGGCCGGTATCGGCAAGACTGATGGGCGCCTGGTTGAAGGCGAGGTTGTGATCGTCGATCAGGTGGTAGTAGCTGGCATAGGCGCCGGGGAAGCCGATCATCTTCCAGGCGGCCATGTCGAAGTTGCCGCCATAGACGGGATCGCTGAAGTAACCCTCCAGCGTCATTGACCACAGCGAATCGAAGAAGGTCTTGGCCGGCACGCCGTTCAGTTCGCGCGTGTCGCCCTGCAATTGCTTGAGCCAGGCATCCTGTTGATCGGGCGCCATGCTTTCGAAGCTGTGTCCGGCTTTCTGGAATTCCTGGCCGATGGCGCGCAAGGCATTGCGAAACAATTCGGCCGGCGTGTAGGGCAGTTGATAGCCCTGGGTCGGCAAGCCTTCGTGCCACGGGCCGGAGCGATACAGGCGCTCGCCCGCGCCCCAGGCGCCGGCCATTTGCTTGTCGATGAAGAAGGGCACGCCGGCTTCGATGGCGCCGGGGCCGAGTTCATCCTTGGGAATCAGGCGCGCCACCATGGCTTCCAGCAGCGTCGCTTCCTGGGGTTGGAAGAAGGTATAGCGCGGCTTGTTGCCGCCTGCCTGCGCCGGCCCCCGCCCGCCCGCCGGACCCGGG
>JAEVZY010000291.1 GCA_023392035.1 Pseudomonadota bacterium | reverse complement strand
CAAAGAAAACGCCGCCGTGCGACTTCGCTCTTGCGGCTCATGATTTGCCTGCCGACGATTTGCTTGCCGATTCATCCACCGCGAACCAGCCGGTGATCATGGAGCGCAAGTGGTTCCAGACTCCGCTGATGAGCACTTCGAACACATGCACCAGCAAGAAGGCCAACAGCAGCCAGGCCAGGATGAAATGGATGGTGCGCGCGGCCTGGCGTCCGCCGAACCAGCTGACCCAGCCGTGGATCACGGTATCGAGCATGGGCGACATGGCCATGCCCATCAGCGCTATCAAGGGCAGCATCACGCAGATCACCGACAGATAGGCCAGCTTCTGCAACACGTTGTAGCGCCTGGCCGCTTCCCCTTGGGGATGGCGCAGGCGCACATGCTCCCAGATCGAGGCGGGGATGCCGCGCAAGTCGCGCAGATCGGGCCAGAGGTCGCGCCGCAGATGTCCCGTGAAAAGGGCATAGAGCAGATAGGCCACGCCATTGATCACGAACAGCCAGGCGAAAAAGAAATGCCACTGGCGCGAAGTCGCCAGCGAGTAAAACCCGGGAATCGTGATCCAGTGCGGAAAGGCGTGCGCCTGCGGCGCGCCATTGGCGCCGCGGGCCAGCCCCAGCACGCCGGTGGTATCGAACTGGTGCTGGCCGATACGCAGCACGCCGCGCCCATCCCGCACGCCGATTTCGAGCAGGGCCGGGCGTTCGGAATAGGAAGACTGCCCCCAATAAAGGGCGGGATGGGCATTGAAGATACCCATGCCGGACATGAACAGCACCACCAGGCACAGCGCATTGATCCAGTGCATGATGCGTACCGGCAGCCGGTGGCGATAGTAAAGGACAGTACGTGGCGCGGACGGCGCAACGGATGGCGGAAAACCTGCATCGGCACGCATGGCATGAGGCCTGGTCGCAGCTTGAAATGAAACTGTAAGTCGAGCCGGCAGCGCGGTGAAGCGCTGCGCTTTGATGCAAATTAAGGGCGGCGGCGTACCGGCGCTGTGGGGAGCGAATGATGGAGCAAAAGGGCGACCCGCAGCACTTGGCCAAGCGCCTGATTGCCAGCCGGGAAATCAGTCTTTACACTGGCCGGCCTGTGAAACCTGGGTCAAAAGAGGAGGAAAAGCATGTTGAATCACGTGATGGTCGGGGCCAACGACATCGAGCGTTCCAAGCGTTTCTACGATGCCGTGCTGGGCGTGCTGGGCGCGGGCGAACCGTTTCGCAACAAGACCAATACCGGCCACACCCGGCTGTTCTACCGGCACGAAGGCAGCACCTTCGCCATCACCGAGCCGATCAATGGCGACGATGCCACTCCGGCCAACGGCGGCACCATCGGCTTCAAATGCAACTCGCCGGAGCAGGTGCAAAAGTTTCACGAGACGGCCGTCGCCCACGGCGGCAAATCGATCGAGGAACCGCCCGGTCTGCGCGAAGGCAACATGGGCGCGATGTACCTGGCCTACGTGCGCGATCCCGATGGCCACAAGCTGTGCGCCATCTATCGGCCCAAGTAAGCCTGCCTGGCTGCACCAGGCCGGCGGCGGAACCGGCTCTACTTGCCCGGTTCCGCGCGCGAGCTTGACTGTCCCAGCGCCAGGGCTTCGCGGCGAAAACCGCGGCTGGCGCTGTGGTAGAACGGGCGCGGGCAGAACTGGCGCGAAACGAAGGAAGCCAGCAGCGTCACCGCCAGCAGCATGAGCGTCAGGTCGTGCGAGCGCGTCATTTCCATCGTGATGACGGTTGCCGTAATCGGCGCCTGGGTCGCGGCCGCCAGGAAACCGGCCATGGAGAGCAGCGCCAAGAGACCGGGGTTGAAATGGGCGCCGGGGAAAATCGCCGAGAGATGTTCGCCGATGCCCGCGCCCACCGCCAGCGATGGGGTGAAGATGCCGCCGGGCAGGCCGGCGATATAAGCCAGTACCGTGGAAGCCAGTTTGGCGATGCCGAACAGATCGCTGCCGCTGCCGCCGCCGTTCAGCAGCGCCGCCGCCTGCCCATAACCGGTGCCGTAAGTGCTGTCGTTGGCGAGCAGGCCGATCACGGCCGCCAGCAGTCCGCACACGGCCGCCACCGCAAACGGATGCAGCTGGGTGGCACGGCGCCAGGCAAGCGGCACCAGGCCCGGCGCCCCGGCCAACAGCACGCGCGCAAAGCACCCGCCCAGCACCCCGTTCACCAGTCCCGCCAGCAGGACACCGCCCCAGTCATGCGTGAGCGCCAGGAAATTGTGCTCGACCCGGAAATAGGAGTTGTTGCCCACCAGCGCAAGCGTGACAAAACCGGCCGTCAGCACGCCGGACATCACCAGCCGGTCGAACTTCACCACGCTGCCGCGCCCCAATTCCTCGATCGCAAACACGACACCGGCCAAGGGTGTGTTGAAGGCGGCCGCAAGTCCGCCCGCCGCGCCGGCCGCGATCAGGGCATCGGTACGAAAGCCCACCCGCAAGCGGCTGTTGGCGCGGGTCTTTTCATGCCACCACAGGCCCCAGGCCAGCATCACGGCGGCGCCCACCTGCACCGAGGGACCTTCACGCCCGATCGAGGCGCCGATCGCCAGGCCGGCGGCCGTCAGCACGATCTTCCAAAGCGCTTGCGGCAGTGAGACCAGCAGACGCTGCTCCTTGCTGCGCGAGTCCATGTCCATTGCCGCGATCACTTGCGGAATACCGCTGCCGCGCGCCTGCGCCGCATGCCGCAGCGTCAGCCAGCGCAAGCCGGCGAAACCCAGCGGCAGCAGCAGCAAGCTGCTCCAGCGCGCGTGGTGCATGACGAAGAGATTGAGCTCGAGCGCCTTTTCGGCCAGCCAGGCAAAGCAGATGGAAACCAGGGCGACGCAGGCCGCGCCGGCCAGGAAAATCGCATAGCGGATGCCGTGACGCGAGAGGCGGAGGGTGTGACGCGCGCGGCGGCGGGTGCTGCCCGGTAGACGGGATGGCGCGGGCGTCGCCGTTTTTTCTGGAGGGGGATCGGTCGGGGACAAGTTCGGTCGGGCAGAGGCAGCGCGGGAGTGCGCCATTATAAGCCCGACCCTGGCCACGCAAGGAGGCCGGCTTCCGCGTCGGGCTAGGACTTGGCTCCCGCTCCCGCTTCCTGCGTTGAAAGATTGATCAGGGCGTGGACCGAGAACAAGCCCAGCACCGACCAGAAGAAGGCATCCTTTTTCCGGAACATCAGGCTATGCAGGGCGAAGGGAAATATCAGCAGCAATTGCAGATCCAGAACGCCCTTGGTGGCACGCTTGACCTTCGCATTCAGCCGGCGCACGGCGGCGACCAGGGCCGCCAGGGCGGGAGAGCGCTTCGCCAATTTCCTGGCATCGGCCTCGATCACCTGGGTCGCCACTTCGACTTCGCTCGATTCCTCCAGGGCGGAAGTCACCAGGCGTGCCTCTTCATTGACGGTCTTCTCTATGGTTTTGACTTCCTGGTCCTGCGCGGAGTGGCCGTGGGCACGGTCGTGGGGAGCACTCTGGCTGTGGTTGGAGTGCCCCGCTTCGGGCGGCGCCTGCCGACCCGATCCCAGCGTGGCACGCAGCGCGGCAATGATCTTTTCTTCGCCGCCGCGCAGTCTGGGGTTGAAGCTGACCAGCACCGACCCGGTGATCGGCTTGACCTCGACGCCGCGGATACCATCGACCAGCTCGCCGATCCGGACCAGGCGGCGTTCCAGCGCGGGCGCCGTGCGCAGGCCATCGAACCGGAACCGGATGCGGCCCGGCGTGCTATGCGCAACCCACCAAGTGACGGACATGGATGCGTCCCTCATGTGCCTGAAGCTTGACTCCGGGTTGACAGTTATTCACGTCAAGGGTTCCGGCTCCGGCGCGCCGCCGCGCGCGCGCTTGCGCCCGGAAAACAAGGCCTTCTTGATGCCGGCGTGGATGCCCCAATTGCCATTGGCGACCTGGGTCACGCCGAAGTCCACCGCCACCGACATCAGGGAAATCGCCTCGTCTTCATCCAGCCCATGCTCCACCATCAGGAAGCGCCGCGTCTTGCGCACGGCGTCGCGCATGGCCAACTCCAGCGAAGCCTTCTTGTAGATTTCGGCCTGGGCATTCTCGCCCAGCTCATCCAGGTAATTGCTGTACGAGAAGCCGCTGATGAGCCATTCGTTTTCCGTCTCCAGCAGGGGAAAATCCAGCTCGCGCAGGAAGCGTCCCTCCAATGCCTCTTTCTTGTGAAGAATGAATTGGAACTTGCCGGTCAATGAGCATTCGATGGCCGTGCCGCTGATCTCGGCATCGCCTTGCGAAGCATGCGGATCGCCCACGGAAAACAGGGCCCCCGGCACCGCCACCGGAAGATAGAGCGTGGTGCCGGCGCCGGCGCGCCAGTTGTCGATGTTGCCGCCGAAATAGCCGGGCGGCACCGAATCGACCCGCCCGGCGCAGGCCGGCGCCACCGCCAGCACGCCAAAATGCGGACGCACCGGAATCCGCACCGCGTCCAGCACCCCGGTTTTCTTGGTGATGGTCGAGTGGTCGACCGGGATGCCAGGATAGTCGATGATCTGGTGCTCGACTCCGAACGGATCCTTCTGCGGCGTCCAGCGAAAGCTGTACAGCGCCTGCGCATGTCGCTCGCTGCCGCGCCCCATGATTTCGTAGATGGTGATGACTTCGCGGCGCTTGGGACGCGTCAGCAGGTCGTCGTAATGAAAGCCCCACCAGGCGGCGGCATTGCTGCCGAAGCAGCGTCCCTGGTGCGCCGGATGGCGGCTGGGCCGCGGCTCGACTTCAAGAATACGCACCTCCAGCACATCGCCCGGCATGGCGCCCTCTATGTGGACCGGGCCGGTACAGATGTGAACGCCGAAGCCTTCGCCGGCGCCGCGGCCGTAGATGGAAGCCGCCAGCGGCCCCGAGCCGCGGCAATCGATGCCTTTTTCCTGCGCGGTCCACAGGAACACGCCTTCGGCATCGGCGTCGCCGGCAATCATGCGTTCGTAATCGTCGTAGGCATGCTGGGTCAGGGTTTCGATGGTGACGATCTCGCCGGAAGCGATGCTGGCCACCGGTTTCAATTCGCGGCTGAAATAGCCCCAGTGCACGCTTTGCCGCGTGGCCGGAATGGTGTGATCGCGCTCGCTTTGCACGCCGCCATCGGGCGCGGCAAACGCGTCTTCGTTGGCGCGCTCCCATTGCCGGCCCTTGGGCCGGCCACGCAGCACAGGCTGCTCCGGCCGTTCCGGATGGCGGCACTCCTTGGGGGTGGCGCCGAAGCGGCGCGAGAAGGCCCGGCTGAAATTGGCGGCATCGCTGAACCCCCAGCGAAACGCGATTTGCGAGACCGACAGGTGCGAGAAGGACTTGTCTTCCAGCTCCAGCTTGCAGCGCGTCAGGCGCCGCTCGCGCAGATAGTCGCCGAAGGTGGTGCCGTTCAGCGCCAGCAGCTTTTGCACATAGCGCGGCGAGACCTTTTCGGCCTGCGCCACATCCTTCAAGGTCAGGGCCGGATCGGCCAGGCGCGATTCGATGGCGGAGCAGATGCGCTGCAAATGGCTCAGTTGCAGCGATGACGCGGCGTTGTCTTCTTCATTCAGGCGCGGCGTGGCGCCGGCGGCGGCCGCCAGCAGGCCGGACAGGGCCAGCTCCATTTGCGTGAGGTTTTCGCTGCTGACGGAGGCCAGGCTTTCGGCGATCGTTTGCAGCAAGGCGCGGCAGGCGACATCCAGGCCGGTCTCGGCCGCAAGCCGCAGTCGCTTGCCGGCTTGCGCGCGCACCAGGCGCGCCAGCAGCGGCACTTCATGCAAGTCGCACAGCAGCAGGCGCGCCGGCGTTTGCAGGGCCAGCTTC
>JAEVZY010000275.1 GCA_023392035.1 Pseudomonadota bacterium | reverse complement strand
CTGCAGTTTTCCACGATGACCACCGGAGTTTGCGGCGAGCGCCCTTGCGCGAGCAGGCGCTCAGCGGTAATCATCGCTTCGCTGCCGCCCATGTATTGCACCAGGGTGTCGCAGTCCGGCAAAGTGGTTTGTTCGCGATGGCCGGGCGCGGTGGCGGAGGTGAAGAAAGCCACGCTGCGCGCCACGCCGCGCATGGTGAGCGGTTGGCGCGCGGCGGCGGCCGCGGCCAGGGCAGCGGTGATGCCCGGGACGATTTCCACCTCGATGCCATGCGCTTCCAGCGCCCGCAACTCTTCATCGGCGCGCCCGAACATCATGGGGTCGCCGCCTTTGAGCCGCACCACCAGCGCGTGGTCCCGTGCCGCCTCGACCAGCTTCTCGTTGATTTCCAGTTGCGCGGTGGAGCGTTGCCCCGAGCGCTTGCCGACGGAAATCAGCTTGGCCTGCGGGCACAGCGCCAGCATCTCCGGCGTGACCAGCGCGTCATACAGCACCACCTCGGCCTGGGCCAGGATGCGTGCACCGCGCACGGTAATGAGGTCGGCGGCGCCGGGGCCGGCGCCGATCAGCACGACTTTGCCGTAAGCCTTGCCTGCCATCAGTCCAGCCGGATCATGCCGGCCGCCACCGTCTGGTGCGTGACCTCATCGATCAGGATGAAGGCGCCGGTGGCGCGGATCTGTTCGTAGCTGTCCAGCGCCAGCGGCTGCTGCACATTGACGCGCACGCGGCCGATGCCGTTCAGCGACAGGCCCGTTGCGGGCTGGCGCTGCTGGGTATTGATATCCAGCACCGATTCCACTTCCGTCACGCGTGCCGGCACCTGGCGGGTGCTGTGCTTGAGCCAGTACTTGCGGCGCAGGTCCAGCGGTTCTTCGGACAGCCAGCACATGTCGGCCGTGAGCGACTTGCCCACCGTGGCCGGGGCGTCGGCCGCCACCAGCATGTCGCCGCGCGAAATGTCGAGATACTCTTCGATCAGCAGAGTGATCGATTGGCCGGCGCCGGCACTGTCCAGGCTGCCGTCGAAAGTCAGGATGTCTTTCACGGTGGCGGTCTGGCCGCCGGGCTGCACGATCAGCTTGTCGCCTTTCTTCACGCGGCCCGATTCGATGCGGCCCATGTAGCCGCGGAAGTCATTCGCTTCATGGCCGTTGTGGCGTGCCACCAGTTGCACCGGGAAGCGCAGCGGCGCGGCATGCGATTCGTCATACACGGGCAGCGACTCCAGCAGCTCGATCAGGGTCGGGCCCTGGTACCAGGGCATTCTGTCGCTGGCATCCACCACGTTGTCGCCGGCCAGTGCCGACAGCGGAATGGTATGGATGTCGTTCAGGCCCAACTGCTTGGCGAAGGCGCGGTAGGAGGCGACGATGCGCTCATACACCTGCTGGTCGTAATCGACCAGGTCCATCTTGTTGACCGCCACGATCACGTGCTCGATCTGCAGCAGGCGGGCAATGGTGGAATGGCGCTTGGTCTGGATCAGCAGTTCGGCACTGCCGTCGTCCAGCAGCTTCACCTTGGAGACGTCGATCAGGATGATGACCGCATCGGCGGTGGAGGCGCCGGTGACCATGTTGCGCGTGTACTGCTCATGGCCGGGGGTGTCGGCGATGATGAACTTGCGGCGCGGGGTGGCGAAGTAACGGTAGGCGACGTCGATGGTGATGCCTTGCTCGCGTTCCGCCTCCAGGCCATCGGTCAACAGCGAAAGGTCGACCGCGTTGCCCTCGGTGCGCTTGTGGCGCGCGCGCGAAATGGCGTCGAGCTGGTCGGCGAAGATGCCTTTGCTGTCGAACAGCAGGCGGCCGATCAGGGTGCTCTTGCCGTCATCCACGGAGCCGGCGGTAATGAAGCGCAGCAAGCCGCGCTCCTGGCCGGCGGTGGCCGGGTTGAGGTTCTTGTTCAATTCGAGCACGGCGTTCATCAGAAATATCCTTCTTTCTTGCGGCGTTCCATCGAGGCTTCGGAGGTCTGGTCATCCATCCGGGTGGCGCCCCGCTCGGTGATCTGGGTGATGGCCGTTTCGGCGATTATCTCATCTACCGTGCCGGCCTCGGAAGCCACCGGGCAAGTGCAGGAGATGTCGCCCACGGTGCGAAAGCGCACGCTGCGGGTTTCAACGGCTTCGCCTTCGCGCGCCGGGGTCAGCGGCGTCAGCGGCACCAGCAAACCATTGCGCGGGATCACCTGGCGTTGATGGGAGAAATAAATCGAGGGCAGCTCGAGGTTTTCGCGGGCGATGTATTGCCAGACGTCCAGCTCGGTCCAGTTGGAAATCGGGAACACGCGCATGTTCTCGCCGGGATGCACGCGGGTGTTGTACAGGTCCCAGAGCTCGGGGCGCTGCGCCTTCGGGTCCCACTGGCCGAATTCATCGCGGAAGGAAAAGATGCGTTCCTTGGCGCGCGCTTTCTCTTCGTCGCGCCGGGCGCCGCCGATGCAAGCATCGAATTTGTATTGCTCGATGGTCTCCAGCAGCGTCACCGCCTGCGCCGCATTGCGCGAATCGGTTTGCGGATTGCGCAGGCGCACGGTGCCGCGGCGGATCGAATCTTCCACCGAGCCCACGATCAGGCGCTCGCCCAGTTCAGCCACCCGCTTGTCGCGAAAGGCGATCACTTCATCGAAGTTGTGGCCGGTATCCACGTGCACCAGCGGGAAGGGGAACTTGCCGGGACGGAAGGCCTTTTCGGCAATGCGCAGCAAGACCACCGAGTCCTTGCCGCCCGAGAACAGCAGGGCCGGATTGCTGCACTCGGCCGCCACCTCGCGCATGATGTGGATGGCTTCCGATTCGAGCCAGTCCAGATGCGCTTTGCTTGTTTTGGTGTGCAAGTCGGCGTGCAAGCCGCGGTCGACTACGGTGTTCATGATTGCTGCCCTTCGGTTGATGCTGCTTGAGTCACATTCTTGATGCGGATGAGCTTGCCGTCGACCAGATGAAGGCCGCACTCTTTGGAATCGGCGTCCTCCCACCACCAGCGCCCGGCGCGCACGTCCTCGCCCGGTTGAATGGCGCGCGTGCACGGTTCGCAACCGATGGACGGATAGCCCTTGTCGTGCAGCGGGTTGTAGGGCACCTCGTTGCTGCGGATGTAGTGCCAGACTTCCTCTTCGCTCCAGTCGGCCAGCGGATTGAACTTCAGCATGCCGTGGGCGCTGTCGTTCTCGCGCACTGCCAGGTCGGCGCGGGTACTGGACTGGGCGCGGCGTTGGCCGGTGATCCACGCAGCCTTGTCGGCCAGCGCCCGCTTCAGCGGTTCCACCTTGCGGATGCGGCAGCATTCCTTGCGCAGATCGACGCTTTCGTAAAAGGCGTTCTTGCCATGCTGGCCGACGTAGGCGTCCACCTCGGCCTGCTGCGGGCGATAGACCTGCACCTGATAGCCATAGCGCTCGCGGATACGGTCCAGCATGCCCAGGGTTTCTGCGTGCAGGCGGCCGGTATCCAGGGTGAAGATGCCGATCGGCAGGCCGGTGGCCAGGATCAGGTCGGTCAACACCATGTCTTCAGCCGCCAGGCTGGAGGCGAACACGGCCGGCGCGGCGTCGGCAGCGATCTCGGCCAGGGTCTTCTTGGTCTGCGCCAGCACAGACTCGTAATGGTGCAAGTCCATGTTCAGGCGTCCAGCGTGGCTTCGCCGCGTTGCACGCGCTTGAACAAGGGCGCCTTGCGGTCCCAGGACGGCTGGTAGGGTTCGGTAAAGTCGGACAAGCCCTTGAGCGCGTCTTCAATGCTGCGATCGGCGCGGGTGGCGAAGGCATCAAAGCCCACGCGCTGCATGTAAAACAGCTGGTCGCGCAGCACATCGCCAATGGCGCGCAACTCACCTTCATAACTCAGGCGGGCGCGCAGGTTGTAGGCGATGGAATAGCCGCGGCCGTCGGTGAACTTGGGGAAATCGACCGCGATCAGTTGGAGCGAGGCGACGTCATCCTTCAGGGCTTCCGGGCGCTCGTCGCTGGCCAGCCAGACGCCGACATCGGCGCGCGCCTTCAATTCCTCGCGACGTTCCTGCCAGACAGCCAGCGGCACCAGCACCGGTCCGGCAGGAATCGAAAGCGTCTGCGCGCTTTCGCCTTCGGCCAGTTTGAGGACCTGCGTGGCGTCGTCCACGATCTGGCGGTTCTTGATGATCTTACGCATAAGCTTTTTCTCCGGCTGCGGCTTCGATCGGAGAGCCGTAGACATATTCCTTGAAGGGCGTGACGCCCAGGCGGCGCACGGTGTCGATGAAGCGCTCGTCCTCGATGCGCTGCTCGACATAGACTTTGAGGATGCGATCCACCACCTCCGGCATCTGCGCGGCCGAGAAGGAGGGACCGAGGATCTTGCCGACCGCGCTGTCCACGCCTTGCGCGCCGCCGATCGACACCTGGTACCACTCGGCGCCGTCTTTATCGACGCCGAGGATGCCGATGTTGCCGATATGGTGGTGACCGCAGGCGTTGATGCAACCCGAGATGTTGAGGTCGATCTCGCCGATGTCATGCTGGAAGTCGAGGTCGTCGAAGCGCTGGGCAATCGCCTGCGCAATCGGGATCGACTTGGCATTGGCCAGGGCGCAGAAGTCGCCGCCTGGGCAGCAGATGATGTCGGTCAGGAGGCCGATATTGGGCGTGGCCAATCCCTGCGCCTTGATCTCTTGCCACAGCTCGAACAGTTGCGCCTGGCGCACGTCGGCCAGCACCAGGTTCTGCTCATGGGTGACGCGCACTTCGCCGAAGCTGTAGCGATCGGCCAAGTCGGCCACGAAATCGATTTGGGCATCGGTGGCGTCGCCCGGCGGCACGCCGGTTTTCTTCAGCGACAGCGTGACGATGGCATAGCCCTGAACCTTGTGGGTGCGGACATTGCGCTTCAACCAGTTGCCGAAGGCGCGGCTTTCCTGAGACTGGCGCGACAACAGGATGTCTTCATCCTTCAGCTTGGCGTATGCCGGCGGGGCGAAGAAGGCGGCGACGCGCTCCAGTTCGTCCGTGCTCAACAGGCTTTCGCCATCCTTGATCAGGTCCCACTCCTGTTCCACCTGGCGCGCGAACTCTTCCACGCCCAGCGCCTTGAGCAGGATCTTGATGCGGGCCTTGTAGATGTTGTCGCGCCGGCCGTACTGGTTGTACACGCGCATGATGGCTTCGGTGTAGGTCAGCAGGTGCTGCCAGGGCAGGTATTCGCGGATCACGCTGCCGAGGATGGGCGTGCGGCCCATGCCGCCACCGGCCAGGACCTGGAAGCCCAGTTCGCCGGCTTCGTTGAACACCGCGTTGAAGGCCACGTCATGCACCTGGATCGCGGCGCGGTCTTCGCTTGCGCCATTGAAGGCGATCTTGAATTTGCGCGGCAGGAAAGCGAACTCGGGATGGAAGGTGCTCCACTGGCGCAGGATTTCCGCGAAGGGGCGCACATCCACCAGTTCGTCAGCGGCAGCGCCGGCGAATTGGTCGGTGGTGATATTGCGGATGCAGTTGCCGGAAGTCTGGATCGCGTGCATCTCCACCGAGGCCAGTTTTTCCAGGATGGTGGGCGTTTGCTCCAGCTCGATCCAGTTGTACTGGATGTTCTGGCGAGTGGTGAAGTGGCCATAGCCGCGGTCATGTTCGCGGGCGATGGTGGCCAGCATGCGCACCTGTTGCGAGGACAGCAGGCCATACGGAATCGCCACCCGCAGCATATAGGCATGGCGCTGGTAGTACAGGCCGTTTTGCAGGCGCAGCGGGCGGAACTCATCTTCCGTCAACTCATCGGCCAGGCGACGCCGCACCTGATCGCGGTATTGCGCGATGCGTTCCTTGACGATTTGATGGTCGTATTGATCGTAGCGATACATGAATGAATGCTCCTTGCGTATTCTTGATCCGGGCCTACAGCACCAGCTTGGCGGCGACGCCGGTGAGGGCGCTGGCCAGCAGCCAGCGCAGGAATTTTTCCGGGATGGCGCGTGCCACCAGCGAACCGAGCGTGATGCCCGGCAGCGAGCCGAGCAAGAGCGTGCCCAGCAGCGTCCAATCCAGCGTGCCCAGCCACCAATGGCCGAAGGCAGCGATGGCGGTCAGCGGCACGGCGTAGGCAATGTCGGTGCCCGCCACTTGCGCCGCCGTCAGGCGCGGATACAGCAGCACCAGGATCGTGGCCCCGATGGCGCCGGCGCCGATGGAAGACACGGTGACCAGCAGGCCCAGCACCGCACCGGCGATAATGGTGGCCGCAGCCTGCGTACGACCCTGCAGCTGGCGGTCCGGATGGGCGGTGATCCAGCGCTGCATCTGGCCGCGAAAGATGATGGCCACCACCGTCAGCAGCACGGAAAACGCTATCGAATAGCGGATGACGAGGGCGATTTCGTGATTCAGGGGACCGAGCAGGTGCAGGCCGAAGGTGGCGACCAGTGCCGCCGGCAGCGCACCCAGGCTCAGCAGTCGCACCACATCCCAGCGCACATTGTTGCTGTATCGGTGCGCCACGGTGCCGGTCGCCTTGGTAATCGAGGCAAAGGCGAGATCGGTGCCGACCGCCACCGAGGGGTTGATGCCAAACAGCAAGGTGAGCAGGGGCGTCATCAGCGAACCACCGCCGACACCGGTCAGGCCCACCAGGAGCCCGACAGCAAAACCAGACGCTATATAGGAAACAGTCATATCACCCTTCACCGAGAACGATGAATGGTAATAAACTGCCTCCTCATACCAAACTACAGACTATCTATTTGCTTATATGCGGTGCTGATATAACAAGACCGCAAAGAAGGCATAAGGGCAGGGAACCGGCAATGAATCTTCACCAACTCCGCTTCGTGCGCGAAGCCGTCAGGCAAAACTTCAATCTGACTGAGGCGGCCAAGGCCTTGTACACCTCGCAACCCGGGGTGTCGAAGGCGATCATCGAGCTGGAAGAAGAATTGGGCATCGACATCTTCGCCCGGCACGGCAAGCGCATCCGCGGCCTGACCGAGCCGGGCCGGGCGGTGTTGCGGGCAGTGGAAGTCATCATGAAGGAGATCGATTCCCTGAAGCGCATCGGCAACGAATTTGCCGCCCAGGATTCCGGCAGCTTCACGATTGCCACCACCCACACCCAGGCCCGCTATTCCTTGCCGAAGGTGGTGCAGGCCTTTGCCCAGCGCTATCCCAAGGTTCGGCTGTCCCTGCTGCAAGGCAATCCCAAGCAGATTGCCGAGATGGTCTTGCGTGACCAGGCCGATATAGCAATTGCCACCGAAGCGATCGCCGACGTCGAGGGACTGGTGTCCTTGCCTTGCTACCAGTGGGAGCACGTGGTGGTGGTGCCGCTGGAGCATCCCCTGTTGAAAGTGAAGCAGCTGACCCTGGAAGACATTGTCGGCTTTCCTCTCATCACTTATGACTCGGCGTTTGCCGGACGAAACAAGATCGACCACGCGTTTACCTTGCGCAACCTGAAACCAGACATCTTGTTGGAAGCCATCGATGCTGATGTCATCAAGACCTATGTCGAGCTCAACATGGGCGTGGGGATTATTGCGGGGATGGCCTTCGATGCGGAGCGGGATCGGAACTTGCGGGCGATTCCGGCGGGGCATTTGTTCGGGACGAATGTATCCCGGGTGGCTTTGCGGCAGGGGGCTTACATGCGGGGCTATGTGTATACCTTTATTGAGTTGCTGGCGCCTAGTTTGAATCGGAAGTTGGTGGATCAGGTGTTGAGTGGGAATAAAGAGATGTATGAGCTGTGAGGGTGGTGCTTTTTGCTGGCTGCGGCTTGTTGGTTGTTTGGTTTTGTTGTTGGCCTGCGGTCGGCTTTTTGTTTGCTGCGGCTTGTTGGTTGTTTGGTTTTGTATTGGCCTGCGGCCGGGTGTTTGTCTTCAAGCGGGGTAGGCCCCCGCGGGCCCCTACTTTTTCTCTTGTCTTGCCAAGAGAAAAAGTAGGCAAAAAGAGAAGGCGCTGAACCCCAATGCGGCCG
>JAEVZY010000274.1 GCA_023392035.1 Pseudomonadota bacterium | reverse complement strand
GGCCGGCGCCGCGCCCGGCAGGGCAAAACGCGGCAACTCCCCGTACCGACTTCCCAAACGCCGTAGTTGCCAAGCCTCAAAGCGGCGCGCCTGAAAAGCGCTGGCTTGGGCTCGCCCGTTCATGGCTGACGACATTCCCTTCCCATCCTGCCCCGTGGTCACCGCATCAGGATAGGCGGGCGCGGTGTGGCCTTATTTGATCCCTTCGGCAAAAGCCTTCATTTCCGGCCGGCGGGTTCGTCGGCCACCTGCAACACCAGCTTGCCGAAGTTCTTTCCTTCAAACAGCATCAGCAAGGCCTGCGGGAAATTCTGCAGGCCCTGCACGATATCTTCGCGCGTCTTGAAACTGCCGCCGCGCAACCAGCCGCTGATGGCCTGCACCGCTTCGCCATAGCGCGGCGCGTAGTCGAACACCACCATGCCCTGCATGCGCGCCCGATTGACCAGCAGCGACAGGTAATTCGACGGTCCCTGCACCGGCGTGGTGTTGTTGTACTGGGAAATCGCGCCGCAGATGACGATGCGGGCATGCATGGCAATGCGGGTCAGCACGCTGTCCAGGATCTCGCCGCCGACGTTGTCGAAGTAGATGTCCACGCCATTCGGGCAGGCGCGCTTTAAGCCTTCCTTCACGTTTTCATTCTTGTAATCGATGCAGTCGTCGAAGCCGAGCTCGTTCACCACGAAATCGCATTTCTGGCGGCCGCCGGCAATGCCCACCGCGCGGCAACCCAGGTGCTTGGCGATCTGGCCCACGGCCTGGCCGACCGCGCCGGCCGCGCCCGAGACCACCACCGTTTCCCCGGACTTGGGTTGACCGATGTCGGTCAGGCCGAAATAAGCGGTCATGCCCGGCATGCCCAGGGCGTTGAGCCACACCGGCAGCGGCGCCAGTTGCGGATCGATGCGATTGACGCCGAAGCGCGCATCGCCCGGCCTGGCTTTCCAGTATTCCTGCACGCCGGTGAGGCCGCTGACGTATTGCCCCACTTCCCAGCCGGGCGCCTTGGAAGCATGGATGCGGCCGACCCCACCGGCGCGCATCACCTCGCCCAGCGCCACCGGCGGGACATAGGATTTGCCCTCGTTCATCCAGCCGCGCATGGCCGGATCGAGCGAGAGATACAGCACCTGCACCAGGATCTCGCCCTCGGCCAGGCTGGGCAGGTTTTCTTCGGTGAATTCCCAGTCGGTCGGCTTGGGCAGGCCCTGCGGCCGTTTGGCGAGTCGGATTTGATGGTTCATGGCGGTCTCCTAGGTCGAGCAGGGACTATAGCGGGTTTGCCGGCGCCGGGTTTGGGCCGCAACAGCGATGGCGATCGCTGCGCGTCGATGCCGATTCGCGTGCGTTTCGCGATCAACTCAGCGCTTGTTCGCACGCGGCTGTCGTCTCATCGAGACGAAACGCTGTGAGAAAGGTAACAAAGCTGTAACCACGTCGACCCGCTGTTAACGCAATTGATCTGCGCCACGTCGGCCTTGAAAACAGCCGCCTAGACTGCGAAGCATGATGACCCATGACCATGACCTCCAAGACGTACAGGTGCGACCCATCCTGTGCGAGATGCTCGATTACCTCAAGCGGCAACGCCGCTGCGAGCGTGACGAAGACTTGGCGCGCCTGATTGGCATTGCGCCTTCTACGCTGTCGCATTATCGAAGCGGCAGCCGCTGGCCCGGACTCGACAATTGCGAGCGCATCGCCTTCCTGCTCGGGATCGATCCGGAAGAAGTGATCGAAGCCGTCAAGATGGCGCGACGACAGCGGGAGTGAGGCACTGAGCGCGGCGAGAGCGACGGGATGAGGTTCGATAAAAAAAATCTTTTTCGTTCATCGAATGATTAAACCTGTTTGATCGGCTCATCCTTAACTCTTATTGGTGTCCGATAAGAGGCTCTCTATTCTCCGGCTCAGCCGCTTCGATTTCTGCAGTCGAATCCGGTCAGCGGGCCGCTTCCTTCCCCAAGTCCCGGCGGCCCGCGCCTTTTAATACTCTCTGGCTATCCAGTCGTTGTCGCTTCGGCGACCAAATGGTCGCTGAGGCGATTTTTTTGTGATCGGCTGCGATGTTTTGCGGTGCGTGGCAGGCTTCGGGTCGGTCCTCATGGCGGTGTATAGTTCCTGCACACCCGCAGCCGTTTCCATAGCAAGCTTTGCCAGATTTTCAAGACCCGCCCGCACCAGCCATGACGGTTGCCGTCAGGGCCTTGTGCGACTTCACCGCCCGCCAGGGCGATCTCGACTTGCGCTTCACACCCGCGCCTTCCGCCCTGGATGGCATCGAAGGACATGCGCTGGTGAGGGCGCGACGAGGCGCCGATTATCAAAGTGAGGTTTCGCTTACCGGCAGCTATTCTGGGCTCACCGTGCGTGGCCGCGCAGACGGTTGGGATCCTGCTCGCTTTCAGCTGGAAGAAATCAAAACACATCGCAGCGATCTCGACCGGATGCCGGACAATCAGCGCCAACTGCATTGGGCCCAGGCGCGGGTGTATGGCTGGTTGATGTGCGAACGCCTGGGCTTGTCCGAGATCCGCATCGCCCTGGTTTATTTCCATACAGTGAGCCAGAAGGAAACGGTGCTGGTCGAGGCCTGCCATGCCGCCGACCTGAAGGACTACTTCGAAGACCTGTGCCGGCGCTATCTGCATTGGGCGCAAATCGAAGCCGCCCATCGCCAGGCGCGCGAGCGCGCCTTGGCCACGCTGGAATTTCCCTTTGCTGCCATGCGCGACGGCCAGCGGTTGCTGGCGCGCGCGGTGTGGCGCGCGGCGAGCAGCCAGCGCGCGCTGCTGGCCCAGGCCGGCACCGGCACCGGTAAAACCCTGGGTACGCTCTATCCCATGTTGCGCGCCATGCCGCAGCAGGGCCTGGACCGGGTGTTCTGCCTGTCGGCCAAGACACCGGGACGCGCGCTCTGGATCGATGCCGTCGAGCGCATCAAGACGGCCAACCCCAAGCTTCCCCTACGCGTGCTGGAACTGGTGGCGCGCGACAAGGCTTGCGAATATCCCGGTACCGCCTGCCATGGCGAAGCCTGTCCGCTGGCACGCGGGTTTTACGATCGCTTGAGCGCGGCCCGGCGCGAGGCCATCGACGCCGGCTTGCTCACCCATGCAGCCTTGCGCGCGATTGCGCTCTCGCACCAGGTCTGTCCGTATTACCTGGCGCAGGACCTGGCGCATTACTGCGATGTGGTGGTGGGCGACTACAACTACTGGTTCGATCTGTCGGCCATGCTGCATGGACTGGCGCGGCAAGCGGAATGGAAAGTTGGTTTGCTGGTGGACGAAGCGCACAACCTGATCGAACGCGGCCGCGGCATGTACAGCGCGCCATTGCAGGGCATGGCGCTGGCGCGCGCGCGCAAGGCGGCACCCGCCGCCTTGAGCAAGGCTTTCAACAGCGTGGCGCGCCATTGGCCGAGCCTGGCGCAAGACGAGGCGCAAGACCAGGCGCAAGACGGAACGCAATACCAGGCCAGGGATTACGCGGTGGCGCCGCTGCCCGACAAATTGCTGCCGGCCTTGAATGGCCTGGCATCGGCCGTCACCGAATTGCTGGCCGATGCGCCGCAGGCGCTGGCCCCGGAGCTGCAAGCCTTCTACTTCGACGTGCTGCATTTCTTGCGCGTGGCCGAACTGTTTGGCGAGCACTCGGTCTTCGACCTGAGCCGCGAGCGCAAGCAGCGCCGTCCCACGCTCACCCTGCGCAATCTCGATCCGGCGCCGCACCTGGCGCCGCGCTTTGCCGCAGCCAGCGCTTGTGTCCTGTTTTCCGCCACCCTCACGCCCTGGCATTTTTATGCCGATAGCCTGGGGCTGCCGGCCGATCTGGCGTGGATCGATGTGCCCAGCGCATTCGATGCCGATCAGCTCGAGGTGCGCATCCTGTCCAACGTTTCCACCCGCTATGCCGACCGCGCCGCTTCGCTGCCGCAACTGGTGCAGGCGATGGCTGCGCAATACCGGCGCCGACCGGGAAACTACCTGGCCTTCTTCAGCAGCCATGACTACCTGGGCCAGGCGCTGGCCGCGCTGCGCGAACAGCATCCGCAGCTGCCGTGCTGGGCGCAGGAAAGACAGATGGACGAGGCCGCGCGCGCCGCCTTCCTGGCGCGCTTCATTGCCGGCGGGCGCGGCATCGGCTTTGCGGTGCTGGGCGGCGCCTTTGCCGAAGGCATCGATCTGCCGGGAGAGCGGCTGGTGGGCGCCTTCATCGCCACCCTCGGCTTGCCGCAGTTGAATCCGGTCAATGCGCTGCTGGAGCAAAAGCTGCAGGCGCGCCATGGCGCCGGCTATGACTACGCCTATTTCTATCCGGGACTGCAGAAGGTGGTGCAGGCCGCCGGCCGCGTGATACGCAGCGAAGCCGATCGCGGCGTGCTGTTGCTGATGGACCAGCGCTTTGCCAGCCGTCAGGCGCGCGCCCTGTTGCCGGCCTGGTGGCAAGTGCGCAGCTGCCGCGCCGAAATGCTGGCCGCGGAAGACTCCTTTGGCGACGCTCAAAGCGGGTGAGCCCGGCGCAGGTTAGGCTCTTGGGATGTATAACCAGGAGACCATGATGCAAGCGGGAAGCTTTGCCCAGACCTCGCCGGACCAGGCGCCGGGTAACGACCCGATTCCTGTGGAAGTGCCGCAGCCGGAACCCACGCCCGCGCCGGACCCGATTCCGCACCAGACCCCTGGCGGTGTCTATCGCCTGATCATGATGCGCGCGCTGCAGCGGCGCCATTTGCACGGCCGTTAGCGCCGGCCCTTGCCGGCTGCTCGGGCGCCGGCTCCAGATGGCGTTCGCGCGCCAGCAGCGCCGGCAGTTGATCGGCCGTGACCGGCCTGGACACCAGGAAACCCTGCACCTGATTGCATGCCAGCTGGCGCAGCACATCGAGCTGCTCGCGCGTTTCGACGCCCTCGGCCACCACCTGCATGTCCAATACATGGGCCATGGAAATGATGGCCATGCACATCGCTTCGCTGCGCACGTCATCCGCCACGCTCTGGATGAAGGAGCGATCGATCTTCAGCACATCCACCTGCAGGTTCTGCAATTGCGACAGCGATGAATGGCCGATGCCGAAATCGTCCACCAGCAGCGGCACGCCTTCCCGGCGCAGGCTGGCCAGTTCCTTTTCGGTCTGGCCGCCGCTCTCCATCATCGACGATTCGGTGATCTCGATTTCCAGTTGGCCGCGCGTCAGGCCGAATTCCTTCATGCAGCGCATCAGATGCGCGTGCACGCCGCCAACAGCGAAGTGGCGCGGCGAAATATTGACCGACACCGGCGGCAGTTGCAGCCCTTGTTCCCGCCATTGGGCAAGCTGCCGGCACACGCGTCGGATCACCAGCTTGCCCAGTTCGTTGGCCATGTCCGACTCTTCGGCCAGCGGCACGAATTCGGCCGGCGGCACCAGGCCGCGCCCGGGCCGTTGCCAGCGCAGCAGGGCTTCCAGGCCGCGCAGCGCGCCCGAGACGCAATCCACGCGCGGCTGGTAATGCAGCACGAACTCGTCGTTTTCGATCGCATCGCGCAGGCTGGTGTGCGCATTCAGGCGCGCCAGCAAGGCCTGTGACAACTCCGGCTGGAAAAACCGCGCCCGGCCCTTGCCGTCGGCCTTGGCGGCATACATGGCGATGTCGGCATGCTTGAGCAGGGTGCTGGCGTCTTCGCCGTCGCGCGGATAGAGGGCCATGCCGACCGAAGCATGCACCGCATGGCGCCGGCCGTCGGACAAGACCCAGGGCTCGTGCAGCGACTTCACCACCCGCTGCGCCACCACCTGCGCCGACTCCTCGCTGTTGATGCCTTCCAGGATCACCGTGAATTCATCGCCGCCCAGACGCACGGCATTGTCCTGCGGCCGGATCACCGACTTCAGGCGCACCGCCGCCATGCGCAAGAGCTGGTCGCCGGCGTCGTGGCCCAAGGTGTCGTTGATGTTCTTGAAGTCGTCGAGATCGATGAAGAACACCGCCAGCTGCTGTTGGCTGGCCTGCGCGCGGGCGATGGCGGCCGGCAGGCTGGCCCCCAGCCATTGGCGATTGGGCAGGCCGGTGAGTTCATCGGTATTGGCAAGATCGGCCAGCGCCGCCTCATGCGCCTTGCGCTGGCTGATATCGGCCAGCATGATCGCCACGCCGTGCGGCGTATCGGTGAACTTGCGGTGCAGCCAGCGTGAGCGCGACCGGTTTTGCTCCTTGATTTCGTCTTCATGGCTGCCTTCGGCCAGGGCTTTTTCCAGCGGAGCCAGGTATTGCCGGAACCGTTCCGGTCCCACCAGTTGCGACAGCCGGCGCCCGATCAGATCGCGGCGCTGGATGTCGTACATTTCGGCGCCACGCTCGTTGCAGTCCGTGACTTGCCAGTCGCCGGCATAGGCTCCATCCCGCTGCAGCGGCGCCAGCAGATAGAAGGCCTCGCCGCCTTTCTGGCCCAGTTCGCCATACAGGGCGCGCACCTGGTCGGCCTGATGGCGGCGCCATTCCAGGCGGATGGTGAAGGCCACGCCGACGCCGGCCAACAGCATCAGCATGGCGGTGGCGATCCAGGCCATGTTGCGGTTGTTGCGTGCCACCAGCGCCTGGCCGCGCAAGGCATCGGGGATGGAGACGGCCGCCATCGCGGTCAGGGGATAGAAGGGCAGCTTGCGCCAGGAGAGGTAGCGCGGCACATGGTCGGCGAACCAGTCGCCATCGAGTCGAAGCAAGCCTTCGTCTTCAACCAGGTCGGGCGTGCGCACGAACACGTCCTTGTTGCCGCCCCGGCCGCCCACCGTGCTGGAGAGGACCATGCCGCCGTTCTGGCGCGCCAGCAGCAGATCGCGGGTGCCCAGGCGGGTCGTATCGTAATAGGCCGCCAGCCAGTCGGGTTCGACGGCAACCGCGGCCAGACCGTCGAAGCGTCCCTTGGAATCGCGCAGGGCGCGGGTCAGGCTGATGATGGTTTTGCCGGTGACTTTGGCCGTGAGCGGGCCGCTGATCACCATGCCCAGCGAATTCACTGCGTCGCGGTGGGCATGGTAGTACGCGCGTTGGGAGACATCGACGCGGGGCGCGTTTTCCACCGTGGAAGTGACCAGCTGTCCATTGCGGTCGAACACATTCACGTACAACTGCGAAGTACTGGGGAACAAGCCGATGCGACGCTGCTCGTCGAGATCGATGTTGCCGCCCGATTTTTCCCAGGAATACTTGACCTGCATGGTGAACTGGTCGAGCAATTGCACCGAATGCTGCAACTGCTCCGCGTAGGACCATGAGAGCGTCTGCGCGCTGTCGCGTGCGGCCTGCAGGGCACGGTTTTCTTCCAGGCTGATGGTGTGCTCGGTGGCGCTCCACAGCAGGCCGGCGGTCAGGCTGCAGGCCAGCGGCCAGGCGAGCAGGGCCAGCCAGCGCTTCTTGAGAAAGGCCGACTTTTGCCAGGTCTGTGCCAGGCGCTGTTGAACTTGGGGCCAAGACATGCTGCCTCCTGCGTTGCTGCGCTCTTGCCTGCGATATGAGCGGGAGAAAGTGTCCCCACCGGACACTTTTGTGTTTCTCAAAAGCAACGTGTGCGCGAGTCTAGCACAGGGCTCGCCACGCTTGACAAGCTGGGGAAGCTTGACTACATTGCCATACCAACCAGTTGGTATGTTAAGGAAAAGCCCATGGTCAGCAGGGACCGCGAATCGACCCGCCGCAAATTGCTGGACGCCGCGCGCGATGTCATCCGCCGCAAAGGTTATGCCGCCACCACGGTGGACGATGTGTGCCAGGCGGCCGGCGTGACCAAGGGCGGCTTCTTTCACCACTTCGCCAGCAAGGAAGCACTGGCGCTGGCGGCGCTCGACGCGTTCAGCGAGATGGCCGACCAACTCTTCACCAGTGCCCCCTATGCCAGCCTGGAAGACCCGCGCGATCGCCTGTTCGGCTATCTCGACTTGCGCGAGGCTTTGCTGGAAGGCGACTTGTGGGAATTCACCTGCCTCCTGGGCACCACGGTACAGGAGGTGTATGACAGCCACCCGCGCATGCGGGAAGCGGCCGCGGCCGGCATGGGCGCGCACGTGGCCATGCTGGAACGCGACATTGCCGCGGCGCGCGCGCTGTATGCGCCGGATGCGCAATGGAGCGCGCACAGTCTGGCTTACTTCATGCAGTCGGTACTGCAGGGCGCCTTCATCTTTGCCAAGGCCACCCAGGGCCCGCAAGTGGCGCGCGAATCGCTGGACCATCTGCGGCGTTATCTGACCCAACTTCTGGGCGCAAGCCCCTCTCAAGCGCATTCCCACCCAAAGGAGACAATGCAATGAATCCCCCATCCCCGGCCATCCATGAACTGGTACTGGAACGATTGGTCAAGGCCACGCCCGAACAAATGTGGCGCGGCTGGACCGATCCCGAGTTGATGAAGCAATGGTTCACGCCCGCACCTTGGCAGACCATCCATGTCGAAAACGACGTGCGTCCCGGCGGCGCCAGCCTGGTGGTGATGCGGGGACCGGACGGAACCGAAATCCCCAATCGAGGCGTGTTTCTGGAAGTAATTCCGCACAAGAAACTGGTGTTCACCGACGCCTACGTGTGCGCATGGGAACCCTCGGCCAAGCCTTTCATGACGGCCATCCTCACCTTTGATGCTGAAGGGCCTTTTACGCGCTACAAGGCAAGGGCCCTGCACTGGAGCGAGGAAGACCGCCTGGCCCATGAGCAGATGGGCTTTCATGCCGGCTGGGGCAAGGCGACCGATCAATTGGAAGCCTTGTTTGCCAAAGGCTGAAGCCGATCAAACGAGACAACCGGGGCATCCCGGTTCTTTGCAGCATTCGCCTAAAGGAGAACGGCAATGAGCAATTCCGTAGTCCACTTTGAAATGCCTTACGAC
>JAEVZY010000248.1 GCA_023392035.1 Pseudomonadota bacterium | reverse complement strand
CCGCGCGCCACTTCGGCGTGCAGCTGGGCCAGCGACTTGTCATCCGCCTTGCGGGTCGGATGCTCGAAGATGCCGGCGATGTAGGCAGTTCCCGTGCGGCTCATGGCGTTGCTCAGTCGGGCTTGATGCCGGCGCTCTTCACCAGCGCGCCCCAGCGGCTGATCTCGGCCGCCTGGAAGCTGGCCAGCGCTTCCGGGGTCGAGGTGAAGACTTCGCCGCCGATGTCGGCAAAGCGTGCCTTGTTGTCGGCCGAATTGAAGCTCTTCACCAGGTCGGCGTTGATCTTGTGCTGGATCTCTTTCGGAATGCCGGCCGGCGCGTACAGCGCATACCAGGCATAGGCGTCAAAGCCGGGCACGGTTTCGGCTATGGTCGGCACGTTGGGCAGGGCCGGCGAGCGCTGGGCGGTGGTTACCGCCAGCACCTTGACCTTGTTGGCCTTGATCATCGGCAGGATGGCGACACTCTGCTCGATGATGAAATTGATCTGGCCGCCGATCAAATCGGTGAGGGCCGGCGCAATGCCCTTGTAAGGCACGTGCACCATGTCGAGGTTGGCCATCTTGGCCAGCATCACCGCATTGGTTTGCTCGGTGGTGCCGTTGCCTGCCGAGCCGAAGCTCAGCTTGCCGGGATTGGCGCGCGCGTACTTGATGAACTCGGCCACGTTGTTGGCCGGGACGGTCTGATTGACCACCAGGAAGCTGGGCATCTTGATCAGCATCGAGATCGGCGTGAAATCCTTCACTGCGTCATAGCGCATGTCCTTGTAGAGGTGCTGATTGACCGTCATCACCCCGATCGAACCCAGGAACAGGGTATAGGGATCGTTGGCCGAGCGCGCCGCCGCTTCGGCGCCGATCATGCCGCCGGCGCCCGGGCGGTTTTCCACGATCACCGACTGGCCCCAGGTTTGTTGCAGGCCGAGCGCCGCCGCGCGCGCGATATTGTCCGCCGCGCCGCCCGGCGGGAAGGGCGTGATCAGCTTGACCGGCTTGTTGGGATAGCCGGCGGCCGGGTTCTGGGCGGGATTCTGGGCGTGTGCCGGCGCCGATGCGGCAAGGCCCGCCACCAGCGTGGCGCACAGCAGTTTCAGCAAATTCATCTCTTGTCTCCGTTTTATAGTTCGTAGCTTTGGTTCGCGCGCCCGGCGTTCAGCCGGCGCCGTAGCGTTGCCGCAAATCGTTCTTCAAGACCTTGCCGTTGGAGTTGCGCGGCAATTCGGTCAGCACCTTGATCAGCTTGGGCTTCTTGTAGCCGGCCAGGTTGGCCTTGCAGTGTTCAAGCAGGGCCGCGATATCGATGGCATCCGGGTTGCGGGCTTCGATCGCGCACGCCACCGATTCGCCAAACACCGGATCGGGAATGCCGAACACGGCCGCGTCTTCCACGCCGGGGAAACCGAGCAGCACGGTTTCCACTTCTTTTGAGTAGACGTTGTAGCCGCCGGTCAGCACCATGTCTTTCTTGCGGTCGACGATGTAGAGGTAATGCTCAGCGTCGAAGCGCCCCATGTCGCCGGTGGACAGCCAGCCTTCATGGAACACCTTGGCGGTTTCTTCGGGCCGGTTGAAGTAGCCCTTCATGGTGACGAAGCGCCCCGGCTCGCCGCTGCGCACCTGGATCTCGCCCACTTCGCCCGGCGCCACCGGCTGGTTGTCGGCATCCACCAGCCGCACTTCCACGCCCGGATTGACCCGGCCCAGCGCCGCCGCGTGGGTGAACTGCTCTTCCGGCCCCAGCAGGGTGATGGCGCCGGCTTCGGTCTGGCCGAAGAAGGAATACAGCTTCACATGCGGCAAGGCGGCGGCCATGCGCTTCTTGACTTCGATCGGAAAGGCTTCGCCGGTCACGGTCATCATGCGCACGCTGGCGAATCTTTGCGGATCGCGTTCCAGCACGTCCAGCATCATGCGGCCCACCGTGGGCACCATGCCGAACACGGTGATGCGTTCGCGCTCAACGATCTCGGCCGCCTGCTCGGCATCGAAGCGCGGCATGATCACCAGCGTGGCGCCGTGCAGGATCATGTTGGCCAGGCGCGCAAAGCCGGTGCGGTTGGCCATCGACACCACCACCAGGTGGCGGTCGTCGCGCGTCATGCCCAACTGCTGCGCGTTGAGGAAGCCGTTGAGGATGATGTAATTGGATTGCGTCAGGATCGCGCCCTTGGGGAAGCCGGTGGTGCCCGAGGTGTAGCAGATCATGCAATCGTCAAACTCGGGCGGCGGCGCCTGCAGGCTGCGGCCCTCGCCTTGTTTCCGCAGCGCTTCGATGGGCATCCCGCCGGCGGGTTCGAAGTCGCTGCCCACCACCGTGGTCGGCACATCGGACACGGCCTGCGCCACCTTGTCGCCGGTTTCGGCATTGGCAAACACGAAGCGCGGCGCGCTGTCGCGCAGGATGAAGGACACCTCCGGCGCCGACAGCCGGGTGTTGATGGTGACCGCCACCCCGCCGGCCTTCACCGTCGCGATGAAGGCTTCAACGAATTCGGCGGAAGAAGGCAGCACGATCGCCACCCGGTCGCCGGGCTGCAAGCCGGCGGCCTGCAAGCCGCTGGCCAGCGCGTTGGTGCGGCGTTCCAGCTCAACAAAGCTCCAGCGGATGGCGCCGCAAACGACGGCATCCTTGTCTGGTGTGTGCTGGACGTGTGAAGCGAGATAAGTGGAAAACTTCATGCCCGCTTCCTCCGCTCAAGCCGGTTGCCAGGCGGGATACAGGCGGCCGTCGGGCAGCTCTTCCCAGTACAGTTTTACCGGCATGCCGATGCGCAGGTCCCGGGCCTCCACATTGAAGAGGTTGCACAGCACGCGCACGCCTTCCGGCAATTCGACATAGGCGCAGATGTAGGGCACGCGGTCTTCATGGCCGGGCCAGGGCGAGGTGGTGACGGTCCATGAATACAGGCTGCCGTTGCCGCTGACTTCGGTCCACACCGTATCGCGCCGGCCGGTAAAGACGCTGCCGGGACGCGGATAGAACTGGAACTTGCCGGTGCGCGGGCACTTCTGCAGCACCAGCTTTCTTTGCTGCGCCGCTTCCCAGAAGGGCGCGGTGTTCATGTAGACGTTGGGCGTGGGCAGCGGACGCGGGATTTTTTTCACCGGGGGCGTGGCGCTCATCTTCATTGCTCCAGAATCAGGACGTTCGATACGCCCCAGTTGCGACCATAGGGAATCATGCCGATGCCGGTACAGAAGGCATTGCGCGGATCAGGCACCTGGCGCGCGCCGCCCTCTTCCAGCAATTGGCGCACCGCTTCCACCACATTGGTGCCGCCGCCGGCCAGGCCGGCCTGGCCGGCCGAGATCTGGCCGCCGCCGGTATTGAGCGGCAGATTGCCCAGGTGCGAAAAGTCGTTGGAGAGAATGAAGTCCGAGCCCTCGCCCGGTTTGCAGAAGCCGGCCTGTTCCATCATCAGCATCAGCGCGATCAGGAAGTCGTCATACGGCTGCAGCATGCGAACATCCTTGGGCGTCATGCCGGCCTTCTTCAGCGCTTCCGGGCCGACCACCGAGAAGCCGGTGTCGATCACTTCGGCGGTGAACTCATTGGACTTGTAGCAGCTGATTTCGGAATAGGCGCTCATGTAGGCGCGCTTGTTCAGGCCGAGGCGATCGGCGTTCTTGGCGCTGGTCATCAGCATGCCGTTGGCGCCGTCGCACACCATCACGCTGTCGAGCACGCGCAGCGGCTCGGAGACATAGCGCGAATTGAGATAGTCGGCTTCGGTGATGGGCTTTTTCAGCTTGTCGCAGGCATTGTCGTTCAGGAGCGCGTGATTGCGCTGCGTGACCGCCAGCTTGGCCAGGGCTTCTTCCTTCAGTTCGTACAGATGACGATAGCGCTGGGTCATCAAGCCGAATACGCCGACCGGTCCGCGCAGGCCGGTGGGGTACTGGAATTCAAAGCGCTGCGCGCCCTGCTCGGCCGCGCGCTTCATCGAGGATTGCGCATCCGACGAAATCAGCAGCACCGTTTCGCAATAGCCTTCGCGAATGGCGGATGCGGCGCGCGCCACATTGGCCACCGCCGATGCACCGCCCAGGCCGGTGACCTGGTTCCAGCGCGGCGTGATGCCCAGCATCTCGGCCATGTACACCGAGTAGAAGGGATTCTGCGTCTCGCACATGGTCTCCGATACGGCGAGACCGTCGATGTCCTTGGGCTCAAGCCCGGTCTTTTCCAGGATCTGCTCGAAGACCTCGGAGGCGAGGTCGTAGGTGGAGCGCCCGGTGTTCAATGCAATTTTGGTTTCGCCATAGGAAACGATGGCGATGTCTCTGCTCTTTGTCATTTTTTTCCGATTGCCATGCGCGAGGCTCAGTCCTCGTGCAAGCCTGATAGTAAGCTTGGCCTGCCGCAATCCGGAAGTTAGGTATTTTCACGCTCCATGAGAAAAAAGCACGGACGGCGCGGGCCTTGGCCCACGCCGCAATGCCGCGCTTGTTGCCGCGCTTGTTGCCGCGACTGGTGCCGCGCTCAGGGCCGCAAACCCGCGCCGGCGCCCGGCTGGCTGGCCGGCAACAGCAGCGGATCGTGCAGCTTGATGATGTGGCGGAAGCCCTCCTTGTCCACCGCTTCCACGCTCATCAATTCGGGGCCGGCCTGGTCGACCCAGATTTCGGTGGGCTTGCCTATCATGTGGTCCAGGCCTTCCAGCGCCACTTCCAGCACGTCGCTCTTGTGATCGTAGGTAATGCCGATCAGGGGCACCCATTCGGCCTCGATCTGGGCGCCGATGGAGAGCGCTTCCACTTCAATTTCGGCGCGCTTGCCTTCCAGCGATTTCGACATGCGGTCGAAGTAGTTTTGCCATTGGGGTTTATCCAGTCGGGTCAGGCTCACGATGCTTCTCCTTCGGGCGATCCGGTTTGCAGCAGGTTGTCGATTTCAATCTTGGCGTGCTCGATGCTCTCGGTCAGCGCCGCGCTTTCGTACTGCAGCACCGGGAACAACTCGGTGCGCCGGCTGACCGGGGCACCGTCCTTGTCGATTTCATAGCCGCCGTAAAAGCCGCCGTCTCTTTCGATCGGCGGCAAAGGCGTGATGGAATAGCCTTTGTACTCTTGCGTTCGTTCGGTTCTCATGCTTTACCCTCTTCACTCGCGCTGGGCTTCGACCGTGATCTTCAGGTCGGCCGGCTTGCCCTCGCGTATCACGCGCACATCCACGCCGTCGCCCGGCTTGGTGCCGCCCACCAGGCGTGCCAGATCGGCCGCGGTCTGTACCGGCTTGCCGGCAAAGCCGACCACCACATCACCGGGCTGCATGCCGGCCTTCTGCGCCGGACCGCCGCGCTGCACCGCGGTCACCAGCACGCCGTTCTGGTCGGGCAGTTTCAAGGCCTGGACGATGTCCTGGGTCAGCTCCTGCAATTGCACGCCGATGCGGCCGCGCACCACGCGGCCTGTGTCGCGCAACTGGGTGGCGATATTCATGGCGATATCGATCGGAATCGAAAACGACACGCCCATGTAACCGCCGGTCTGGCTGTAGATCTGTGAATTGATGCCCACCACTTCACCGTTGACCGTGAACAGCGGTCCGCCCGAATTGCCCGGATTGACCGCCACATCGGTCTGGATGAAAGGCACGAAGCTGCCGCCCGGCAGAATGCGCCCGAGCGCACTGACCACGCCCACCGTCACGCTGCTTTCGAAGCCGAAGGGCGAGCCGATGGCGGCCACCCACTCGCCCGGTTCCAGCTTGTTGGGGTCGCCGATCTTCACTGCCGGCAAGTCCTTGGCGTCGATCTTCAGCAGCGCAACGTCGGTCACCTTGTCGGCGCCCAGCAACTTGGCCTTGAAGCGGCGCTTGTCGGTCAGCTTGACGTTGATCTCGTCGAAATCGCCCACCACGTGGGCATTGGTCAGCACCAGGCCATCGGTGCTGATGATGAAGCCGGAGCCCAGGCTGCCGGTCGGCGCTTCGCCTTCCTCGTCACCACCGCCGAAGCGGCGCAGGAATTCCTGCAAGGGGTCGCCGCGGCCTTGCACCGCATTGCCGCTGCGGGTGGCGCTAATATTGACCACCGATTTGCCGGATTGCTTGACCAGGTTCACGAAGTCCGGCAGGCGCGTGGCCGAAGTTGCCGGCGCGCCAGGAGCAGGCACGGCGGCAGGCGCCGGCGCTTCAGTCTTCTTGCATGCGCCCAATGCCAGGGCCGACATCAAGGCCAGCGCCAACAGGCGGGACCGGGCGGCAAGAACCAGCCAGACTGAATCCATGGTGCATCACCTCCACGCAAGCGGCCTGCGTTTTAGACATGGGCGCCGGGATCGGTTTCCCGCGTTTTCCGGCAAAGGATTTTGACGGTCTGCGCGTTGTCATAGTCAGCACGGATCAGGAGGATGGGCTTGGAATTCAGGGACTATTACGCGGTACTGGGCGTGGACAAGAATGCGGACGCGGCGGCCATCAAGAAGGCTTTCCGCAAGCTGGCGCGCAAATACCACCCGGACGTTTCCAAGGAGGCCGACGCCGAAGAGCGCATGAAGGAACTCAACGAGGCCTTCGCCGTGCTGTCCGATCCGGAAAAACGTGCCGCCTACGACCAGGCCGGCCAGGGCAATATGGGCGGAGCGGAATTTCATCCGCCGCCGGGCTGGGATGGCGCGCACGGCTTTACTCACGGTCACTACTCGGATGCCGAAGCCGCGGACTTCAGCGATTTCTTCTCCGAATTGTTCGGCCGCGCGCAAGCCGGTGGCGGCCGCGGCGGCAGCTTCAACCGTCGCGGCCAGGACCAGACCGCCAGCATCGAGCTGGAACTGGAAGACAGCTATCGCGGCGGCACCCGCAACATTACGCTGCGCCTGCCCGAACGCGACGCCCACGGCCGGCTGCACATGCAGCAGCGTCAGCTGGAACTGAAAATTCCCAAGGGCATACGCGAAGGGCAGATGATCCGCCTGGCAGGACAAGGCGGCCCCGGCCTCGGCCAGGGCGCGGCCGGCGACCTGCTGCTGGAAGTGCATTTCAAACACACCCCGGCACGCTGGACCGAGGAGAAGGACGTCTACCTCAAGCTGCCGATCACGCCCTGGGAAGCGGCGCTCGGTGCGCACGTGAAAGCCCAGGTTCCGGATGGCAATGTCGAAGTGCGCATCCCGGCGGCTTCGCAACCGGGCCGCAAGCTGAGGCTCAAGGGACGCGGCTTGCCGGCACGCGAGCCGGGCGATCTCTACCTGGTGCTGGAAGTGTTGGTGCCGCCGGCCGTGACCGACCGTCAGCGCGAACTGTACGAACAGATGTCGCGCGAATTTTCCTTCAACCCCAGGCAATCCTCCTGACGGAGCCTCCCGAGAGAGCGGAACGAAGACGTGGATATCCAGAACGAAAGCGCGGTGTTTGACGAAGAGCCCTTGTCGCTGGAGCAGATGAGCATGCGCTGCATGGTCAGCCGCGACTGGGTGATCGAGCATGTCGAGGCCGGCGTCCTGCAGGTGGAAGGCGTCGCATTCGAACAATGGAGCTTCAACGCCCGCCAGCTGTTGCGCGCGCGGCGCTTGCTGGAAACGGAAAGGCGCTTTGAAGCCAATCCCGAACTGGCCGGCCTGGTGGTGGACCTGATGGATGAATTGAATCGCCTGCGCGCGCAATTGCGTCGTCCCCGGCGTTGAAGTCTTTCAGCGCGGCATGGACCTCGTCATTGGCGGGGTCGTATTGGCGCTGCCCGCTCAGCGCTGCCCGAGCGCGGCGGCTTCGGCCTTGCAATCGAGCGCCGGGCGCATCGCCTTCTGGCGCGCGCCGACGACTTCCTTCTTCGCCTCTTCCACTTCCGCGCGGAACACCGGATCGCTGTGCAGCCGCGCCAGCGTGCCGGCGCCGATCACGCGGCCCTGGCTGACATCGCTTTGCCAATGCGCGCCGCAAATCACGCGGCTCTGGCCATAGGACAGGCCGCGCGCCAGCAAGGCATCGCTGCGCTCGGGCGCCACTTCGGCCAGCAACAAGGCCCAGGTCCAGCCGATGCTGGCATGGGCCGAAGGGTAGGACCCTGCCTGGCGCAGCGCATGCTCGGCCTGCGGCGTGCAGCTGCTGTCGTTGTGAAAGGCAAAGGGCCGCATGCGATGGTATTTGTCGCGCACGGTTTGGGTGGCCAGTCCGCTGTCGGTGGCGCTGCGCCGCATCAGCGTGTAGAGATGCGGCGTGCTGTCTTTCGAGATCGGCGCATCCAGCGCGCAGGCGAAGTTCTGCGTCGCCTGCGGGAAGATCAGGTTGGCATCCTTGGTCGCCTGGGTGTAGCGCGGCGAGCCGCGCAGGAGCCGGGTGTTGCGGTAAGCCTCTTCATCGGCGGCGAAGGCGGCGCTGCCCACCGCCGGCGGCGGCGGCAACAGCGCAAGACTGTCGGGCAGCGCGCCCATGGGCAGGTAACCGGCAACGATGCCGGGGCGCAGTTCCGGCACCACCGGCGGGATTTCGCTTTTCTTTTCCTGCGTGGCGCAGCCCGCGGCCAGGGCGATGGCGGCAATCAGCGCCGGCAGCGCTCGGGGGGCTTTCCCGCCGGCTGGTGCAAATGGCTTCATCACTTTCCCCGATGGTGGGCCGATCAATCCTTGGGCAGCATCTTCTCGACCACCTGGTCAATCGAGAAGCTGGCGGCGCGTGCGCGCGGCGGAAATTCCTTGAAGCTGTTCAGCCATTGGCCGACCAAAGGCTGGGCCGCGTACATCAGGAACATCTGCTGAAGCATCCAGTCGTCGTACTGGATGCTTTCATCGCCGCGCTCGAAGGGATCGGCGCGCAAATCGAAGAACTTCGGCACCCGCAACATGGCCAAGGGTTCGCGCCAGACTGCAATGCCCTTGGCGCGCTGCTCGGCAAACACGATCTTGAAGCGGCCGGCGCGCGCGGCCATCAATTCGCCATCGTCGCTCCAGTACAAGAAGCCCTTGCGCGGACTCTCCTTTTCCTGGCCGGACAGGAAAGGCAGCAGGTTTTCCCCATCCAGATGCACCTTGAATTGCTTGTCGCCGATGCGATAGCCCTGCTTCACTTTTTCCACCAATCCGGTCTCGCCATTGGCAGCGGCGAAGGTGGGGATGAAATCCTGCAGCGCACACATATCGTTGATCAGGCGTCCCGGCTGGATCACGCCCGGCCAGCGCATGACGCAAGGGATGCGCCAGCCGCCTTCCCAATTGGTGTCTTTCTCGCCGCGAAACGGCGTCGAGCCGCCGTCGGGCCAGGTCATGACTTCGGCGCCGTTGTCGGTGGTGAAGACGACGATGGTGTTGTCGGCAACTTTCAACTGGTCGAGCTTGTCCAGCAGTTGGCCGACATAGCCGTCCAGCTCCACCATGCCATCCGGGTACAGGCCGAGTCCGGTCCTGCCCTTCGACTCCGGCTTGAGATGCGTGAAGATGTGCATGCGGGTGGGATTGAAATAGCAGAACCAGGGCGCATCGGATTTCGATTTGCGCTCGATGAAGTTGAGCGCCGCCGCGAGGAATTCCTCGTCCACCGTTTCCATCCGCTTGCTGGTCAACGGCCCGGTGTTTTCTATGGTCTGCCTGCCGACCCGGCCATATTTTTCATCGCTGGCGGGATTGTCCTTGTCCGCGGCGCGGCACTTGAGCACGCCGCGCGGGCCGAAGCGCTTGGTGAAGGCCGGGTCCTTGGGCCAGTTCGGATATTCCGGCTCTTCTTCCGCGTTCAGGTGATACAGATTGCCGAAGAATTCGTCGAAGCCATGCACGGTGGGCAGGTGTTCATTGCGGTCGCCCAGGTGGTTCTTGCCGAACTGCCCGGTCGCGTAGCCAAAGCCCTTGAGAAAGTCGGCCACCGAGGGATCTTTAGCGGCCAGTCCTAGCGCGGCGCCCGGCATGCCGACCTTGGTCAGGCCGGTACGGATCGGCGCCTGGCCGGTGACGAAGGCTGCGCGGCCGGCGGTGCAACTCTGTTGCCCGTAGAAATCGGTGAACAGCGCCCCTTCTTTGGCAATCCGGTCGATATTGGGCGTCTGGTAACCCATGATGCCGTGGTTGTAGCAACTGGCGTTGAACCAGCCGATATCGTCGGCCATGATGAAAAGAATATTCGGCGCGCGGGCCTGGCTTGCCATCTGAACTCTCCTTGGTGAAGGCGTTCAGTATCGGGAGCTGGCGGCGGATGGCAATTGGACCTGGGGCCAGCATCCGGGCGGCAAGGCATGGGGTGGTCACCCGGCACGACGCTGAGCTCAGTTCGCCGGCGCGATTCCCGACTGCTCAACTTTTCCGGACTTGATGATGGCAGCAATCGCAGCCATCACTTCCCGCTCCACACCGCGGAATCCATGCTGTGAGAACGCCTGGCAGGCATTGCCGGAAAAACCCGAGCCGCCGGTGACGGTAATCAGTGGAATACTGAACTTTTCGCTCCAGTGCCTGGTGCCATCGTAGGTCGTGCTGCGGCAGGGGTCGTCCCTGTGATGGATGAACACCTGCGGGATGCCGGCGGCGGCAAAGTCCGGATTCGCCATGCTTCGGTAGGCAAGGCCATTGTTGATGCTGGCGGTGTGGATGGCGCCCGCGAAGTAAGCCCCTCCCCACTTGGCCATGTAGGTGGAGGAGATGGTTCCCATGCTGGTGCCCACCAGCCAGACTTGCCTGATGGAGGGCAGATTCGACTTCGCCAGTTCAATCACGCTCTTGACGTCGATGAACCTTTGCTGCGAGGCCTGGTAAAGCTCACGGCATTCGTCGCCGCTGTCGCTGCGGCAATCCACCGACAACACGGCCAGGTCTTCATCCACCAGCCACTTGCGCGAACGGATCAGGAAATTTCCCATCAGCCGGCCGCCGCTCCACTCGTCATTCGCAAGCACCGGTCGCAGCACGGAGGGAGAACCGGGCAGCAGCACGGCCAGGTAGGTGGGGGCCGGTCCGGCCAGCGACAGCACGGCCGCTTGGGTCACCGAATCGCCGAGACTGGTTTCAAGAAGGGTCTCGCGCATGGGCGCGGCAAAAGCGGCTGCGGGCAGCGCAAGCAGAACAAGCAAAAAACGTTTCATGGGTTTCGACGCCTGGCTCCGGGCTCCCCGGATTCTGGACGCCCATTCTAGACACCCATCGCCATCCCGTCACTGCGCGGATCATGGGCGCCGCTGAAGCCGCCCTGTTCGTCGATGGCAATCACGCCGGGATGACCGGCCAGCGGGCTTTGCGCCGGAATCGGCGCAATCGCGTGGCCGCGCCGCTGCAATTCCTCGAAGACTTCGGCGCCGGCGTCCTGCTCCAGCTTGAGCGAGTGGCGCGGATCGGAAAAGGTCTGCCCCAGCAGAAAACGCGGACTGGCCAGGGCCGACAAGGGGTCCATGCCATGGTCGATCAGGCGCGTCAGCACCGCCGCCAGCGTCTGCGGCTGGCCGTCCGCGCCCTGGGTGCCGTACAGCAGGCGCGGCTTGCCCTGTTTCAGGTACATGCCGGGATTGAGCGTATGAAACGGACGCTTGCCGGCGGCCAGGCAGTTGGGCGAGCGCGGGTCGGTCGAGAAGGCCGCGCCGCGGTTGTGCCAGAGGATGCCGGTGTCGCCCGCCTCGACTCCGCTGCCCCAGTCGAAGTACAGGGTCTGCAGCATCGATACCGCATTGCCCATGTTGTCGGCGGCGGCGATGCAGACCGTGTCGCCGTGCTGCCAGGGATGCGGCCAGGGCAGCGCGCGATGCATGTCGATGGTCTCGGCCATGCCGCGCAAGTGCTGCGCCGACAGCAGCACGGGCAGCGGCAAGGGCGCGTGGTCCGGATCGGCCAGGTAGCGGTTGCGGTCGATGAAGGCGCGCTTCACCGCCTCCACCAGCAGGTGGTAGTAATCGGCACTGCCATGCGGGATTGCGCCCAGTTCGAAGCCGGCCAGCGTGCCCATGATCTGCAGGGTGGTCAGGCCCTGGGTGGGCGGCTGATGCGCCAGCAGTTCGCCGCCGCGATACGCCAGGCGCAAGGGCGCTTCGCGCCGGGCGCGGGTGGCGGCGAGATCGGCCGCCGACAGCGGCGATCCGGCCTGGGCCAGGCCTTGCACCAGGGCGCGCGCCAGTTCGCCTTCGTAGAAATCGCGCGGGCCGTTGCGCGCCAGCAGCGCCAGGCTGCGGCCCAGCGCCGGCTGCCGCAAGCGCGAACCCGCCGGCAGCCACCGGCCATTGTCGCTGAACAGGCGGCGCACGCCGGGCAGCTGCGCCATCTCACCCTGGCGAAAATCAATCCAGAAGCTTTGCGAGGGACTGAGCGCAAAGCCATCCTCGGCCAGCGCCTGCGCCGGCGCGATCAGCTGCGCCCAACTCTTCTTGCCGTTCAGCTCCTTGCGGCTGATGTCCCAGGCCTGGCCCCAGGTGTCCACCGTGCCGGCCGAGGTCAGCATCGAACCGGGGCCGCGCACCGGCAATGGACGTCCATCGTTGGGTGGACAAAGCGTGGCCGCCTGGCCGATGCCGGAGAGCGTGGTGACGCGGCCGGCGCCGTCGCAAAGAATCATGAAGGCATCGCCGCCCAGTCCGGTGAAATGCGGGTAGCTCACCGCCAGGCACATGCCGATCGCCAGCGCCGCCTCCACCGCATTGCCGCCCTCGCGCAGCACCTGCAGGCCGGCTTCGGTCGCCGTCGCGTGCGGGCTGGTCACCATTCCTTTTCTGGATACCGCAAGCACGCCGGCTCTGGATGCCATGTTCAGTCCCTTTTTCGGGTGGTGCTGCCTGATTTGCCTGCGCTTGATTTGCCTGCGCTTGATTTGTCCGCACCTGCTTTGCCCGCGCCCGACTTTCCGGCGGCCTTGGTGCGGGGCGCGGGTTCGGCGCAAGGCGGACGCAAGAAACTTGTCAGCAGCGTGCGGTTGAATTGCCGCTGCTCGGTTTGCCAGGCCTCGCCGGTCAGGTCTTCACGGAAGATGGTGGAGAGCGTGTAGGCGTTGGTCTTGTGATAGGACACCAGCGAGACCATGGTCACGTACAGGTGCAGCGCATCGACCTCGCGCCGGATGGCGCCGGCTTTCTGGCCCTTGCGGATCAGCGCCTGCAGCAGCGACAGCACCGGCGAAGACATGGTCGGAATCAGCGCCGACTTCTTCATGTAGCGCGCGCGGTTGAGGTTTTCGCCGGACAGGATGTTGCGCAACTCGGCATGGCGCGAAAAGTGATGGTCGATGAAGTCGAACATCTGCAGCAAGCCTTCCAGCGCATCGTCTTCTTCGCTGAAATCGAGCTTGAGTTCTTCCATCCGCAAATCGTTGATCACGCTTTCCAGCACCGCCAGGTAGAGCTCTTCCTTGCCGCCGAAGTAGTGGTACAGCATGCGGATGTTGGTCTGCGCCGCCTTGGCGATGGCGTCGATGCGGGCGCCGCCGTAGCCCTTGGCGGCAAACTCGGCCACCGCCTTCTTGAGGATGCGGGCGCGAGTGTCGGCTGCGCTGCGGCGCGGACGATCGGGGTCCATATGCCTCATGGCGCCTCGGCCAGCGCGCGCAGCGCCGGGATGGTTTGCACGTGCTCGTAAATGGCGCCGGGCGTGGTCCACCAGGCTTGCCCGCGCTTGCGTATTGCCGCCAGCGCGCGGCGCAAGGCCTTCAGGCGATAGGGATGCCCCACCAGGTAGGGATGCAGCGCAATGCCCATCACCAGCGGTTGCTTGGCCGACTGCCGCAGCATCTCGTCGAACTGGTCTTCGATCATGCAGGCAAAGTTTTCCACGTGCAGCTGGCGCGCCACCAGCATCGGGATGTCGTTCAATTCCTGCGGGTAGGGCACGGTCCACAGCACGCCTTGCCGGGTGCGCATCGGCATCGGCTGGTCGTCATGGCACCAGTTCAGGCTGTAGCGGTAGCCGCTTTCCTGCAGCAGGTCGGGCGTGACATGGGTTTCCGCAATCCAGGGCGAGAGCCAGCCGCGCGGCGCTTTTCCTTCTTCATGCGCAATGCGGGCGGCGCAGTCGGCGATCAGGCGGCGCTCCTGCGCTTCATCCATATTGCATTGCGATTCGGCATTGGTGTGGCCATGGCCGATGATCTCGTCGCCGCGCGCGCGCAGCGCCTGCATGATCTGCGGGCAATCGTCGTACAGGCTGGTGTTGACCAGCGCGCCGACCGGAATGTCCAGCTCGCTGAACAGGTCCAGGCAGCGCCACACGCCGACCCGGTTGCCATAGTCGCGCCAGGCGAAATTGAGCACGTCCGGCTCGGCCGAGGGCGCCAGCCGCGCCCCCAGGCCCTGGCCAAATTCGAAATGCTCGACATTGAAGCCGATATACACCGCCAGGCGATTGCCGTCGGGCCAGCTGTAATCTGGCCGCTCGGTAATGGGCCGGTAGGAAAAGCGGCGGTGCGATTCAAGCTTGCGCAGTGCGTGCTGCATCCTCGGTTCCTTCTCCAAGATAGGCGGCCTTGACCGAATCGTCGCCAAGCAGCTGCGCCGCCTGGCCTTCGGCCGCCAGTCTGCCATGGCTCAGCACATAGCCGCGATCGGCCACCGACAGCGCCATCGCGGCGAACTGGTCCACCAGCAGCACCGTCATGCCGGAGGCCGCCAGGCGGTCGATGGTTTCATACACCGACTGCACCACCTTCGGCGCCAGGCCGAGCGAGGGTTCGTCGAAAATGATCAGGTCCGGCATCGCCATCAGGCCGCGCGCGATGGCCAGCATCTGCTGCTCGCCGCCGGACAATAGACCTGCATCGTGCTCGACCCGTTCGCGCAGGCGCGGAAAGCGCTCCAGCATTTTTTCCAGGTTGGCATGGCGCTCCGCCGCCGGCCGCGCATAGCCGCCCAGCAGCAGGTTGTCGCGCACCGACAGCCTGGGGAAGACTTGCCGCCCTTCCGGCACCATCACCAGGCCGGAGCGGCACACCAGGTCCGGCCGGGCGGCGCGCGGGGCGCCCTTGAATCCTATGCTGCCGCCGGCCGGCAGCAAGCCGGTGAGCGCGCGCATCAGCGTGCTCTTGCCGGCGCCGTTGGAGCCGACGATGGCCACCACTTCATGCTCGCGGATTTCGATGCCGATGTCCTTGAGCACGCCGATGCGGCCGTAGCCGGCCGACAGTTTGTCGGTGCGCAGGAGCTGCGCGCCGGCCGCCTGGCGCGCGCTGCGCGCAATGCCGGCGGCGACACCGAGATACGCCGCAATCACCGCCGGATCGCCCTGCACTTCCTGGGCCGAGCCGGCGCGCAGCAGCTTGCCGTTTTCCATGGCCACCAGGCGCTTGCAGGTCTGCATCACCAGCGGAATGTCGTGCTCCACCAGCACCACGGTGACGCCGCTTTCGGCAATCCGCCCCAGGGTTTGCGCCAGGCGCGCCTTGTCGCCCTTGCCCAGGCCGGCGGCCGGCTCGTCCAGCAGCAAGGCGCGCGGACGCAGCGCCAGGGCGCGCGCGATTTCCACCATGCGCCGGTCCACGAAGGGCAGGTCGGCGGCTGGGGTTTGCGGATCGCCCTCGAAGCCGGCAAAGCGCAGCAGGTCGCGCGCGGCGGCGCTGTCGGGCTTGCCATGCCAGGCCAGCTCGACGTTTTCCAGCACGGTGAGGGAATCGAACAGCAGCGTGGTCTGGAAGGTGCGGGCAATGCCGGCGCGGGCGCACGCCTCGCTGCGGCCGGAGGGCAAGGGCTGCGGCCCCAGGCGCACGCTGCCTTCGCTGGGCTGGTAGAAGCCGCCCAGGATGTTGAGCACGGACGTCTTGCCGGCGCCGTTGGGACCGATCAGGCCGGTCACCTGCCCCGGCAGCGCCTCGAAACTGAGGCCATACACCCCTTTCAAGCCGCCGAAACGAATGCCGATGCCATCCAC
>JAEVZY010000073.1 GCA_023392035.1 Pseudomonadota bacterium | reverse complement strand
AAGCCCATGTCGAGCATGCGGTCGGCTTCGTCCAGCACCAGCACCTGCAGTTGCGAGAAGTCGATCTTGCCGGACTCCATGTGGTCGATCAGGCGGCCGGGGGTGGCAACCAGGATCTCGGGATTGCGCGCCAGCAGTTGCATCTGCTTCGGATAAGGCATGCCGCCCAGGATGGACACCGCGCGCACGCCGCGCAGGTGGGCGCCGTATTTGTCGGTGGCCGCGGTCACTTGCAGAGCCAGTTCGCGGGTCGGGGCCAGCACCAGGACCTTGGGCTGGGCCGGGCGGAAGCGCGGGCGCTCGCCGCGGGCGCGTGCCGCCTGGTTCATCTGGTTGTGGGTCTTGCCGCCGGCTTCGGTGGAGCGGGTGGAAGCCAGGATATGCAGCGCGGGAATCATGAAAGCCGCGGTCTTGCCGGAACCGGTCTGCGAGGACACCAGCAGATCGCGGCCTTGCAGGGCGGCGGGAATGGATTGGCTTTGCACCGGCGTCGGCTCCTGATAGCCGGCTTCGGTAATGGCCTGCACGATGGCCGGATTCAGGCCAAGGGTTTCAAAACTCATGTGGAACTCTTTCAACAATGACATTGCATCGTGCCGCTTGATCGGCGGCGCGAAGGCGCTTGTGGCGCGAAAAATGCAACGCAACCAGGAAACAGCGAACTAGAGCGCGAGTCTGAAAAAGGACTGCGTAGCGATTCGAAGTTTCGGCACAAAAGCTTTGCGCCGGAATGACACCTGAATGCGGCGTCTGAGGGCGGGAGGGCTTTTAATGAAGCTGTGAGGCTGGCGATGCAGCGAAGCTGCCCTGGGGTTGGGCAGAAGGTCGGCAATTGTACAGAGGCAGGGAAGCGAAGTCCAGTGCTGCAGTGCGCAAGCCAGGCGCGGCTGGCTTCAGCCCTGGACCTTGATCTGGTCCAGCATGCGCGGCAGGCTGGTCATGGCCCACTGGCGCATATGGATTTGCGCGCCGATCTGCGTCACCAGGGCGGCCTCATAGGAGCTGGTGTCGGTGGTGGAAATGGGTGGAATCTTGTCTGGATCGTCAACACCCATCAGGTTGGCGAACAATTGGATGGCTTCTTGCTGGTCGCCATTGTTGAGCTTGTCGAGGAAACGTGCGGCGTCGTTGGCGGGGGTAGTACGGCTGTTGGCGGAAGTGCCAAACGCGCTGGTGGCTGGAATGGGCAGGGAGGTGGTCATGGCGATTCCCGTTTTGCAGGATTGGCAGGAGCGCCTTAAGTAACATTCCGGAACGTAAAGTTCAAAATTGGGACGGTCGCCCACTACAGCAAGGCAAACAAATGAGCGAGATGACGCAAGCGCCAAACCCCAGTCCAGGCTACAGCCTCAAGGACATGATGCTGTACATGCTGAAGCTGGGCACGCTCGGTTTCGGCGGCCCGGTAGCGCTGGTGGGCTACATGCATCGCGACCTGGTGGAAGAGCGCAAATGGATCACCGACTCGGACTACAAGGAGGGGTTGGCCCTGGCGCAGATGGCGCCCGGTCCCTTGGCCGCGCAGCTCGGCATCTACCTGGGTTACGTCCACTACCGCATTCTGGGCGCGACGGTCGCGGGCCTGGCCTTTGTGCTGCCATCCTTCCTCATGGTGCTGGCGCTGGGCTGGGCTTACGTGAAGTTCGGCGGCATCAGCTGGATGCAGGCGGTGTTCTACGGCGTGGGCGCCGCCGTGATCGGCATCATCGCCATGAGCGCCAAGAAGCTGACCGAAAAGAGCGTCGGCAAGGACAAGCTCCTGTGGGGCATCTACTTGCTGCTTGCCGTCGTTACGGTGGTTACCGAGTCTGAAGAAGGCTGGCTGTTCATTGCCGCCGGTGTGCTGGTCTGGTTCCTCCGTGCGCCGCCAAAGTGGCTGGGCCGCGCCACCTCCGCTGCTGCAATCACGCAGGTGAGCACCGCCTTGCCGTGGTTCGGATCGCTGGATGTATCGCTGCTGACCCAGATCGGCCTCTTCTTCGCCAAGGCCGGCGCTTTCGTGTTCGGCTCGGGGCTGGCGATCATTCCCTTCCTGTACGGCGGAGTGGTGACCGAATACCACTGGCTCAACGACAAGCAGTTCGTGGATGCGGTGGCGGTGGCCATGATTACGCCCGGCCCGGTGGTCATCACGGTTGGCTTCATCGGCTACCTGGTGGCGGGCTTGTCCGGCGCCAGTGTGGCGGCCCTGGCGACCTTCCTGCCTTGCTACCTGTTTACGATCATCCCGGCGCCGTATTTCAAGAAATATGGACATGTGCCCGGCGTCGTTGCCTTCGTGGATGGCATCACCGCTGCCGCCATCGGTGCCATTACCGGCTCCGTGATAGTCATCGCCAAACGCTCCATCGTTGATCTTCCCACTGCCCTGATCGCAGTGTTGACGCTCGCCTGCTTGTGGAAATTCAAGAAACTGCATGAGCCGGCGATCATCATTGTCGCGGCAATCGTGGGCATCGTTCTCTATCCCTTGACGCATTGAGAAGGAGTCATACCGTGATCAGACATGCTATTGCCTCTATCGCCCTGGCCTCGGTTTCCCTGGCCTGTGCCGCGCAGACGCCGCCTTTTGATCCCTCTTCGATAGAGCAGGCGATGCAGGCCAAGGGAAGCTACAACGCATGAAGTCATGAGTTCGATCTACAGCAGTTCCACGCCGAAGAAGCGCAGCAGCCATGCAAAGCCGGCAAAGGCGACCATCGTAATCACGATGCAGGCCAACAGCGCCGGCCAGAATCCGAAATGGTGCAGCAGGCGCGGAAAGGCCAGGAACATCGGCAAGGTCGGCACTACGTACCAGAAGGTGTACCAGGCGTGGTTGGCCAGCTTTTCTTCCGGCTGTTTTTCCACGTAGAGCCAGATCAGCGTCAGCACAGTGACCAGCGGGAGCGCCGCAATCAGGCCTCCCAGCCTGTCGCTGCGCTTGGCGACCTCCGACACAAGCACGACCACGCCGGCAGTGACCAAATATTTTGTGATGAGCCAGGCCATGCTGATCCTTCAGGCGAACGCCTTGATGTTACC
>JAEVZY010000225.1 GCA_023392035.1 Pseudomonadota bacterium | reverse complement strand
CTTCAGGATGTGCTTGCCACCTTCGGCAATCTTGTGGCGCGCCGGAATCTTCGCCGCCAGCTCCACCAGCTCGTGGTCCAGGAAGGGCACCCGCGCTTCCAGCCCGAAGGCCATGGTCATGTTGTCGACCCGCTTGACCGGGTCTTCCACCAGCATCACCGTGGTATCCAGGCGCAGCGCGCGGTCGATCACGCTGGCGGCGCCTTCCCGCGCGAAATGCTGCTCGACGTACTGGCTGCTGACGTCCTCGCTCAGGAAGTCCGGCTGCAGCAATTGCGCCATCTCGTCCTGGTCGCGGTCGAAAAACACATGGCGGTAGGAGGCCACGCCTTCGCGCGCATCGGACACCGCCGCCAGCGGCGGATACCAGTGGTAGCCGCCGAAGACTTCGTCCGCGCCCTGCCCGCTTTGCACCACCCGGCTGTAACGCGAAACCGCTTGCGAGAGCAGGTAGAAGGCCACGCAATCGTGGCTGACCATCGGCTCGGACATGGCCGCAATCGCGCCCGGCAAGGCCTGCAGCAGATCGGCCGCGGGAATGTGCAGCTTCTCGTGCAGGGTGCCGTAGTGACGCGCCACCAAATCGGAATAGTGGAATTCGTCGCCCGCTTCTTCATCCACCGCTTCGAAGCCGATCGAATAGGTGCGCAAGTCGGGCGTGCCTTCGTTGGCCAGCAAGCCGGTGATCAGGCTGGAATCCAGGCCGCCCGAGAGCAGCACCCCGACCGGCACATCGGCCACCAGCCGCCGCCGCACCGAGCGCTGCAGCGCGGCCAGCACCTCTTCGCGCCACTCTTCGAAGCTGCGCGCTTCGTCCTCCTGGCTGCGCTCGTAGCGCAATTGCCACCATTGCGTCTGTTCGCAACGGCCATTCGGATGCACGGTGATGTACGCGCCCGGCGGCAGCTTGCGCACGCCACGCAAAATGGTGTGCGGCGCCGGCACCACGGCGTGAAAGGACAGATAGTGATGCAGCGCGCCGATATCGATCGAAGTATCGACTCCGCCGCCGCGCAACAAGGCCGGCAGGGTGGAGGCGAAATGCAGGCGCTGGCCATCATGCGTGTAATACAGCGGCTTGATGCCCAGGCGGTCGCGCACCAGGTAAGTGAGGCCGCTGTCACGCTCCCACAGCGCGAAGGCGAACATGCCTTGAAAACGCTCCAGCGCCTGCACACCCCAGGCGTTCCAGGCCTTGAGGATCACCTCGGTGTCGCCGCTTGAAGAAAACACGTAGCCGACCCGGCGCAGCTCGGCCCGCAATTCGTGATGGTTGTAGATGGCGCCGTTGAAGACGATGCCAAGTCCAAGCGCGTTGTCGACAAAGGGCTGATGGCCGCGCAGCGACAAATCCATGATGGACAGGCGGCGATGGCCGAAGCAGCGTGGGCCCAGGCTGAAAATGCCTTCCCCATCCGGCCCGCGCCGGGACTGGGCCTCGGTCATGTCCACGACCTTGCGGACATCTGCAAAGCTTTGATCGAATCGAATCTCGCCGGCAATACCGCACATGAAAGCTGTTTCCCATTGCACTGATGGACAATAGAGAAACATGGGCCGAAATTGTTCCCCCTGCGTGGCGCTTGCAGCGCCTGCGCAACGGGAAGATCAAGGATGCTTGTCGCTGAACGCGGCTGGTCCGAAGCCTCAGGCGAGTTTCATCAAGGCCGCGCCGCCGGCCACCATGAGTACGCAGGCAATCTTGCCGACTCCCACTTTTTCGCGCGCCAGCCAGGCGCCCAGCAGCAAGGCGAACATGACCGAGGTTTCGCGCAGCGCGGCCACCAGCGCCACCGGCGCCTGGGTCATGGCCCACAGCGCCAGTCCATAGGAAGTCATGGTGCAGGCGCCGCCGATCAGGCCGCGCTTCCAGTACAGGCGCGCATGGGCCGCCAGGGCCGGCGCGCCGCGCAGATGCAGCGCCACCAGGGTCAGCGCCGGCGCGTTGAGCAGGAAGGTGCAGCTGTTGTAGCCCACCGCATTGCCGGACAGGCGCACGCCCTTGGCATCCACCACGGTATAGCTGGCGATCACGGCGGCATTGGCCAGCGCCAGCAGCAGCGAGCGCGGATGCGAAGCGCCGCGCGACCAGGCCAGCACCGCCAGCAGCACCACGCCGGTGGACACCAGGGCCACCCCGGCCCAGCCGGCGGGCGGCGGCGATTCATGCAGGAAGATCAGCACCCCGAAAGCCGACATGGCCGGCGCCGAGCCGCGCATGAGCGGATACACCACCGACAATTCGCCGCCGCGATAGGACAGGATCACCAGGCTGAAATACGCCATGTGGATCACGGTGGAGGCAATCAACCATGGCAGGCTGGCGGCCGCAGGCAAGCCGCTCCCGGGCAGCAGCAGCAGCGACAAGAGGGCCGCGCCCCACAGGATGAGCACGGTGTCGAGCAGCTTTTCGCGCGAACCGTGCACCAGCGCGTTCCAGCTGGCGTGCAGCATCGCCCCCAGCAGCACCGCCATCAGCACCGTGCCGCTCACGGCGCGCTATCGAAAGTGAGTTGCCAGAAGCCGACGTCGATCCACTGCCCGAATTTCTGGCCCACCTGCGGGAAGTGGCCGACCTTTTCGAAGCCGCACTTCTCGTGCAGATAAACGCTGCCGGCATTGGGCAGCGCGATGCAGCCCACCACCGCATGCATGCCGCCGTCGCGCAAGGCCTGCATCAGGGCCTGGTACAGGGGCAGGCCGAGGCCGCGGCCGACGCCATCGGGCGCCAGGTAAATGGTGCTTTCGACGGTGTGATCGTAGGCGGCGCGCGTCCGCCAGCGGGTGGCATAGGCGTAGCCGATCACGCGCTCATCCACTTGCGCCACCAGCCAGGGATAGTCGCGGGTGACGTCGGCAATGCGTTGCCGCATTTGTTGCGCGTCCAGCGGATCCTGCTCGAAGGTGATAACGGTGTGGACGATGTAGTGGTTGTAGATGTCGCAGATCGCTTGCGCGTCATCGGCGTGCACCGGCCGGAGGCTGATGTTCATGTTCAGCCCCGGCCGACGAAAGGCATGTTGGTGGCCATCACGGTGACGAATTGCACATTGGCTTCCAGCGGCAGGCTGGCCATGTAGGCCACGGTGGTGGCGACGTTGGCCACATCCATCATCGGTTCGGCCGCCAGTTGGCCATTGGCTTGCATCACGCCGCGCGACATGCGCTCGGCCATGCTGGTCATGGCATTGCCCACGTCCACCTGGCCGCAGGCGATGTCGTATTTGCGGCCATCCAGCGAAATGGTCTTGGTCAGGCCGGTGATGGCGTGCTTGCTGGCGGTATAGGGCGCCGAGCCGGGCCGCGGCGCATGGGCCGAAATCGAACCGTTGTTGATGATGCGGCCGCCGCGCGGGTCTTGTTCCTTCATCAGGCGAAAGGCCGCTTGTGCGCACAAGAAGGCGCCGGTGAGATTGATGTCCACCACGCGCCGCCATTGGTCTTCGCTCAAGTCTTCAAAGGCAATGCCGGGCGCGTTCACGCCGGCATTGTTGAACAGCAGGTCCAGCCTTTGATAGCGCTCGCGCACAGTCTGGAAGAGATTGCGCACCGAAGTCGAATCGGCCACATCGCAAGGCACGGCCAGCGCCTGTCCACCGCTGGCAACAATTTCCCTGGCCACGTTTTGCAGCGGCTCGGACCGGCGTCCCGCCAGCACCGCGACAAAACCCTGCCTGGCCAGTTCCAGTGCAACCGCGCGGCCGATGCCGGTGCCCGCGCCCGTAATAACTGCTGTCTTGACTGCCATCTTCTCTCCCTGATTTGGATGGTCTTGCCGGGACACATCTTACCGCACCAAACCCCGCCTATCGTGCGTCGACATGGCGCGGCGCAAAGACTGCTGTCGCGTTTTGCCTATAGTGGTTTGAAAAAAATACGATCCCTTCAGCCATGACTGCGCCATGATGTTGAGCCGCACTGCCGACCATCTGTTCTGGATGGCGCGCTATACCGAGCGTGCCGAAAATACGGCCCGGCTACTCAGCGTCAATTGCGAGATGGCCTTGATGCCGCCGGCCACCGCCGCCGCCGAAGCCGGCTGGCGCGCATTGCTCGACTTGTCCGACCTGCAGGCCGCGTATGGCCGGAAATACGCCGACTTGAGCCAGGCCGGCGTGATCGATTTCATGGTGCGCGATGAAAGCAATCCGGTTTCGATCAAGTCCTGCCTGAAGGCGGCGCGCGACAATGCGCGCGCGGTGCGCACCTCGCTCACGACCGAAGTCTGGGAAGCCATCAATACCACCTGGCTGCGCCTGCAAGCCGAGTTGGCCGAGGCCGATCTGGAGCGCGATCCGGTGCGCTTCCTGGAATGGGTGAAATACCGCTCGCATCTTTCGCGCGGCGTCATCTCGGGCACCATGCTCAATGACGAATCCAAGCATTTCATCACGCTTGGCACTTACCTGGAGCGTGCCGACAATACCGCGCGCCTCCTGGACGCCAAATTCCAGCCCGGCAATGGGCCGCGCCCGACACAGTCCGAGGCGGGACCGGAGGAGTTTTATTACTGGGCCGCGCTGTTGCGCTCGGTGTCGGCCTTCGAGATCTATCGCAAGGTCTATCGCGATGTGATCGACCCGGAGCGGGTGGTGGAGCTGCTGGTGCTGCATCCGGACATGCCGCGTTCGCTCCTGTATTGCATGCATGTGGTGGTGGATATCCTGCGCCTGGTCGGCAACCACTATTCGAAGGATACCGAACGCTGGGCCGGACGCCTGCATGCGCAGCTGCGCTTCGGCAGCATGGAAGAAGTGTCGCGCCAGGGCCTGCACCGCTACCTGAAGAATTTCATGGACGACATCTACGCCCTGGGCACGCGCATCGGGCGCGACTTCCTGGTGGCCGATCGCGGCGCGGCAGCCGAACCGGCGCCATTGTCCGCGCCTCGGTCCGCGCCTCTGTCTGCGCCATTGGATGCGCCCTTGGATGAACAGACTACGTCCTTGTCGCCGGCACTGCCGCCGAGCTCGCTTCCGGCTGCCTCGGCGCATGCGCCCTGACCAGGTCATGCACGAATTGCAGTTTCTTCTGCACCGTCGGTGACAACGCAAAAGGATAGGCGTCAGGCATGCCTATGCTTCGGTTGAGGCTGTTGAGCAGATAGGACAGCGCAAACCAGTCGGCCGAAATCTGGTTCCACGAACGGGTTTGCAGCGGATGCGTCTTCAATTCCAGCACCGGCTCGTTGGGGGATTCCGGGCGCAGCTTGACGCCGCAGGCATGGGCCGTATCCAGCGTATCGAAGATGTGCAGATAGTGGGCCCAGGTCTCGGCCCAGTCTTCCCAGGGATGCGAGCTGGCGTAATGCGAGACGTGGTTCAAGGCCCAGTCTTCGGACGGCGGCTGCTGGTAATGGCGCTTGAGCGCCTCGGCATAGTCCTGGCGTTCGTCGCCGAAGAGCTCGCGAAAGGCCTCGCGCCGCGCCCCATCGTTGGCGATCAGCAGGTCGAAATAGTAATGCCCGCTTTCATGGCGGAAATGGCCAAGCAGGGTGCGATAGGGCTCATGCATCTGCTCGCGCAGTTCTTCGCGCCGCGCCGGATCGGCCTCGCAGATGTTGATGGTAATGACGCCGCTGGCATGCCCGGTCATGACCCTGGCGCGCGGGGTGTCTTCCAGGAATTCGAAGGCCAGGCCGTGGTTGGGATCGTTGAGCTTGGGTTCCGGCTGCAAATGCAATTGCCACAGCGAGTACAGCAGGCGGCGCTTGGCGGTCTCCAGGCGATTCCAGTAAAGGCGATTGACCGGCTTGTCCAGCGAAGGAATGACGCGCGTGAGCTGGCAGGAAGCGCACAGCTCGCCGTCGCCATCCCCGGCATCGATCATCCAGTTGCAGACGTTCTCGCGCGCGTAGTTGCGGCACTGCCGATAATGGCGTCCCGCATTTGCCGGATTCAGGCTTTTCCAGGTGCCCTCAGCCGCCGGTTCAAAGGTGCTGATGGCCCGGTGTTCCGGCTGGTAACCCAGCATGCCGCCGCAGTTTTCGCAGCGGGTGTTCTCGTAAAAAACCTGGGCGCCACAGCGGTCGCAGTGGAAGGTGTTCATGGAGGCCTCGCCAGATCGACGATCCAGTGTAGCGAGACACGGCCTGACAAGGCATCGAAAACCGCAAATTCGGGGTCAGGTACTTTGACTTCGGCACTACCGCACTACAGCATCCGTGCCAGGATGTGGCGCGAATCGAAGGCGGCGCGCCGCAGGCGGTCGTTGACCGCATCCCATTGCGGCTCTTGCGGCGGGGCTTCGACCACGATCAGATCGGCGCCCATGTGGTCGAGCTCGCGCAAGGCAGCGTACAAGTCGTGGCCATAGCCGGATGCATCGGCCGCGATCTGGCGCAGGGCGGCGCTCTGCTGCGCCGGCACATGCATGGCGAGCAAGGCGACCCGGCGCCGGGCCGCAGCCAGGCCTTGCAGCACCTCTTCCAGTTGCCCGGCCGGCACCATGGCCAGCGGCGTCATCGGCGCGTAATGCGATTCGAGCGAACCGGAAACGCGCGGCGCGGCGGCGTCCGGCAAGCCGACCGGACGGCCCAGCACCGCCTCCAGTTCCGGCAGGCTCAAGCGCCCCGGACGCAGCAGGACCGGGCCCTGCGATTCCAGGCGCGAGAGGTCGATGATGGTGGATTCCAGCCCCACCTCGCTCTGCCCGCCCTCCAGCACGCAGCGCACCAGGGGATGATCGGCCCCGAACTCTTCGCGCACGTGGGCGGCGGTGGTCGGGCTCACATGGCCGAAGCGGTTGGCGCTGGGCGCGGCAATGCCGCCCCGCCCGCCCTTGAAGGCGCGCAGCAAGGCGATTGCTACCGGATGCGAAGGACAGCGCAAGCCTATGCTGTCCTGGCCGCCGGCGACGGCGGCGGGAACGGCGGGATTGCGCTTCAGGATCATGGTCAGCGGACCAGGCCAGAACGCGCTGGCCAGGGCGCGCGCCTCGGGCGGAATTTCACTGGCCCAGTGGCTCAGCTCAGCCTCGGGCGCAATATGGACAATCAGCGGATGGCCGGCCGGACGGCCCTTGGCGGCATAGATTTTTGCCACGGCTTCGGGGTTCTCGGCATCCGCCCCGAGACCGTAGACGGTCTCGGTGGGCAAGGCCACCAGTTCGCCGGCTTCCAGCAGATGCGCCGCGGCGGCGACGGCGCTGGCATCGGCCGGCGCCGGCTCAGCCATGGAAGCGCTCGCCGGCGATGCCCAGCAGGACGCAGGCATCGCGGAAATGCTGCTGCGCCTCCTGCAGCGTGGGCGCGACGAAAGTGACATGGCCCATCTTGCGGCCGCGGCGCGGATCGTCCTTGCCGTACAGGTGCAGATTGGCGCCCGGCAGGGCCAGCACGCGCTCCCAGGGCGGTTCGCGCGGGCTGTCTTCATCGCCCTTGAACCAGATGTCGCCCAGGATGTTCAACATCACCGCCGGTGAATGCTGGCGGGTGTCGCCCAAGGGCAGGCCGGCCATGGCGCGCACCTGCTGCGCGAACTGGCTGGTGACGCAGGCATCGATGGTGTAGTGGCCGCTGTTGTGCGGGCGCGGCGCCATCTCGTTGACCACCAGCGAGCCGTCCTGCAGCACGAAAAATTCTATGCACAGCACGCCCACGTAGCCCAGCTCGGCAATGATCGCCAGCGCCGCCTGTTGCGCCTGCTCGGCGCGCTCGGCGCTGACATGGGGACCGGGCACGGTGGTGGTGAACAGGATGCCGTCGCGATGCACATTCTCGGCGATCGGATAGACCACGGCCTGGCCGTCGGCGCCGCGCGCGGCCAGCACCGAAACTTCATAGGCCAGCGGCAGCATTTTTTCCAGCACGCAGGGCACGCCGCGCAATTGCGCGAACGCGTCCTTCACCTGCGCCCGGCTGGTGACGCGCACCTGGCCCTTGCCGTCATAGCCCATGCGCACGGTTTTCAGGATGCCGGGCAGGAGCGTATCGGGGATGGCGTCGATGTCGGCTTCCGCGGAAATCGCATGCCAGGGTGCGGGCAGCACGCCGGAACGGGTGAAGCAGTCGGTGAAGAAGCGCTTCTCGGCGATGCGGTCCTGGGCAATCGAGACATTGGCGGCCGAGGGCGCGACCACGATCTTTTTTGCCAGATGCGCCAGGCTTTGCGCCGGCACGTTCTCGAATTCGGTGGTGACAGCCACGCACTGCGCCGCCATCTCGTCCAAGGCTGCTTCATCGGTATAGCCGGCGTTGAGCAGATGGTCGGCCGCATGGCCGGCCGGACAATCCTGCGCCGGCTCCAGCACCGTGACCTTGTAACCCATCATCTGCGCGGCATGGGCGAACATGCGGCCGAGCTGGCCGCCGCCCATCACACCCAACCAGGTGGCGCTGGTGGCGCCGGGCAGGAACGGACCTTGAGAAGCAGGACCTTGTGAAGCGGAGCCTTGGGAAGAGGAAGCCTGCGCAGCCTTCCCTTTTGATGCGGGTCCTTGCGAGACAGGCTTTTTCGACGCGCTCATGCCGGCAATTTCATGGCACGGGCCGCGTCGCTTTGGCGGGCGCGAAATTCTTCCAGCTTCGCCGCCAGTTGCTCGTCGCGCGTGGCCAGCATTGCCACTGCCGCCAGCGCCGCATTGGCCGCGCCCGCTTCGCCGATGGCAAAGGTGGCCACCGGTATGCCCTTGGGCATCTGCACGATGGACAGCAAGGAATCTTCGCCGCGCAAATACTTGGAAGGCACCGGCACGCCCAGCACCGGAACGATGGTCTTGGCGGCGATCATGCCCGGCAGATGCGCCGCGCCGCCGGCACCGGCGATGATGGCAGCAAGGCCGCGCTCGCGGGCCGATTCGGCATAGGCGAACATGTCATCCGGCATGCGATGCGCCGACACCACTTTCGCTTCATGGGCGATACCGAATTCCTTGAGGATGGCGACCGCATGCTGCATCACTTCCCAGTCGGACTGCGAACCCATCACGACGCCGATTTGCACGCGTGTTTCGACCAATTCCTTGATCTTCATCCTCAGTCCTTCAGGTCCTGGCCGGTGAGGCGCTTGAGCGCTTCGCGGTACTTGGCGCCGGTTTTCTCGATCACTTCAGGCGGCAGCGCCGGCGCGGGCGCGGTCTTGTTCCAGCTGGTGACGGTTTCCAGGTAATCGCGCACGAACTGCTTGTCGAAAGACGGCGGCGAAATGCCGGGGCGATAGGAATCGGCCGGCCAGAAGCGCGAAGAATCTGCGGTCAGCACTTCATCCATCAGGTGCAGCACGCCCTTGTCGTCCAGGCCGAATTCGAACTTGGTGTCGGCAATGATGATGCCGCGGGTGGCGGCGTAGTCGGCAGCGGCGGTGTAAAGCTGGATGCTGATGTCGCGGATTTTTCGGGCCAGCTCGGCGCCGATGCGCTGTTCCATGTCGGCGAAGCTGATGTTTTCATCGTGCTCGCCCATTTCGGCCTTGGCGGCCGGGGTGAACAGCGGCTGCTCCAGCTTGCTGGCTTGCTGCAGGCCGGCCGGAAGTTGAATGCCGCAGACGGCGCCGCCCTGCTGATAATCCTTCCAGCCCGAGCCGATGATGTAGCCGCGCACCACCGCTTCCACCAGGATAGGCTGCAGGCGCTTGGCCACCACGGCGCGGCCACGCACCTGTTCCACCTCTTCCGGCTTGACCACCGATTCCGGCGCAATCCCGGTCAGGTGATTGGGCACGATATGGCCCAGCTTTTCAAACCAGAAGTCCGACATCTGGTTGAGCACTTTGCCCTTGCCAGGAATCGGCTCGTTCATCACCACGTCGAAGGCCGAGAGCCGATCGGTGGTCACAATCAAAATCTTGTCGTCGCCGACAGCATAGTTGTCGCGCACTTTGCCGCGGCCCAGGAGCGGCAGGGAGGGGATGCTGGACTGGTAAAGACTGCTCATGGTCTGCTGAAGGTGGTCTTGCAAAAAGTGTTTGCCCGCCGGTCTCTTGCGAGGCGGCGGGCGGTTTCAAGGATCGAATTATACCGGCGGCGGGCCGGAGGCAAGCTTTACTGGACGATCTGCGCCAGTTCGCCCTTCTTGTAACGCTCGGCCATCTTCTCCAGGTTGATCGGCTTGATGCGGCCGGCCTGGCCTTCGCAGCCGAAAGCCAGGAAGCGCGATTTGCACACCAGCTTGGCGGCTTCGCGCGCCGGCTTCAGGTAGTCGCGCGGGTCGAACTTGGACGGATTCTCGAACAGGTAGCGGCGGATCGCGCCCGTCATCGCCAGGCGAATGTCGGTGTCGATATTGATCTTGCGCACGCCATGCTTGATGCCTTCCTGGATTTCTTCGACCGGCACGCCGTAGGTTTCCTTCATGTCGCCGCCGAATTCGCGGATTTCCGCCAGCAGCTCCTGCGGCACCGAGGACGAGCCATGCATCACCAGGTGGGTGTTGGGAATGCGGGCGTGGATTTCCTTGATGCGCTCGATGGCCAGGATGTCGCCGGTCGGCTTGCGCGAGAACTTGTAGGCGCCATGCGAGGTGCCGATGGCAATCGCCAGCGCATCGCACTGGGTCTGGCGCACGAAGTCGGCGGCCTGGGCGACGTCGGTCAGCAACTGCTCGCGCGTCATGGTGCCTTCGGCGCCGTGGCCGTCTTCCTTGTCGCCCTTCATGGTTTCCAGCGAACCCAGCACGCCCAGTTCGGCTTCCACCGTGACGCCGATGGCGTGCGAGAACTCCACCACTTTGCGCGACACATCGACGTTGTACTCATAGCTGGCCACGCTCTTGCCGTCTTCCATCAGCGAGCCATCCATCATCACCGAGGAAAAACCGGAACGGATGGCGGCCATGCAGACCGCCGGCGACTGGCCATGGTCCTGGTGCATCACCACCGGAATATGCGGATAGGCTTCCACCGCCGCCGAAATCAGGTGACGCAGGAAAGCCTCGCCGGCGTATTTGCGGGCGCCGGCGGAGGCTTGCATGATGACCGGCGAATTGACTTCGTCGGCCGCTTGCATGATGGCACTCACCTGCTCCAGATTGTTGACGTTGAAAGCAGGCAGGCCATAGCCGTTCTCGGCAGCGTGGTCGAGCAATTGGCGCATGGATACGAGAGGCATGTCTTATCTCCGGAGTAAGGTCTTGTTTGAAACTGGTTTCACTGGGTTGGACCAGGCAAATTCGCCTAGTGCTCACCCACTTTCACGATCTTGAGCGCGTTGGTGCCGCCGCTCTGGCCCATGGGTTCGCCCCAACTCATCACAATCATGTCACCGCGCTCGACGATGCCTTTGGCCAACAGCAAATCCTGGGCGGCTTTGAGCACCACTTCCGGATGTGCACTTTGCGGCAATTCCATGGCCGAGACATTGCGGTACAGGGCGGCCTGGCGCGCGGTGGCGGTGCGCTGGGTCAAGGCGTAGATGGGAATGTCGATATTGTGGCGGCTCATCCAGAGCGCGGTCGAGCCCGATTCGGTCAGCGCCACGATGGCTTTCACCCGCAGATGATAGGCGGTGAACAGCGCGCCATAGGCGATCGACTGGT
>JAEVZY010000215.1 GCA_023392035.1 Pseudomonadota bacterium | reverse complement strand
GGCCGGCGCCGGCCGCGCTTCAAGATTCACCAGGGCGGAAGACACGGCTTCGGCGGCGTAACGCTCCAGCATGTCATCGCTGAAATAGTCGAGCTTGTAACGGCCGCCGCCGCCGGACGAGCCCATCTCGCGCCGTCCATTCTGTTCGGCAATCACCGTCACCGAAATGCGCACCAACGGACGCACGTCGGCGGCCAGCAAGCCATCGCTGCGCACCACCAGCACCACGTCATATTCGGCGGCCAGGCCGGCCATGACCTGCACCACGCGCGGGTCCTTGGCGCGCGCGATGCGCTCGATTTTTTCCAGCAGCTTGACCTTGGACGCGGCGTCCAGCGAAGCAATCGGGTCATTCGGCAGATACAGCGAGCGGCCGCCGCCCGGGGTAATGCCGGAGGCGACTTTTACCTTGCCGGCACCCTGGCGGGCGATGGTACGGGTGGCCGCCACGGCATCGAGCAAGGCGCGCTCGGAGATTTCATCGGAATAGGAAAACGCGGTCTTGTCGCCCGACACCGCGCGCACGCCCACGCCCTGGTCGATGGAGAAACTGCCGGTCTTGACGATGCCCTCTTCCAGGCTCCAGCCCTCGCTTTTTGTGAACTGGAAATACAGGTCGGCATAGTCGACGCGGTGGGTGAACATGCTGCCCAGGGTGGACAGCAGCTTGCCTTCATCCAGGCCGAAAGGGGTGAGCAATACCTCGCGGGCAACGGCGAGATTGGAGAGATTCGGTTCAAAAGGTTTCATGCGGCCAAGCGCGGGTCAATGCGCAAAAAGGGATGTGGCAAGGGTAACCGATTGCGCGGCGTCCTGCCGCAATCGCGCTCGAATTGAGCTTCCGGCCGATTCAAAGTCTGCGGTGCGACAAGGCCGGCAGGCTGGCGCGCACCCGCTGCAATTCTTCCTGCCGCAGTTCGCCGGCGGCAATGCCGGGGCCTTCGTCCACCACGTCCAGGATCTCGCCCCAGGGATCGATCAGCATGCTGTGGCCCCAGGTGCGACGGCCATTGCGATGAGTCCCGCCCTGGGCCGCGGCCAGCACATAGCACTGGTTTTCGATGGCCCGCGCCCGCAGCAGGATTTCCCAATGCGCGCGTCCGGTGGTGTAGGTAAAGGCCGAGGGCACCACCAGCAGCGCGCATTCGCCCAGGGCCCGGTACAGCTCCGGGAAGCGCAAGTCATAGCAGACCGAAAGCCCGACCCGGCCGCAAGGCGCTTCAAAGCTGCCCACCTGCGAGCCGGCGGTGATGGTGCGCGATTCGTTGTAGGACTCTTCACCGCGGGTGAAGCCGAACAAGTGGATCTTGTCGTAACGCGCCAACTGGGCGCCGTCGGGACCGTAGACCAGGCTGGTGTTGAGCACCTTGCCGGCGTCCGGCGAGACCAGCGGCACCGTGCCGCCGATCAGCCACACGCCCAATTCGCGCGCGAGATCGGACATCCATTGCTGCAGCGGTCCGTGGCCGGCGCGCTCAGCCACCGCCAGCTTGTCGCTTTCATGCCGGCCGAGGATGGGCCAGTACTCGGGCAGCAACAGCAATCGGGCGCCGTCGGCGGCGGCTTGCCGCAGCAGTTGCCCGGCCTGTTCCAGGTTTTCCGCCACATCGGGCGAGGACACCATTTGCACGGCGGCGATCTTCATGTCGGCATTCATGATGGCAGCTCCTCAGTTGGTCGGCTTGGGCGTTTCCGCCAGCGCCGAACGCGGCAATTTGCGGATGTTGGGGTCTTTCCAGGGGCCGGTGATTTCGTATTCCATGGTGAAGGCGCGCATCAGCGGATCGCGCAGGAACAGCTGGGCCAGGAAGGAGCCCAGCCCCAGCACCGGGTTGACCAGGCCATAGGCCACCGAAGCCGCGCCGGCATTGATTTCCGGGATCACCACCACGTGCAGGTTCTGGCTTTCACGCGCCAGGTCGACCGTGCCATCCATCAGCACCAGCGCGTTCACGCTGCGCATCTTGAAGCTGTCGGTCTTCATCACGCCCTGGGCAATGGTGGCGCGCGCGGTGGCGCCATCGAAGGCGAAACCTTCGGAGAACACATCGCGGAAATCCAGCGTCAGGCGGCGCGGCAGGGATTGCAGGCTCAGCACGCCCAGCAGCTTGGCCGCGCCCGGGTCCACTTTCAGGAACTGGCCGGCCGCGATGTCCATCTCGAGTTGTCCCGAGAGCGAGGGAATGTCAAGCGAATACGGCAAGCCCTTCCAGCTCACTTCACCCGTCATGCGTCCGCGCCCGCCGCGCAGCACATTGGCAAAGCCCAGGCGCTCGAGCAGCTTGCCGGCATCCGCAATGTCGAGGTTGTAGTTGAGGCTGGACTGCGGCTGGCCGCCGCTGCTGACGAAGCGGCCGGTGGCCGACATGCTGGCATCGGGGTTGACCACCGACAGCCGGTTGATGCGCCACTCGCGTCCCTCCGGCGTGGCCGCGTTATTGGCCTGCAATTCCAGGCGGCCGAACTTCTTGCCGAACAGCTCGAAGTTTTCCGCCGCGATATCCAGCGCCGGAATCTGGGTGGCGGCGCCGCGTCCTTCCAGCAGATCCGAGACATCGCCGGCGGCCGAGGGCGGCACGATCAGCGAAGCCAGGCGCGCCGTGACCCGTCCGCGTCCACGTCCCGAGCGCGATTCCCGCCAGGAGACGTAGCCGGAGACCTGGGTCGATTCGATATTGGCTTGCCAGGTGCCGTCGGCATGCGAAGCGCCAACCACCACCTTGTCCAGTTTCTTGTTGCCGACGGTGAGTTCGTCGGCGCGCACGGCCAGTACATCGGCATCGATGTATTGCGCCAGGGCGCTGGCCGTGGCTCCCGGCGCCGCAGCGGCGGCGGCCGGTGCATTCTGACCGGTCACCCCGCTCATGGCGGCGCGCCAGGCGTCCAGGTCGAGCGCGCGCATGCTGATGTTGGTCACCACACCAGAGTCAGGCTGGGGAGCGGCGGCGTTCACGCCGATGCCGCCGCGCACCACTTCCCACTCGCCGTCGGCGTTCTTGCGGCGGGCATAGCGCACATTGACCAGACTGCCGAGGTTGGCGCGAATCTCATCGCGCGCAGTTCCGCCCTCGTCGGCCAGTCCCTGCAGCTCGAAGCGCGAGGCCAGGATTTCGGCCGGCGCCTTCTTCAGCGGACTGGGTAGATCGATGCCCAGTCCTTGCAGGTTGGATTCGACGATCACTTCCGGGCGGTGGTTGCGCACATTCACCTGCACCGCGTAGCGCGAAGCGCCGGAAATACGCTGCAGCAGTGCGCTGCTGGCCGGGGTTGCCAGGCTGCGCCGCAAGCCGTCGGCGGTGAGTGCGCCATCGGCACGTACCGCGGTGTTGCCATCGCGTTGGGTGCCGCCGGAAAGCGTGACCGGTCCGCCCAGGAAAGCGCCGCGCAGATTGGCCAGCTCGAAGCCTTTTTCGTTGAAACGCAATTCGCCATTGGCGCGCGCAATCGGAGGCAATGCGCGGAACAGGGTGACTTCATTGCCGGCGAACTGCAGGCTGCCCTTGACCTTGGTAGCTTCCATGCGGTGCAAAGGCATTTCCAGCTTCAGCGCCAATTTGGCATTGCCGCTGGCGCGGGTCTCGTCGGTGAAGTGGCCGATCCATTCGCCGACCGGCGAATCGAGCGTAAAGCCCAGCAGTTCCTGCAGCGGTCCCTGCGCCGTGCCATCGATATTGAGCATGCTTTCATGCGCCAGCAGGTCGGGAATGGTGGCGCGCACCTTCGAGAGATTGACCTTGTGCGTCAGCGCCGTGTCGGCCTGGATGTCGAGCAAAGCCCGGTCCACCAGGATGCGGCCGTTGATCTTTTCGATGGCGGGCCACAGGGGCTTGCCGCGCGCATCCAGTTCACCGGCGGCGTAGTCCAGCTTTGCGTCCACCAGGCGGCCCGAAACCGTGAACTGGCCGCGCGGCTTGTCGGCGGCACGCAGCGGCCGGAACGGGAAATCCTCCAGCTTGCCCTTCAGGTTGAGGCGGGCGTCGCGCAGTTTGCCGCCGATCAGGGCCGTGCTCAGCCAATGTGCCAGCCCGGGTTCGGTGAAGCTGGGCAGGTAGCGGCCGGTGCGGCGGATGTCGGCCTCATCCACCTGGGCCTGCAGGTCGAGCACGCCATGGTCCTGGCCGCCGCTGCCGCTGGTGTATTTGCCGGAGAAGCCGCCGCGCATGCCATCGTGCACGAAGTTGGCTTTGTTGACCTGCACCTGGGTGCGCTGGTCCGGGGTCTCCTTCCAGGTGGCGGCAAGATTCAGTTCTTCAAAGGGAAATACCGGATCGGCGAACAGGCCCGGAAACTCCAGGCTGGCACGGCTGGCGTTGAGCAGCAGATCGCCGCTCTTTTCATTGAGCCGCAGGTTGCCGCTCAAATTGGTGAAGCCGGGACGTGCCGCTTCGGTGCCGCTGGCTTTCCCCGCACGCAGGGAAAGGCCGCTGAAGTCGCCCTTCAACTGATAGGTCTTGATGTTCGGGAAATCGCCCTGCCAACTGGCGCTGAAATTGCTGAGCCTGCCCTGCGGCGACAATTCCTCCAGCCATTGCCGCTGCGGCGCCGTCAAGGGCAGGCGGCTGGCAAATGCCGCCAGCGGTCCCAGTTCGGCGCTGGAGACTTGCACCTCGGTGGAAGCCGCTTGCGCGCCGCGGGCTTCGGTATAGCGTTCGCTGATGGTGGTGGACGGCAGCTTGAGGCCGTCGGCGGTCTCGAAGGAAAAGTCCTGCAGGGAAATCGCATGACCGCGGCGACCGAAATTGAACAGCCGGCCGGCACCGGCCGGCACGGTTTCGCCGGCCCCCACCCGGCCCGAGACGCGCTTCAGATTCAGCATCTCCAGATCGGAAGCCAGCCGGACCGACAAGTCCTGCAGCGCCAGGTCCGCGGTCAGGTCGGTGATGGCGGCATGATCGAAGCTGAGCCAGGCGCGCACCCCGCCTTGTCCCTGTTGCACTTCGATCGGGTAATCGATCCAGAGCTTGCCGCGCGCCAGATCGGCTTGTTGCCAGTCCACGTACAGGGTGCCGGTCCAGCCGCTGGCGTCTGAAATCTGGTTGGCAAATGGCGAATGGGAAAAACGGGCGCGAATGTCGAGCGGCGCGCCGATTTCGGCCGGCGGCGTGGCGCGGATTGCCAGCCGATGCTGCAGCCAGTGGTTTTCCATGACCACCGTCATGCCGCTCAACACCAGTTCCGGCGCATCGCGCTTGGCGTCTTTCCAGCGCACCCAGCCATCGCGGATGACGATCTGTTTTTGCTGCAAAAGCCAGTCGAGGCCGCTGCCGCGCCCTTCATGCTGGGGATCGAGATAAATCCCGCCGACGAACAAATCGCCTTCGGCATCGCGTTCGATTTCCAGGTCGGGACGCAGGATTTCCAGGGACGACAGGCGCAGCCCGGCAGTGGGCAGCGACAGCCAGGACACCGTGGCGGAAACCCGCGGCAAGCGCAGGGCAACATCGCCGGTACGGTTCTGGATCGCCACTTCGCTCAGCACCAGGCGCGGATTCAGGCCATGCCAGTCTGCGACAATGGTGCCGATGGATACCGGCCGGCCGACCACGCGGGTGACGACCTGCTCCACGCTTCCCTTGTAGCGGTCGATATTGGGCAGCACGGCATAGCGCAGCGTAAGGAACAGGGCGCAGAAAATGAAGTAAGCCAGCACCAGCAGCTTGAACAGCAGCACCATGGCCCGGCCCGAGCCGCGCTGGAACAGGCGGCCGCCATGCAAGGCGGCGTCGAGCACGCGCCGGCCCTTTGAAACGAGGGGCTTTTCCAGATTATCGGTCGGCGTCATCGGCGAGGCGCTAAGATGACGGGGCTGCCCGGCAGTCGCGCCGCCAGTCGCGCCACAATAGCCGGGACAGGTACAGGCTTTAGCAAGATCAAATCTCTTTACTTTTTACTTATGGCCAATGGAAGTTTGACTGACGCCCGCGACTCCAGGTTCGTGCAACGCTGGCTGCAGGGGGCCGAGGGGCGGGCGCAACAACTGGCTGAGCTGGCCGAATTATCCCTCTCGAGTGCCGATTTTACCCGGCTGTTACAAAACGAAACCCGCAACGGCCTGGGCTTGCCGGGCGCGATGCGCCGGGTGCGCAACCTGGTCATGGCTTGCATCATCGAACGCGACCTCACGGGACGCGCCGACCTGCATGAAGTGGTGAGCACGATTTCCGCCTTTGCCGATTTCGTGATCCAGACCCACCTGGCGGCCCTGCATGCCGAGCTGGTGGTCCAGCACGGAGAACCGATCGGCGAGGAAAGCGGACGGCCGCAGCACCTGATGGTGCTGGGCATGGGCAAGCTCGGCGGCTGCGAATTGAATGTCTCTTCCGACATCGACCTGATCTTCATCTACAACGAAGACGGCGAAACCCGGGCGGGCGTTGGCCAGCGCGGCTTGTCCAACCACGAATTCTTCAGCCGCCTCGGCAAGCGCCTGATCGGCGATATTTCCGCCGTGACCGAAGACGGTTTCAGTTTCCGGGTCGACATGGCCTTGCGGCCGAATGGCAATTCCGGTCCGCTGGCGTGCAGCCTCAACATGCTGGAGCAATACCTGATGGCCCAGGGCCGCGAGTGGGAACGCTATGCCTGGGTCAAGGCGCGCGCGGTCACTGGCGACCCACACGACATCGCGCTGCTGGAAGCGATCGTGCAGCCCTTCGTATATCGGCGCTATCTGGACTATGGCGCCATTCACGCCTTGCGCGACATGCACGGCCAGATCCGGGCCGAGGTGAAGCGCCAGGAAAGCCGGCACCCGGAGCGCAGCAACAACGTCAAGCTGGGGCGCGGCGGCATCCGCGAAATCGAATTCCTGGCCCAGGTATTCCAATTGATCCGCGGCGGGCGCGATCCCGAATTGCGCGACCGCTCCACCCGCCGCACGCTGGCGGTGCTGGCAAGGAAAGGCTTGCTGGCGCCGGAAGTGGTGGAGCAATTGCTGCAGGCTTACAGCTTCCTGCGCACGCTGGAACACCGCCTGCAATACCTGGACGATGCCCAGACCCACGTGGTGCCCACGCGCGCCGATGACGTCGAACTGCTGGCACGCATGATGGAGCTGCCCAGCGGCGAGCAATTGCTGGCGGCCCTGGCGCAACAACGCGCTTTCGTGGCGGACCAGTTCGACGAGATGTTCAGCGACAAGAACGGCGGCGAAGAGGAATCCGGGCGCAAGCAGGCGCCGGCACTGCAAAGCGAAGACAGCGAGGACAGCATCGCCGCCAGCCTGGAAGCGCTGGGCTATGAGGATGCGTCCAATCTGGCGCGGCGCCTGTTCGGCAGCCTGCATTCGCCGCGGCTGCAGGCCTTGTCCGCGGCCAGCCGCGAGCGCCTGCTGCAACTGGTGAACACCGCCATCGCCACGATTGCCGCCCTGCCCGATGGGCGCGGGCCGACCTTGATGCGCCTGCTGGATTTCTTCGAAGCGATTGCCCGCCGCGCCGCCTACCTGGCCTTGCTGACCGAGTATCCGCAAGCCCTGGCGCGCGTGGTGCGCATGATGCATGCCAGCGACTGGGCCGCCAAATACCTGACCCAGCACCCGCTGCTGCTGGACGAATTGCTGGACGCGCGCCATCTGCAGGAAGTGCAGGACTGGAGCGCCTTTGCCGTCGAATGCCGGACCCAGCTGGAGGCCGCGCGCGGCGATACCGAAAGGCAGATGGACATCCTGCGCGAGCTGCACCATGCGGCGCTGTTGCGCCTGCTGGCGCAGGACCTGGATGGCCGCCTGACGGTGGAACGCCTGGCCGACCACTTGTCGGCACTGGCCGATGTGCTGGTGGGCGCGACCTTGCAGGCGGCCTGGGAAAGCATCCCCGGCCGCCATCGCGAAGTGCCGCAATTTGCCGTGATCGCCTATGGCAAGCTGGGCGGCAAGGAACTGGGCTATGCCTCCGACCTCGACCTGGTGTTCCTGTACGAGGACGACGATCAGGACGCCCCGACCTTGTACGCCAAGCTGGCGCAGCGCTTCATCACCTGGATGACCGCCCATACGCCGGCCGGCATCCTGTTCGACGTCGACATGGCCTTGCGGCCGGATGGCGCCAGCGGCCTGATGGTGACGCCGATCGCCTCCTTTGAAAAATACCAGCGCCAATCGGCCTGGGTCTGGGAGCACCAGGCGCTGACCCGGGCCCGCTATTGCGCCGGCGACGCCGGCATCGGCGAGCGCTTCGAAGCCTTGCGGGCGGAAGTCCTGTGCCAGCCGCGCGAGCAGGCCCCCTTGCAGCGCGAAATCCTTTCCATGCGCAAGCGCATGCACGAGGCCCATCCCAACCGTTCCGGTCTGTTCGACCTCAAGCATGACGCCGGCGGCATGATCGACATCGAGTTCATGGTGCAGTACCTGGTGCTGCTGCATGCCTGCCACCATGCCGAACTGGCCGGCGACATCGGCAATATTGCGCTGTTGAAGCTGTGCGGGGAGCTGGGACTGGTGGATGCGGGATTGGCGCTGGCCACGGCCGATGCCTATCGCAAGTTCCGGCGCATGCAGCATCAAATTCGCTTGCAGGGCGCGGACAAGGCGCGGGTTGATCCGGCACGGGCGCAGGACGACGCGCAGCAGGTGCGCAAATTGTGGGAGCAGGTTTTCGGCGCCTGAAGCGCGGCGCCTCACCCAAAAAAAAACGGGACGCCTGGGCGTCCCGTTTTTCTTTTGTCCGGCCTGCTTACTTGGCCGACATCAGTGCAACAGTGGTATCCAGCATGCGGTTGGAAAAGCCCCACTCGTTGTCATACC
>JAEVZY010000151.1 GCA_023392035.1 Pseudomonadota bacterium | reverse complement strand
CGCACTTCGGCAAGCTGGGCGGGGCGGCGACAGAAGCCGGACATGAATTCAGCGCCGGCAGCGCGCTGCCGCCGCCCAAGGGCAGCTGGACCGTCAGCCTGGCCTTGCGCGACGAGGCCAGCGGCGTGCACGGCATGCTGTGGCTGATGCTGGACGAAGCCTGGATGACGCGCCTCCTGCGCGGCCTGGCGCCGGGCCGTGAATCGGTCAACAAACAACCTGCCCGCCCGCAGCCGCTGCCGGCGCGCCTGCAGCTCAAGCTCAATTGCCACCTGGCCAGCAAGGAAATGCTGCTGGGTGAATTGCTGCAGCTGCAGGTCGGCGACCTGATCCCGATCACGCTCGGCCGTACCGATGTACTGCTCGACGACTCGCACCTGTTCACAGCCGAAGTCGCCGAGCACCAGGGCAAGCTTTGCCTGACCTCTTTTGAAGACGTGGAATAAGCCAATGACGACCCTCAATCTTCCCGAAAATCCGGCAGCCACCGATGTCTTGCTGGAAGGCTTCGACCAGGACCCGGCCATGGCCATGCTCGATGCCGATGACAACCTGGATGCCGCGGCAACGGCCGTGCGCCAGGCGCGGAACATCCCCGAGATGATGCGCAAGATCCCGGTGACGGTGACGCTGGAAGTCGGCTCGGCCCGCATCTCGCTGCAAGAGCTGATGGCGATCCGGCAGGACAGCGTGGTCGAGCTTGACCGCCTGGCCGGCGAGCCGCTGGTCATCAAGGTCAACGGCACGCCCATCGGCCGTGGCGAGGTGGTGGTGGCCGGAGAAAACTACGGACTGAAAGTGCTCGACCTCGACGGCCTGAACATGGACCTGGTCGCGCAATGATGCTGTGCAGGTTGCGGCCGCGCAGGGTCCTGGTGCTTGCGGCCTTCTCAGCTTTGGCGCTGTTGCTGCTGACGCGCCCGGCCCTGGCCGGCAGCATCGACGTGATCGGCTCCAGCGTGAACGGCGCCCGCACCGAGTTCACGGTGAAGACGCAGATCCTGATCATCATGTCCCTGCTCGGGCTCTTGCCCGTGATGATGATGATGATGACCAGCTTCACCCGCTTCGTGATCGTGCTGTCCCTGCTGCGCCAGGCGCTCGGCCTGCAACAAGGCCTGCCCAACCGCATTGTCACCGGCATCGCGCTGATCCTGACGCTTTTGGTGATGCGCCCGATCGGTACGCAAGTATGGAACGACGCCTTCCTGCCCTATGACCAGGACAAGATCGGGCTGGAACAGGCCTTGCGCATCGCCGAAGCGCCGGTCTCGCGCTTCATGCTGGCGCAAACCAGCAAGGCGGCGCTGCTGCAGATCTCCGCCCTGGCCGGCGAAAAGAATATCGAGAAGCCGCAAGACCACAGCTTCGCCGTCAAGCTGGCGGCCTTTGTCCTGTCCGAACTGAAAACCGCCTTCATGATCGGCTGCCTGCTGTTCATTCCCTTCCTGGTGATTGACCTGGTGGTGTCCTCGGTGCTGATGGCGATGGGCATGATGATGCTGTCGCCGCTGGTGATCTCCCTGCCCATGAAACTCTTGCTGTTCGTGCTGGTGGACGGTTGGACCTTGACCGTCAATACGCTGGTGACCAGCGTCCAGGCGTATTGAGGCCGGATTGAGGCCGGATTGAGGAAACCTTCATGCTGACTCCCGAAATCGCCGTCGATATCGTCAACGACAGCCTGCGCATGGTGATGCTGCTGGTGGCGCTGCTGGTGGTGCCGGGCCTGATCGTCGGCTTGATGGTGGCGCTGTTCCAGGCCGCCACCCAGATCAATGAACAAACCCTGAGCTTCTTGCCGCGCCTGATCGTCACGCTGCTGGCCATCACGCTGATGGGGCGCTGGATGGCGGGCACCCTGATGGACTTCTGCGTCGCCGTCTTCCAGCGCGCGGCGACGCTGGTCGGTTGAGGCGGCGCGGAACGCATCGTGGAACTCGTCTTCGGCCAGCTGCTGCCGCTGTTGAATGCCCTGTGGTGGCCTTTCTGCCGCATCCTGGCCCTGCTGTCGGCCGCGCCCGTACTGGGAGACGCCATGCTGCCGATGCCGGTGCGGGTGCTGGTCTCGCTGGTGCTGGCGGTGGTCATGCTGCCGCTGGCTGGGCACGGCATCAACGTCGATCCCTTCTCCATGCAGGGCATCGTGCTCGCGGCCGAGCAAGCCATCATCGGCTTCGTCCTGGGCCTGGCGTTTCACCTGACGATGGCGGTCATCATGATGCTGGGCTACCTGGCTTCGTCGCAGATGGGCTTGTCGATGGCGGTCATGAACGACCCGATGAACGGCAGCTCTTCGGACGTCATATCGGGCCTGTTGTCGATGCTGTTCATCATCGTCTTCTTTGCCGTGGACGGACACCTGGTGCTGGCCGGCGTGGTCGGCGCCAGTTTCCAGGCCTGGCCGGTGGGCGGCGGCCTCAATATGCTGGCCCTGCATGCGCTGGCCCTGAATGTGGCCTGGGCCTTTTCCGCCGCCTTGCTGCTGGCAATTCCCATGGTGTTCTCCACCATGGTGGTGCAGCTGGGCTTCGGCTTCCTGAATCGGGTGGCGCCGGCGCTGAATCTGTTTTCGCTGGGCTTTTCGGTGGTCACACTGTTTGGCCTCTTGATGTTGAGCCAGGTGGTGCGCGTCATCCCCGAACACTATCTGCGCATGACGCGCCAGGTGCTGGACATGCTGAAGAACCAGATGCACGCGGTGCCGCATGGCTGAGCACAACGGCGACAAGACCGAAAAGCCTTCGCAGCAAAAGCTGAAGAAGGCGCGCGAGCAAGGCCAGGTGGTGCGCTCGCGCGACCTCTCCACCGCCATCGGCGTGCTGATCAGCCTGCGCCTGTTCGTGTGGCTGGTGCCAACTTATCTGGCCGACTTGCGGCTGCTGTTCGGCTACAGCTTCCTGCCCCTGGGCAGCACGGGCGCGATGGAAAACGGCATGTCGGTCATTTTCACCACCGCCATGCGCCTGCTCTTGACCATGCTGCTGCCGCTGTTCGTGGTGCCGCTCGCCATCCTGGCAGGCTCCCTGTTGCCGGGCGGCTGGGTCATCAATACCAGCCATTGGCTGCCCAAGTTTGGACGCCTCAACCCGGCAACCAATCTTGGCCGGCTGTGGACGCAAAAGCACCTGTTCGAAGTCGGCCTCTCGATGCTGAAAGCCCTGACCCTGGTGCTGGTGCTGTTTTACGTGACGCGCGAGGGCATCGGCGACTACCTGCGCCTGCAGGCCCGGCCGCTGGAGCATGCCATCGTCGATGGCGCGGCCTTGATGCTGGATGGCGTCATGAGCCTGTGCGCGGTGTTCCTGTTGTTCGCGCTGGCCGATGTGCCGGCGCAAGCCTTCTTCTTCTGGCGCTCGCAGCGCATGAGCAAGCAGGAGCTGAAGGAAGAATACAAGAGCAGCGAAGGCCGGCCGGAAGTCAAGCAGCGCATACGCCAGATTCAGCACCAGCTGGCGCGCCGCAGCGTCTCCAAGACCGTGCCGAGCGCCGACGTGGTGGTGCTCAACCCGGAACACTACGCCGTGGCGCTGAAGTACGACGAGGCGCGCGCCGAAGCGCCTTTCGTGGTCGCCAAGGGCGTGGACGAGATGGCGCTCCATATCCGCGAAGTGGCGGCCCGCCATGGCATTGAAACCCTGACGCTGCCGCCGCTGGCGCGCGCCATCTACAACACCAGCCAGGTCAACCAGCAAATCCCCGCGCAGCTGTATCGCGCGGTGTCGCAAGTGCTCAATTACGTGCTTGCGCTCAAGGCCTTCCGCAATGGCCGCCGCCAGGCCGAGCCGGAACTGCCCACCGATCTCTTCGTTCCCTCTCATCTGAGCGAGTCCGCCGCATGAATTTTTTGAACCGCCTGGTCGCTGAAATGCGCCGCCACAAGTTCGCCACGCCGCTGTTCCTGATGGTGATCCTGGCGATGATCATTCTGCCGCTGCCGCCGCTGCTGCTGGATGTGCTGTTCACCTTCAACATCGTGCTGGCGATGATCGTGATCATGGTCAGCGTCTCGGCCAAGCGGCCGCTGGATTTCTCGGTGTTCCCGACCATCATCCTGGCCACTACCATGGCGCGGCTGTCGCTCAACATCGCTTCCACCCGCGTGGTGCTGTTGCGCGGGCATGAGGGCACGCATGCCGCCGGCCAGGTGATCGAAGCTTTCGGCAACGTCGTCATCGGCGGCAATTTCGTGGTCGGCCTGGTGGTGTTCGTGATCCTGATGATCATCAACTTCATCGTCGTCACCAAGGGTTCGGAGCGCATCTCCGAAGTGTCGGCGCGCTTCACGCTGGATGCCCTGCCCGGCAAGCAGATGGCGATCGACGCCGACCTTAACGCCGGCCTGATCAACCAGGAAAAGGCGCAAACCCGCCGCCGCGAAGTGGCCGCCGAAGCCGACTTCTACGGCGCCATGGACGGCGCCTCCAAGTTCGTGCGCGGCGACGCCATTGCCAGCATCCTGATCCTGCTCATCAACATGGTGGGCGGGGTTGCCATCGGCTCGCTGATGCATGGCCTGTCCTTTGGCGACGCCTTCCGCCAGTACGCGCTGTTGACCATCGGCGACGGCCTGGTGGCGCAGATTCCGGCGCTCTTGCTGTCCTCGGCGGCGGCGATCCTGGTGACCCGCATCAGCGACGCCATCGACTTCGAGCAGCAGGTCGGCGAACAGATGCTGGCCTCGCCCAACGTGATCTACAGCGTGGCCGGCATGATGGCGCTGCTGGCCATGATTCCCGGCATGCCTTCGGCGATGTTCCTGGTGTTCGCCGCCCTGCTCGGCTATGTCGCCTGGCGCTTGAGCCGGCGCGCCGCCAAACCGGCCGCCGCCGAGCTGGCCGCGGTGGAGGCGGCACTCAAGGAGGACCGCTCGCAAGAGCTGGCCTGGCAAACGCTGCCGGTGGTGGAGCCGCTGACGGTCACCGTCGGCTACAAGCTGGTCGGCCTGATCGACAAGGCCGAGGGCGCGCCGCTGCAAAAGCGCATCCAGGGCGTGCGCCTGAGCGTGTCCGAAGCGATGGGCTTGGTGCTGCCGCCGATTACGGTGCGCGACGATCTTGGATTGAAGCCGACCCAATACACGGTTCTGCTCGGCGGCCATGCCATTGCCCAGGCCGAAGTCTTCCCCGACCGGCTGATGGCGATTCCTTCGCCCACCATCTATGGCCAGCTGGATGGCATCCCCGGCATCGAACCCGCCTACGGCATGCCGGTGACCTGGATCGCCGCGCAGGACAAGGCGCATGCGCTGGGCATGGGCTATCAAGTGGTGGAAACGCCGAGCGTGATCGCCACCCATGTGACCAAGCTGATCCGCGACCACTTGCCGGAACTGCTGCGCCACGAAGACGTGCCGGCCTTGATGGAGCGCCTCGCCGCGCTTTCGCCAAAGCTGGCCGGCGCGCTGGAAAAGGCGCTCAGCCACACCCAGTTGCTGCGCGTGTTGCGCACCCTGCTGGCCGAAAACGTCTCGCTCAAGGACATCGTGCCGATCGCCACCACCCTGCTCGACAGCGCGGAAACCACCAAGGACCCGATCCTGCTGGCGGCCGAGGTGCGCTGTACGCTGCGGCGCCAGATCGTCGGCGGCCTGGTCGGGCAAAGGCCGGACATGAAAGCCTTCAACGTCAGCAACGAGCTGGAAAACATGCTGCTCGGCTCACTCAACCAGGCGCGCCAAGGCGGCAACAAGGTTGCGCTGGATAACTATCCGATCGATCCAAATTTGTTGGCGCAACTGCAGGTCAACATGCCGGCCGCGCGCGACCAGATGAAGCAGCAGACCACGCCGCCGCTGCTGCTGGTGCTGCCCCAGGTGCGCCCGCTGCTGGCGCGCTACGCGCGCCTGTTCGCACCGGGACTGCACGTGCTGTCCTACAACGAGATTCCCGAGCAGCGCGACGTCAACATCATCGGGACCATCGGTTGAGGCGCTCGGCCAACGTGGGAGAAGACAGCGTCATGGACAGCTCCGCCGCCGCCCGGAACAGGGGCGAAGCAAAGCCGGATGCGGCATCGCGCAGCTCGGGCATGCCGCTGGCCGCGCCAGGCGCGGGCCGGTCGGCGCTGCGCAGCAGGCGGCACCGCGCCACGCGCAGGCCGGCGCAGCCGATGGCGACGATCAGCTCGGGCACGCACTGGCGCACGAAGCCGACCGCCTGCTCTTCGCAATGGATGTCGAGCAGCACGCGCCCGGCCACCAGTTGCAGGCGCAGGAAGATGGCCCCCAGGCCGGGCAAGCTGGCTTCCAGAGTCAGGGCGAGCGCCGGACGGCGCCTGCGCTTGCCCGCTTTTTTCCAGGGGCTTGGATCGCTTTGCGCATCCAGCGTTTCAAGCGCGGCCCAGCTCGCACGTCGCAGGCCGAAGTTCGAGGGCGCGAACGGCCAGCGCTCGGCGCCCGGCGCCGTTTCAGCCTGGCGCGGGTTGGGCGCAGCGCCGGGCGCCGCTGTGCTGAGCCCCGCTGTGCTGAGCCCCGCTTTACTGAGCGCCGCTGTGCCGAGCGCGGCGCTGCCGAGCGCGGCGGTGCCGAGTGTGGCAGTGCCAGCAAGCCCGCTGCCGGCCGCGCCGCTGCCATTGCCGCGCGCGATCCGCGCCGAAGCCTGTGCTTCGAACAGCACCCCGCCCAGCGCGCCCTGCTGCGCCTGCATGAGCGCCGTGCCGCGCCAGGCGCGGGCGATGCTCGATGCATCCGGCTTGGCCAGCACCTGGCGCGTCATGGAAATCTGGTCGAAGCGCATGGCTGCGCTCTGCTCGACGTCGCCGCCTTGCGCCTCAACGGCGTCCGGAGGCGCCAGCGCCGCCAGCAATGCCAGCTCCAGGCGCGGCGTGGTCGCCAGCACGCGCAGGCTGAGCAAGGCGCCCGGCGTGAGCCCTTGCGCCAGTCCGCCCAGGCCCGACAAGCGCATTTGGCGGCCATCGACAGTGGTGGCGAGGATGGCGTCGATGCTGGCCGCGATGGCATCGAAGCGCAGTTCGATGGTTTCGCCGGGCAGCCAGGGTCCGGCCTCTTGCGGCCGGCCGGCGGGCGCGCGCACCGGCTGCAGGGAAATCACATCCGCAATTCGGTCCAGTGACATATGAACGTCCTGTCAGCCATAAAAAAAGCCAAGCGCGCAAGCGATTGGCTCCAAGGATCTTCGTCGGCGCATGCATTGACTTCTTGTGCCGCATGCGCCGTAGGAGAGCGACGAAGATTACTGCAGCAGCGACATCACCATCGAGGACATGCCATTGGCTTGCTTGAGCATCGAGGTGCCGGCTTGCATCAGCATCTGCTGCGAAGTCATGTTCGAGCTTTCCGAAGCGTAGTCGACGTCCATGATGCGGCCGGAAGCGGCCTTGGTGTTGGTGCTGATGTTCGACAGGTTGTTGAACACGTGATCCAGGCGGTTGGAGGCTGCGCCCAGTTGCGAACGGATCGCGCCGACCGAGTCCATGGCGTCGCTGATCGTGTCGATGATGGCGTTGGCGGCACTTTGGGTGGTGATTTCGGTGCCGGCCGTGCCGGTATTGCCGGCGGTGCCGTCATATTGCGCGCTGACGGAAGTCAGGGCGGTGTCCAGGGTCGTCATGTCATCGGCCTGGCCGCCGCCGCCGGACAGGTCCAGGGTCATGGTTTCGCTGGAGCTGGCGCCGATCTGGAACTGCAAGGCGGCCGTCGACAGGGTGCCGTCACCCATGTTGAACAGGTGCGAACCGCCGAACGAGGTGTTGGACATGATGTTGCCCAGTTCCTGGCCCAGGGCGTCGTACTCGGACTGCATGGCGGTGCGGTCGTCCGCGGTGGCCGAGCCGTCGGCGGACTGGGTGGCCAGGTCCTTCATGCGGCTCAGGATGTTGGTCAGCTCGTTGAATGCGCCTTCCGCGGTCTGCATCATCGAGATCGAGTTTTGCGTATTGCGCATGGCCACGGCCATGCCGCTGGCCTGGGCGTTCAAACGGGTGGCGATCTGCAGGCCGGCTGCGTCGTCCATGGCGGAGTTGATGCGGAAGCCGGTCGACAGGCGGGTCATGGAAGTCGACAGGGATTTCTGCGAGCCGCCGACAGAATTCTGTGCGGACAGGGCAGACAGGTTGGTGTGCAGGCTGAGCATGACTTATCTCCTGAGAGTGTTCGGTTGGGAGCACCGGATTCGATGCCCTCCCAACAGCAAGGCGACACGGTTCAGACCCGCATTAAATCGTGGCCGAAAAATTTTTCAGCCGGCCGCTGCGCCCGGCATGCCCTTCACGCGCGCCAGCGCCCGGCGCAGCACCTGTTCCATTTGCGGCGTCAGCGCGCTGAAGCGGCAGCCGACCTGCACCTGCTCGCCGGCCAGGTAGGAGCGAAAGCGGCGCAGCAGTCGAACTTCCAGGTCGCAGACGAAGCTGCCGTCAGGCCCGAGATCGAAGCGCACCTTGCGCAGCCTGCGGCCGACATACAGCCGGGCCGCCTCGCGCGGCGCGCAACGCAGGGCCACGCCGCCAAGCGATATGTCATGCAACTGCAGCTCGACGTAGCTGCCGCTCAGCAGAAAGCTGGCACTGCAGTTGCCGCCCAGGGGCGAGTCCAGGCGCTGCGCAGTGCGGCGCTCCGGCGCCTGGCCCGACGCTGCCGACTCGCCGGCGGGCTCCGGCGCGGATGGGTTTTGAATTGAGGGTTTCAAGACGCTGAGTTTCAAGGATGGAAAGCCAAGTCCAATCACTACAATTTGCAAACTGATAGCACATCTGCCGCACAGTTTGTTCCAGGCAGACAAAAATTCCGTGACAAAAATAAAAAATCTCCCTTCCACCATCGAAGACGCCAATGGCTTGAACAATGCGTTCTTCCGGACCGCCTTCGAGCATTCCGGCGCCGGCAAGGCAGTCGGCAACGCCAGCGGCCACTGGCTGAAGGTGAACCGGCGCTTCTGCGACATGCTGGGCTACGACAGCGCCGAGCTGGTGAGCCGGCACTTCACCGAATTCAGCCATCCGGAAGAAATCGACGAAGCGCTGGCGCTGTTGCGCGAGCTGCATCTGCTGAAGCTGCCTTCCTATTCGCGCGAACGGCGCTATCGCCACAAGAACGGCAGCTATATCTGGGTCTACCAGGTGGTCTCTTTCGTGCCGGACGAGCAGGGCCGGCCGTATCACACCGAGGTGGTGGAAGACGTGACGCGGCGCCAGATGGCCTTCTTCGCCCTGCGCGCCAACGAGCGCCAGTTGCGCAACGCCACCCTGGGCGCGCTGCCGGGCCAGCCGGAAGGCATACTGGCCAATATCCCGGGCATGGTGTTCCAGTTGCAGGAGCAGGGCGAGGCCTTGAGCTTCACCTATGCCAGCAACGGCGCCAACGATGTCTGCGGCATCGCGCCGGGCCAGCTGACGATGGGCCCAAACGTGTTTCTCGGCTTGCTGCATCGCGCCGACCATGAAAGCTTCCACCGCTCGCGACATCGGTCGGCGGCCGAACTGACGGCCTGGAACTGGGAAGGCCGGCTCAAGCTGGAGGAGCACTCCATCAAGTGGATCAACGTGCGGGCCACGCCGCGCCGCCTGGGAAAAACCGGCACCATCTGGGACGGCGTGATCCTCAACATCAGCGAGAGCAAGGAAGCCGAGGCCAAGACCAAGCGTTCGCTGCAGGTGCTGCGCGGCTTGTCCGCCTACCTGATGGAAGCGCGCGAAGACGAGGGCAAGCGCATCGCGCGCGAGATTCACGACGAGCTGGGCCAGCGCCTGACGGTGTTGCGCATGGATGTGATGATGCTGCCCAAGACGCGCGCGCCGCTCACCGAGGCCGCCGATCGCATGAAGTACACCATCGACGGCATCCTGCGCATCGTGCGCGACATCTCGGCCCACCTGCGGCCGGCCACGCTCGATATCGGCCTGGTGCTGGCGATGGAATCGCTGCTGGACGATTTTCGTACCAGCCTGCAGATCCCGATCCACTTCCACAACAAGCTGGACGAGGATATCGAGCTGAACGAGGAACTGGCCACCGGTGTGTTCCGCATCCTGCAGGAATCGCTGACCAATATTGCCCGCTACGCCAACGCCAGCCGCATCGAGGTGATGCTGGAAGCGGTGGACGGCCACCTGCACCTGCATGTGAAAGACGACGGCGCCGGCTTCGAGCTGAGATCGAGCGACAGCGAAAAGACCTTTGGCCTGCGCGGCATGCGCGAGCGCGCCATTGCGCTGGGCGGCGAAGTCAGCATCCTCAGCGCGCCGCAAGCGGGGACCAGCGTGTTCGTATCCATTCCCTTACTGGAAAAGCCATGACAACAAGAGTCTTTATCGCCGATGACCACGCCATGATGCGCGCCGGTCTGAAACGCATCATGGACAGCACGGACGATATCGTCGTCGTCGACGAAGCGGTCAGCGGCACCGACGTGCTGAACAAGCTGGCCAAGGTGGAATGCGATGTGGTGATGCTCGACATGTCGATGCCCGGCGTGCACAGCATCGAGCTGATTCGGGAAGCCGCGAAGATCAAGCCTGGCGTGCCGATCCTGATCCTCAGCATGAACAATGCGGGTCGCATCGCCGGTGCCGCCTTGCGCGCCGGCGCCGCCGGCTACCTGACCAAGGACGCCGACCCGGAAGACCTGATCGAGGCCATACGCAAAATGGCCAAGGGCAGCAAGTACATCGACCCATCGATGGTGAACAAGCTGGTGTTCGACAGCGCCGACGAGCAGCGGCCGCATGAATTGCTGTCGGACCGCGAACGGCAGATTTTCTTCATGATCGTCGACGGCAAATCCACCAGCCAGATCGCGATCGATCTCAATCTCTCCGCCAAGACCGTCAGCACGCACAAGAAGCGGATCATGGAAAAGATGAATGTCGAAAGCAGCGCGGAGCTGGTGCGTTACGCCATCGAGAAGCAGTTGAGCGCATAGGCGGCGCGGCCGGTCTGCGCGATCCGTGCCGCAATCCATGCCGGCCGGAAATCGCCGGCCGGACAGGTTTCGCGGTATCCTCTTGCGCCTCAGGGGCCTCTGCGTTTTGCCGGCCTGCCCTCCATATATTCTTGCCCATTCCATGTCTACTGTTTGTTTTGCTTAGCCTCGCACTTGAAGGATCGATATGGCCAAGAAAGAAAAGCTGGACGAAGAAACCCTCGCGTTGATTGCGTGGTGTACCGAAGTGGAGCATCTGCTGGTCGCGGCCGGCGCCACGGTAGAACAAGCGCAGGACCATATCGAAGAGGAAATCGAATGGTTCACCGACCAGTACTACGACGGCCTGACGCCGGAAGAAGCGGCCAAGGCAGCGCTGCGGGACTGAGGTGTCGACGGCACCAAGGGGCAGACGCGCGCGCTGCACGGTCAGCTTCGATGAAGTGGAAGTGTCGGCCATCCGTGCCCAGGGCGCCGGCGGCCAGAACGTCAACAAGGTCTCCAACGCCGTTCATCTGCGCTTCGACATCCGTGCATCGTCCCTGCCCGAGGACGTGCGCGAACGGCTCTTGAACCTGAATGACCAGCGCATCAGCAAGGATGGCGAAGTCATCATCAAGGCCCAGGAATTCCGCAGCCTGGAAGGCAACCGGGCCGAAGCCTTGCGCCGGCTGCAGGAGATGATCGACCTCGTAGCCGTGCCCGCCAAGAAGCGCAGGCCGACCAGGCCGACAGCGGGATCGGTCAAACGGCGTCTGGAAGGAAAGTCACGCCGCGCTGGCGTGAAGGCTGGACGGGGCAAGGTGAGTGAGTGAATCGTCGTGAGGCCCCAATCGAACGCCCACTTCACTGCTGCCCGTCGTACCAGCCCAGAATCTTCAAGGCGCTGCTGGCGTGAGCGGCCAGGCTGGTGAGAACTTGTGCGTCATTGCGCTGGAAGGAATGCTGCTCATCGAGCGTGGCCGCCCAAAAGGTTCCGCGGGCTTCGCCGCTTGGCGCATAGAACGGAATCACCAAGCCCTCGGCGGCGGATACATCCGCCGCTTGCATCCACTCGAAATAGCGTTCCGGGCGAGTGAACAACTGCGGCGCATTGCGATCCAGCACGGTGCCGCAGGGACTATTGAAACGCGGCACGATATTCCCGAGGTAGGGAGAGAAGGCTCCGGACAATCCTATCCATTTCAAACCCTCATCATCGGGTAGCAGCCAGCTGATGCCGGCGGTGTCGGAGCCGGTGGCCTCCAGAGCCAGGTCGCACAGCATTTGAATCACTTGCTGCGGACTGTCGGACATCGCCTCGGCGATTTTTTTCAGGCCATCCAGCTGCAGTGGCCCGGCTGAAGTGTCGGCCGCGGCGCTCTGTATGCGTTCAGTGATGAGAATGTCGTCCAGTTTGACCCTGGGAATCTGCATTTCCGCCCCTCTCTATGGATGCCGAATATGGGTTATCTATTGCAATGAGTCAACATTAAACTGACCGCTTGGAACACGCAGCTTGCCGCAAATGCGAAGCGCTGAGAATGGATGAAGGACAATACGGCCATGACGCAATCCAGACCCAATTCCGGCATCAAGGCTTTTGGCTTCGGCCGCATCGCCTTTTGGCGCGGCGGCAGCGTCTGGGTTGGACGCTCGGAGGAAGCGGGTTTTCACGAGCACCACGCGATCCAGATCGGCATCGCGCTTGCGGGCGGCATGTTGCGCCTGCGTCGGCCCAACCAGGAGTGGACTGCGCAAGCAGCGGCAATCGTGGCGGCGAATCAGCCGCATGCTTTCGAAGGCGGCGGGGAACTGGTGGCCCTGGTGTTCGCCGAGCCCGAGTCGCGCGAAGGACGGGTTCTGAAGCAGCGCTACCGTGACGCCATCTGCGCGCTGGACGCCGGCTTGCTGGCTGGCGAGGCAGCCGCCCTGGCAGCCGCCTTCGCGCAGCCGGTCGCGAATGACGAGCTGGTGCGCCGAGCGCAGGCGGTCATCACGCGGCTGACCGCGCTCGAGCCGCTTCCGGTCAAGCCGCTGGATGCGCGCATTGCGCATGCCATCGAGGTGATCCGCACGCAGCTCGATCAGCCGGTCAGCATGGCCGACATCGCCGAGGCGGTTCACCTGTCGCCCGAGCGTTTCCGCCACTTGTTCCTGGAACAAACCGGCATTCGCTTCCGGCCCTATGTGCTTTGGCTGCGCATGGAAATGGCGGTCGCCGCCTATGCCGCCGGATCGAGCCTGACCGAGGCCGCGCAAGCCGGCGGCTTCGCCGATTCGGCGCATTTCTCGCGCAGCTTCAAGCGCATGTTCGGCGTGCCGGCCATCAGCGTCCAGCGCGCGACTTGAGCACGCATTCAAAGCTCACACTTCAAGCCCCACTTCAGCCGTTTCATTCAAGCCCGGCGGCGCTTCGCTCCCTACACTGGCCTCTCCCTCAACCAAGGAGAAACGCCATGAAAGAAGCCACCGTCCAGAGCGCCTGCGCCTGCAATCCCTGCGCCTGCGATCCCTGCAATTGCGCCAGCGCCAATCGCCTCAATAGCGGCAGCAGCGGCTGCAATTGCGGTCCCAACTGCAACTGCGGTCCCGGCTGCAACTGCCAAGGCAGCTGCGCCTGTTCGCCCGTTCAGGCCCAGGCCTGAGCCGCGCCGGCCTGCATGCCGGGCCGGCGCGTCCTTTCTTGAATTCCCCCTCAAGGACATCGCCATGTTCAAAAAACTCTTCGTGCCGCTGATTGCGGCCGCCAGTCTCTCGCTGGCCGGCTGCATGGCCATGCCGGCCGACCTGAATCTCGCCCCCGATCGGGTCACCGCCCACAGCAAATACCAGGTGCGCCTGCTGCCGGTGGCCGAGCCGGTACAGATCAACCAGTTGCACGCCTGGGAAATCCGCTTGCAGTCGCCCTCCGGCCAAGCCATCACCGGCGCCCAAATTGCAGTGGGCGGCGGCATGCCGCAGCACGGTCACGGCTTTCCGACCAAGCCGCGCGTGACCCGGGAACTGGGCGACGGCCGCTACCTACTGGAAGGCATGAAGTTCAGCATGCCCGGCTGGTGGGAAATCAAGCTCAGGATCGACGGCAGCGCCGGTCGCGATGAAGTGACGTTCAATACCATCATTGCCGCCGGCCCTGCCCTGCCGCCACTGGCTGCCAACCGCTTGCGGCCATGAGGACTTCCACCACCTGGCGCGCGGGGCTGCTGGCGGCGACCTTGTTCGCTTGCGCCGCGCTGGCCGCGCCGTTCAAGGCCATCGCCTTTGACGGCTGGAACGCGGACGAAATTGCCTTGCTCTCGTCCCTGAGCATCTCCGAGTTGCCGCCCGTGCCGGCCGACCCATCCAATGCCTACGCCGCCAATCCGGCCGCGGCCAGGCTGGGCGAGCGGATTTTTTCCGACCCGCGCTTCAGCGGCAATGGCAAGGTTTCCTGCGCCACTTGCCATCAGCCGCAGCGGCAGTTCCAGGATGGCCTGCCGCTCGGCCAGGGCATGGGCACCGGCACGCGGCGCAGCATGCCTTTGGCCGGCGCGGCGCACAGCCCTTTCCTGTTCTGGGATGGCCGCAAGGACAGCCTCTGGTCGCAAGCCCTGGGGCCGCTGGAAGATCCGCTCGAACATGGCAGCAATCGTCTGGCGCTGGCGCATTTGATGGCCAGGCATTACCGCGACGACTACCAGGCACTGTTCGGCGCCCTGCCCGATCTGAGCCATCTGCCGGAGCAAGCCAGTCCGCTCGGCACGGCAGCGCAACGCGCGGCATGGGCCGGCATGAGCAAGGCTGACCGTCATCATGTCTCGCGGGTTTTCGCCAACCTCGGCAAGGCCATCGCCGCTTTTGAGCGGGGCCTGACGCCGAGCGCCTCGCGCATGGACCGCTATGTGGAAGGACTGGTGCGGCGCGACCCGCAATCGATCGCCCTTCTCAACCCGCAGGAAAAAAACGGTCTGCGCCTCTTCATCGGCAAAGGCCAGTGCGTCACCTGCCACAACGGGCCGTTGCTGAGCGACCAGCATTTCCACAATACCGGCATTGCCCCGCGCCCGGGCCAAGCCGCCGATGCCGGACGCCAGGCCGCCATCGCCAGACTGCGCGCGGATGAATTCAACTGCCTGGGCCGCTACAGCGACGCCGCAGCGGAGCAATGCCAGGAGCTGCGCTTTCTGGCCGACGACGACCACGCCATGGACGGCGCCTTCAAGACACCCAGCCTGCGCAATGTGGCCTTGCGTGCACCCTATATGCACGCGGGCCAGATCGCCACGCTGGAAGAGGTTGTGCGCCACTACGCGCAAGCGCCGGCCGCCGTGCGCGGCCACAGTGAACTCAAACCCGCGCCCTTGAATGCACAGGAGCAGAAAGACTTGAACGCCTTTCTCGCGACCTTGAATGCGCTGGGCGCCCACCAAGGAGAATTGAAATGAGTCCGGAACTGAAAGCCGCCTTCGAGGCAGAGATGCAAGCCGCGCAGCGGGAATTTCGCAGCGGCGCCCTGTCGCGCGCCATGCGCCATCTGGAGACCGCCCATGTGCTGGGTCAGTATTACGTGCTGCCGCATGTGCGCAGCCATTGGGCCATGCTGCAAGTTGCGCTCAGGCGCCGCGCCCGGCAGGATGCCTGGGGCCAGGTCCTGCGCATCCTGTTGGGCGCGCTGGGCTCGGCCGCGGGCAAGGTCCCGCGCGGCAACACGGGCGGCAGCAATGTCAGCATGTTCCGCCCGATGCCGATACCGGCGCATCTGGAAATCCAGATCGAAAGGGATCGAAGCAGTCGCTGAAAGAGCGGCGGCGCCCGCAACTCAAGCCCGCCGCGGGCTCAAATCCGCTCCACCGCGCCGATCGCGCTCTGTAGCCGGTCCACCAATTCTCCGGGCTGGTGATACGTCATCACCAACTCCTGCGTGGCGCGCGTCATGGCTACGTAGAGCAATTGGTCTTCATCGGTTTCTTCCTCCTCTCGCTTGGAGATTGAACCGACCGAAGGGATGCAAACCAATGGAAACTCCAGTCCCTTGCTGCTGTGCATGGTGACAATTTTTACGCTGTCGTGTGCGCTGTCAAAACCCTTGCGCATCTCAAATTGCCATTGGCAAGGAATGTCCCTTCTTTTCATGGAGTCCGCAAGCGTCCGTCCGATTTCATGATGGCGATAGAGCACCGCCATATCGCGCCATGGCATGCCGGTCTTGTGTGCATCGCGCAGGCACTGAATGATGTAATCGGCCTCCGCCTTCAATTCGGGCAGCTTGATCAGCAGTGGCTTGGGGCCGTGGCGACCGGCGCTCATGGGAGGCACCACCGGCGCCTGGTCTTCATCGGCCTCGATTCCTGTCAGCAGATCGCCGGCAAAAGCGCGCGCCACGGCGAGGATTTCCGCGGTGTTGCGATAGTTGAGCTTGAGGATGGTGGTACGGCCCTTGGCCTGCACGCCCACGCTTGAAAAGGAATAGCGTAGCTGCTTCTTTTTCCGGTAGATCGACTGCGCGTCGTCATACAGCACCAGCAAGGAATTCGAATCGGGATTCACCATCTGCACGATCAGCTTGAACCACTCCGGCTGGAAATCGTGCCCTTCATCGATCAGGATGCCGTCGTACTGGCCTTTTGGGATCAGGCCGCGGTCCACGGCCTGGATGGTCTTGTCCACGCAGGCCCGGAAAAATGCGTCATTGTCACCCTCATTTTTCGGCTGTTCAACGTGATAGGACTTCAACTGGCGCACGCACCAAGCGTGGAAGTTCACTGCATGAACCTTGTCCTGCAAGCCCTTGGCGCGCATCACGCTCTCGAGCTTGCCAGCCAGGGTCTTGTTGTAGCAGAGGATCAGGATCGGTTGCCGGCAAACCTTCGCAAGATACTCGGCGCGATAGCCGAGGATCATGGTCTTGCCGGAACCCGCCACGCCGTGGATGACTCGATGCCCCTCTCCCAGACTGCGCGCCAATTGTTCCTGCTGCAGATCCATCACGCGCAACAGCTCGGGAATCTGGATGGCCGCCTCATCCTCCGCAAACAGATCCGCCTGTGTGTGGATGCGCACCTCCGGAAATATATGCCAGCGGATGCGATCAATCTGAGGCAGCGAAAGCTTCATCGTGAATTTATAGGGAAACATCTGCCACAGCCGTGACTGCAGTTCTTCCGAATCCACGCTTTCAAGAAACTCGTCACGACAGATCACCAGATGTGGAGGAATGGCTTCGCCGAGGTCGGTCGATTCAAATTGGCGGCGCGTGATGTTGGTCAGGACCACACCATGCCCATAGGGAAAGAAAGGCTTGCCTTTGCGCGAGCCGAGCGGAAAAAGCAAGCTGGGGTCGCGCTCCAATCGGGAGACGATCGCGAACATGTACTGCCTGGCCTGCTCCAGCGGGTTGAGCTCATGCACCAGGCCGCGGTCGGTGAGAATTGTTGCTTGCTGCTTGTCGAGTGACTGGATGGTGTCCAGGTTCCAGTCCTTGAGCTCCAGTACCAGCAAGCCACGGCTGGGATGAAACACGATGAAATCCGGATGGCGCGTTTTCTCGCCTATCGGCACGTCGTACCAACACAGATAGTCGTCCTCAAGCTTGGCTTCGAGTCGCCGCGCGAAGCGGCTCTCGCCTGAGGTCATGCGCGAAACGCAAGTGGAATACGCCGGAATCAGAGTCGCCATTGTTTGTCATCCTCTCCTTGGGTACTTGCTTCCCCTTAGCCAGCTTTCAAAGCCGATCTTTTGCGAAGTGTATCCCGTGCCAGGCCGAAACTGTAGAATCGCTGCCTGCCCGCCGAAACATTGGGCATCTCCTATGCAAATTGAAACCATCCGCCAGCGCCTGCGCGACGGGCTGCCCGCCATCACCGAAGAACTCGCCGGCCTCGCGAGCCTCGTCTCGCGGCACCCGGG
>JAEVZY010000145.1 GCA_023392035.1 Pseudomonadota bacterium | reverse complement strand
CCTGAACCCTGGTCCCTTGTCAGGGTTGTCAGGGCCGGGGCTTGGCGGCGCCGCGCGCCAGCGCCTGCTGGATCTGGGTGGCGATGCCGCGCAGGATATTCACCTCTTCCGTTTCCAGGCCGGCGCGTGAAAACAGGCGGCGCAGGCGCGGCATCAGCTTCTTCGGATTGTCCGGGTCGAGGTACCCAAGCTGAACCAGCGCCTGTTCCAAGTGCAGCAGCATCCCTTCCACCTGCACAGCGCTGGCCGGCACGCCTTCAAATCCGATGTTGGTTTTAGTTGCCGTTTCCGCGGCGGTATCGGCCAGCCTTGCCATGCGGCACTCATAGGCCAGCAATTGCACCGCCTGCGCCAGGTTGAGCGAAGAGTAAGCCGGGTTGGCCGGAATGTTCACCAGCGCCTGGCATTGCAGCACCGACTCATTGGACAAACCATAACGTTCGCTGCCGAACACCAGCGCAAATTGCACGTCCCGACGGGCGGCGCTTTGTTGGCCGAACTCGCGCGGGCTCAAGACCGGCGGGGAATATTCGCGCAAGCGGGCGCTCAAGGCGGCGGCGAATTGCACGCCGTCCAGGGCTTCTTCCAGCGTGTCGACCACCCGCGCGTTCTGCAGCACATCCAGCGCGCCGCTGGCAAAGGCCACGGCCTCGTCCTGGCTTGCCGCATCGGCAAAGCGCGGCCGCACCAATACCAGTTCATCAAAACCCATGGTCTTGATGGCGCGCGCCGCGGCGCCAACGTTGCCAGGGTGACTGGTTTCCACCAGCACGAAGCGAAGTGAATCAAGCATGGGGCACGGCCTGGGATTTTGGCGACTGCATCGTTTAGAATACTGGGTTTTGGAAAACCGGCCCACAACGCGGCCGCTGCCACGTCCGCGGGCGAGAAGCCGGCGCGGTCCGGCAAATTTTCCTGCTCAAAGATTTTCCTGCTCATTAAATTACGGACGTCGTCCCTGGCAAGCCTGGCGCTTGCTGCTATCGGTCGACGGCGTCCATTCTAACGGAAGCCCCATGCATCCCATGCTGAATACGGCGGTGAAAGCCGCCCGTCGCGCCGCCTCGGTCATCAACCGCGCCTCGTTTGAACTTGACCGCCTGCAAGTCATTCAAAAAAGCCATAACGATTTCGTCACTGAAGTCGACCGCGCGGCCGAGCACGCCATCATTGACGTCTTGCGCGCCGCCTATCCCGACCATGCCATCCTGGCCGAGGAATCGGGGCCTTCCGAGAACCTGCACGACGAAAACGAAAACGTCTGGATCATCGATCCGCTGGACGGCACCACCAATTTCATCCACGGCTTCCCGCAATACTGCGTGTCGATCGCGCTGCAGCAGCGCGGCCAGATCACCCAGGCCGTGGTGTACGACCCCAATCGCAATGACTTGTTTACCGCCTCCAAGGGCGGCGGCGCCTATCTGAATGAAAAGCGCATCCGCGTGGTCCGGCGCGACAAGCTGGCCGAAGCCCTGATCGGCACCGGCTTCCCCTATCGCGACATGGGCGGCCTGGACGAGTATGTCTCGATGTTCCGCGTCATGACCCAGGCCTGTTCCGGCCTGCGCCGCCCCGGCTCGGCCGCGCTCGATTTGGCCTATGTGGCTTGCGGGCGGCTGGACGGCTTCTTTGAAAAAGGCTTGAAGCCCTGGGATATCGCCGCCGGCTCGCTGCTGATCGCGGAAGCGGGCGGCATCGTCGGCGATTTCAAGGGCGACTCCGACTACCTCTACAAGGGCGACGTGCTGGCCGGTTCACCGCGCGTGTTTGCGCAGATGGTGCAACTGCTTTCGCCCTTCGCGCGCTGATTACAGCAGCGTTCGCGGCAACCCACTCGCGGCTGCAATCGCAGCCTTCGCTTCAACCGCCGCGCCCATCCGGCGCGGCCTCAATGATTTCTCTATGTCCTTTTCCGAACTAGGTTTGTCCGACGCGATTGTTCGCGCCGTCGCTGAAAGCGGTTACACCGCCCCCACCCCGATCCAGAAACAAGCCATTCCCGCCGTCTTGAAAGGTGGCGATCTGCTGGCAGGCGCCCAGACCGGCACCGGCAAGACCGCCGGTTTCACCCTGCCCATCCTGCAACGCCTGACCACGAGCGCCGCCAAGCCGGGTCCGCGCGCCAAGTCCGTGCGCACCCTGATCCTGACCCCGACCCGAGAACTGGCGGCCCAGGTTGAAGAAAGCGTGCGTACCTATGGCAAATACCTGAAGCTGCGCTCGGGCGTGATTTTCGGCGGCGTCGGCATTCATCCTCAGATCAAGCTGCTGGCCGGCGGCCTCGACATCCTGGTGGCCACGCCGGGCCGGCTGCTGGACCACATGGAGCAAGGCACGGTCGATCTTTCGCGCCTCGAAATCCTGGTGCTGGACGAAGCCGACCGCATGCTCGACATGGGCTTCATCCGCGACATCCGCAAAGTGCTGGCCGCCTTGCCGCGCCAGCGCCAGAACCTGTTGTTCTCGGCCACCTTCTCGGACGAGATCAAGGCCCTGGCCGACAGCCTGCTCGATTCGCCAGCCATGATCGAAGTAGCGCGCCGCAACTCGGCGGTGGAAGTGATCGAGCAAAAGATCCACCCGGTCGACCGCGACAAGAAGCATCCCTTGCTGGCGCACCTGATCAAGAGCCGCGACTGGTCGCAAGTGCTGGTCTTCACCCGCACCAAGCATGGCGCCAACAAGCTGGTGGAACAGCTGGAGCGCGAATCCATTTCCGCGATGGCCATCCACGGCAACAAGAGCCAGAGCGCGCGCACCAAGGCCCTGGCCGAATTCAAGCAGGGCGTACTGCGCGTGCTGGTGGCCACCGACATCGCTGCCCGCGGCATCGACATCGACCAGTTGCCGCATGTGGTGAATTACGACTTGCCCAATGTGCCGGAAGACTACGTACACCGCATCGGCCGCACCGGCCGCGCCGGCGCCACCGGCGAAGCGGTATCGCTGGTCTGCGTGGATGAACACCAGATGCTCAAGGGCATAGAAAAACTGATCCGGCAGAATCTGCCGCGCGAAGTGATTCCCGGCTTTGAACCGGATCCGAACGCCAAGCCGCAGCCGATCCAATTGCGCAGCGGCCAAGGCCGCCACAACAACCAGCCGCGAGCGGGCCAGGGCGGCGGCAATGCCGCGCGCGGCAATGGCGGCGCGGGGCGTGGCAACGGTGGTGCGAATCGCGCTGCAAATGGCGGTGGGAACGGCGGTGCGAATGCGGGTGCGGGGCGCAGCAATCCGGCGCGTCAGGGCCAGGGCCGCGCACGCCCTGCACAAACTGCGCGCAAGAGCGAACAGTGATTCGTTGCCGAGTGTCGGACTCTTGCAGGGTCCGACACTGACTCTGCGCAGCGTCGGACTGCGACGCAATATGCTTCCCTTGCAGGACGCGCGCAGACTTGCCTCTCTCCAAAACCTTTGTGCGCTGATTGAATTCACTGCGCGCGCAATGCCCCATGGCAAGCTAATACTTGCTTCCCTCCGGCAAGACTCTCGGTAGTCTCCCCCTTGCTTCGGCCCATGCTTGCGCATGGCGCCTCAAATCAAGGAGACCACCAGAGTTCGCTCATGCGCCGCCCTTCAACCAGTGTCGAACCGTCTCCGCATCCGGCCTTCTTGCGGGTGTTGGCGGACCAGGCCGAACTGAACGCGGCCTATCACGCCTCGCCCCTGGGCCTGTTCCAAACCAATGCGCAAGGCCATTGCAGCTACGCCAATCGCCGCTTTGAAAGCATCGCCGGATTGTCGCCTTGCGCAACGCGCGGTTTCGGCTGGCTGCAGGCAATTCATCGGCAAGATCGCATCAAGTTGTTTTGCGCCTGGCGCGATGCCCGGCTGCGTGGAGCGCGCGACCCGGAGCACGCCTGCTTCCAAGTGAACCTGCGCTTCATGCACGGCAACGGCCATGTGGTCTGGACCGCGATCAAAACCGCGCCCATCGTGATTGAAGCGCAGCTGCGCGGCTATTCGGTCACGGTGGAAGACATCACCGAGCGCGTGCTGCACGAGCGCGCCCTGGCCGAAAGCGAACAGCGCCTGCGCACCGTGGCCGACACCCTGCCGGCGCTGGTGGCCTGGGTGGATTGCGATTTGCACCTGCGCTTTGCCAACAAGGCCTGGGAGGACGAATACGCCCAACCCGGCCAGGCCTTGCGCGACCAACCCTTGAACGCCTTCCTCGATCCGGCCGAATACCATGCGCTGCTGCCGCACCTGCAGCGCGCATTGGCCGGCGAGAAGGTGATCTTCGAACGCGAATCCGGCGCCAATGAAAACTACCGCTGCGTCGAATCCACCTTCATTCCGCAGATCGCCGAGGGACGCCGCGTGGCCGGCTTGCATCTGATGGTTCAGGATGTGACGGCACGCAAGCTGGAACAGTTCCGCCTGCAAAAGCTGGCCGAGATGGACAGCCTGACCGGCCTCTACAACCGCGACGGCTTCCGCCGCCGCATGCACGCGGCGCTGGAAAAAAGCGCGCATGAACAATCCCTGCTGGCGGTGATGTTCCTCGACCTGGATTACTTCAAGTCGGTCAACGACACCCACGGCCACCACACCGGCGACCTGCTATTGCAAGCCTTCGCCGGGCGCCTGAACCAGGCCTTGCGCGCCAGCGATACCATTGCCCGCCTGGGTGGCGACGAATTCACCGTCATCATGGAAGATCTGGCGCGCGAAGCCGACGCCGAAGCGATCGCCATCAAGATCGTGCAGGCGGTGCAGACGCCCTTCTTCCTGAACGGGGTGACGGTCGCCATCGGCGTCTCGGTGGGACTGGCCTTTTGCCGCAACGGCAATGTCGACCCCACCGTGCTGCTGCAAAAGGCCGACGCCATGCTGTATGACGCCAAGCAGGAGGGACGCAACCTGTATCGGGTGGCGCGCCTGGAAGACATCGGCGTCGCCTGAGTCAGGCCGGCGGCAGTTCAGGCAGGCAATCGCCCCTCAGTTGCGCCCTCAGTTGGAGGTCCTCAGTTGCAGCACAACTGGCTCGGCGTGGCAAGTCGATAGGCCTCGATGAAATCATCAAAGCTGCCCTGGTCGGCCGCTTCGATTTCACGCTGCTGGTCCAGCGAGTCTGCCGCCAGTTTCTTCATCTGCTGCAGTTCGCTGCCGCTTACCGGGCGCGCCAGCAAGGCGTCGCGGTTGGCCAGGCTTTGCGCCAGGGCGAAACGGTGGAAGGAAGCGCCATGCTGCTGGATCGCATCCAGCACGCGCGCCGAAGGCAAGTCTTGCGGCTGTTGAATGCGCGCCAGTTGCGTACGCAGGGCTTGCTGATGCAATTCGCCGCCCCCTGCCGCATCCAGCCATTGCGCCACGGGCTGCATTTCTTCCAGCAGTTGCAGGCTCCAATCGCGCAGGCTGATGGTCTGGCCATCGCGCTGCAAGGACAAATCGGGACGGCGTCCCTCGCGCACGGCGCTGGCGAAATTGAAACGGCATTCCTCGAAACCGGCCTCGGTGGAGGGCGCGCTTTCCGCCAGGGCGCAGGTGGTCAGGAACACATCCAGGAAGTGCGCGGTGTCGGCACTGATGCCGCTCGGCTCGAAGGGATCGACGTCGATGCAACGCACTTCCACATATTGCACGCCGCGCTCGCACAGGGCTTGCAGCGGCCGTTCGCCGGAACGGGTCACGCGCTTGGGCCGGATGCTGGCGTAATACTCGTTCTCGATCTGCAGCACATTGGTGGAAATCTGGATCCACTCGCCGTCGCGCCGCAGGCCCAGCGCCTCATACTCCGGCCAGGGCATGCGCACCGCACGCGCCATGCCGGTCATGTATTCGTCCAGGCTGTTGTAAGTGGGGATCAGCCCCTTCTGCGCCTTGTTCTGATAGCCGAGATCGCTCATGCGCAGGCTGGTGGCATGCGGCAGCGCCAGGGTATCCGGCCCAATCTCCTGCAACTGGTGCGATCGCCCCTGCAGGAAGCCGGCAGACAGCGCAGGCGAAGCGCCGAACAAGACCATCAGCAACCAGGCACGCCGATGGAAATTGCGAATCAGCGCAATGTAGCGCGCCGATTGCTCATCGCGCGCGCCAAGCGTGCTGCCTTCATCGCGGCCCAGCACTTCCCACCACGTTTCGGGCAGCGAGAAGTTGTAATGGATGCCGGCGATGCATTGCATGGCTTTGCCGTAACGCACTGCCAGGCCGCGCCGGTACACATGCTTCAACATGCCGATGTGCGAATTGCCATACCAGGCGATGGGAATCTCGGCTTCCGACGGCAGCTCTGCCGGCATGGATGCGGCCCACAGGCTTTCTTCACCCAAGCCTTGTTGCACGAAGCGATGCACCAGGTCCAGCTCATGCATCAGGTCCGCGTTGGAAGCATGGGCCGAGCTGACCAGTTCAATCAGGGCTTCCGAATAATCGGTCGTGATGTTGGGATGGGTGAGGGCCGAACCCAACACCGCCGGATGCGGCGTTCGCGCCAGGCGCCCGGCACGATCCACCCGCAGGGCTTCGCGTTCAACACCGCGCAGCCCGCTTGCGGCCAAGCCGGAACGGCGCAGTAGATCCATCCTGTAATGAAGCAGCTCGCTCAAGTACGTGTCCTGTCAGTGCCAGCGGGTGCTTGGCGGGAACGCAAGGATACGCCAAAAGCAGAAAGCGGTTTGCCCGCCTGTTCTTCCCAGCGCGCAGCTGGCCACTCGCTTACAATCAGCGTCTGCCACCCACACCGCGCGCCAGATTCCCATGACCAGCAAGCCGCCCCGTCCCGCTTCCACCGTCGTCGTCGTGCGCGATGGCAGCGATGGTCCCGAAGTCTTTCTCATGCAGCGCACCCTCGCTGCCAGCTTCATGGCCGGGGTGCACGTGTTTCCCGGCGGCGCGGTGGACCCGGCCGATCACGATCCTTCCCATGGCCTGGATGACCAGGCTTTCAGCCGCATGCTGGGACTGGAGCGGGGCGGCGCCGCCTATGTGGTGGCGGCCATCCGCGAATGCTTCGAAGAGGCCGGCTTGCTGCTGGCGCGCACGGCAGACGGCTCGCACGCGCGGCTTCCTGCTGCGGAACAAACCCAAAGCCTGCGCCAGCAACTCTCGCGCGGCACGCTGTCATTGGGACAACTGCTGGCAGAACGCGGCTGTACCCTGGCGCCCGACGACCTGGCCTATCTCAGCCACTGGATCACCCCGGTGGGCACGCCCAAGCGCTTCGATACCCGTTTCTTCATTGCCGTGGCGCCGTCCGGACAGGAGGGTTCGCATGATGACGAAGAAACCATCGCCAGCCTGTGGATCCGTCCCGCCGATGCCCTGCAGCGCGCCGCCAACGGCGAAATGAAACTGGCGCACGCCACCCAGAGCACCTTGCGCGAATTGCAGCGCTTCGCCAGCGTGGCCGCCATGATGGACTGGGCCGCCTCGCCGCGCAGCCGGCCGCAGATGGTGCCGCGCGTCTCCGTCAACCGCCAGGGACGCAAGGTGCTGTCGCCGGGCGAATTCGCCTATGCGGAAATCGGCAAGCTCGATCCCGAAGGCCGCGGCACCTCATGGTCGGAAATCATTCCCGGCACGGTCACGCAGTTGTCGCCGCATGTCTGGCGCATTGCCGCGCCCAATCCCGGCTTCATGACCGGGCCCGGCACCAACACCTACCTGGTCGGCAATGACGAAGCCTTGGCCGTGATCGATCCCGGTCCCGATATCGAAGAACACCTGGCACGCGTGGCCGAACAGGGACAGGGGCGCATCGGCCTGATCCTCACCACCCACACCCATCGCGACCACTCGCCCGGCGCGGCCCGCCTGCAGGCCATGACCGGCGCCAAAGTTGTCGGCATGCCGGCGCCGGCCTCGGAATTCCATGACAGTGCCTTCGCCCCGGACCAGGTGCCGGTCGATGGCCAGCGCTTTGACATCGGCGGCCTCAGCCTGCGCGTGGTGCACACGCCCGGCCATGCATCCAACCATTGCTGCTATCTGCTGGAACAGGATCAAATGCTGTTCACGGGCGACCACATCATGCAGGGCTCGACGGTGGTCATCAATCCGCCGGATGGCGACATGGCGGTCTACCTGGCCTCGCTGCAAAAAATTCGCGGCCAGGGCATTGAATGGCTGGCCCCCGGCCACGGTTTTCTGATGGACCAGCCCGATGAGCGCATCGATCGCCTGGTGGCGCACCGCCTGGCGCGCGAAGCGAAAGTGCTGGCGGCCCTGCAAAAAGTGGAAAGCGCCAGCGCCGCCGAGCTGGTGCCCGTAGTGTATGAAGATGTCCCCGCGCAGCGCCACGCCATGGCCTTGCGCTCGCTGACGGCGCACCTGATCAAGCTGCAACAAGACAGCCGCGCCGTTGAACAAGACGGCCGTTGGCGCATAACGTGAGCGCCAGCGCGCCCGATAGTGGCAACGGCGCCGGCAACGGCAACAAGGTCAGCAAGCCGCCGCGGCTGCTGCGCCATGCGCGCGTAACCCATCGCCGTGTGCGGCGCCTGCCGCCGGTGGTGCGCGGCATGGTCTGGACCATGCTGTCGGGCGTGCTGTTCTGCATGCTCAATGCGCTGCTGCGCAAGATGACCCTGGTGATGGATCCCCTGCAAGCCCAGTTCCTGCGCTACCTGTTTGGCGTGCTGGTGATGCTGCCCTTGATCCTGCGCCTGGGCTTTGCCGCCTTTCGTCCCAATAATGTGCGCGGCCAGTTCACGCGTGGCGCGGTGCATGCACTCGCGCTCGGCCTGTGGTTCATCGCCCTGCCCCACATGAGCCTGCCGGATGTCACTTCGATCGGCTTCACCACCCCGATCTTCGTGATGATCGGCGCGGCGATTGTGTTTGGCGAAAAGATGCGCTGGGACCGCTGGCTGGCGGCCGGCCTGGGCTTTGCCGGGATCATGCTGGTGGTCGGTCCGCGCATGGCCGGCAGCGGCGGCATGTACACGCTGGTGATGCTGGCCTCGGCGCCGGCCTTTGCGGCCTCCTTCCTGATCACCAAGGCGCTCACCCGTTACGAATCCGCCCCCACCATCGTCTTGTGGCAGGCGGTGACGGTGGCGGCGCTGACCCTGCCTTTCGCACTGCCGCACTGGCAATGGCCGCAGCTGTCGCAATGGCTGATTTTCTTCACCTGCGGCCTGTTGGGTTCAACCGGGCATTACTGCCTGACTCGCGCTTTTGCCTGCGCCGATATCTCGGCCACCCAATCGGTGAAGTTCCTGGATCTGGTCTGGGCCAGCATATTGGGCTGGCTGATGTTTGCCGACCAGCCCAGCCAGTGGACCATCCTGGGCGGCAGCGTGATCTGCGGCTCCACCTTGTGGATTGCGCGGCGCGAAGCGGCGCGGCGCAAGGCCGCGACACTGGCTGGGGCGGCCG